>JADJPA010000001.1:3035000-3262661 GCA_016713505.1 Candidatus Competibacteraceae bacterium | reverse complement strand
TGAGGCCCAAGACATCGAGTTTCAACTCAAAGGTCAAGTCTTTGCTTCGCAAAAGACGGCCCGGCGTTGGTGGCTCAAGTTCGAGAATTGGAGCACGATTGCTGTAGGGCAGCACACCATCTTGACTTGCTCGAAAGAAGACGCTTCCGTTTTAGCCCATACGTTCGACATTCCTCGCACAAATTTATCGTGACTCGAACGGCACCAACTGTGACGAAATTCAGTATGCCGATGGGATAGCCAGACAGCGTTTTAAACAACGCTTGGGTGGCGGCAAGCAGCAGTTCGTTTTGTTCATGGGCAGCGGACATCATCCCAACATCGAAGCCGTCGGCGAGATTTTTAAAATTGCCGCGACATTGCCAAAATCATATTTCTGATCGTCGGTAACGTCGGTTTATGCTTTCGATCCCATGCTCAAGCCGGAAAATGTGGTTGTTGGGCAAATCACCGAAACCAGCCAAGATCATCCTGGGTTAGCGGATATCGCCTTGAATCCCATGCTAGCCGGATCGGGAACCAATCTCAAAATGTTAGATTACTTTGCCGCTGGGATTCCGGTGATTTCCACGGCCACCGGCGCGCGCGGTCTTGACGTGCGAGACGAAGACCACCTTCTGATCCGACCCATCGAAGCAATGGCCGCCACTATAGAAAGCTGTCTTTCTCAACCTGAACACATGGCTCGTATCACTCAAACGGCCAGAAAGCATGTCGAAGAACATTTCGATTGGCGCGCAATAGCCGAGAAAGTCATGCTGAGCATCAAAAATGCCCCTCGGCCCAGCAGCTCCCAGGCAACTCGACAGACGCTCCGTCGGGCACGCTCCCACTTACAGTCCTTAAAACGCCCATGAGCAACTTCGATCACCAGCGTTTCCCGTCGCTTGAACCTGGGTTGTGGTTTCGATCATCGAGAAGCTTATCTCAACGTCGATCTGAATTTCCTGACAAGCCGGATTTGGTCGCCGACGTCTGCGAACTGACGATGCTACCGAGCGGTTACTATGAGGAAATCATCGCCCAAGACGTTCTCGAACACCTACCGCGAACTTCGACTAGTAAGGCGCTACGCGAATGGAACCGCTTGTTGCAAGTGGGCGGCCGACTTTATCTACGGGTGCCCAGCCTTGAAGCGTTGGCGTCGCTATTTCAGCAAAGCAACAGCTTCGAACGCCATGCCGAACTTGATGCATTTTTTGTTTGGAACCCAAGCCTATACTGGCGACTTTCATCTTACTAGCTTACCCAATTATTACTGGAAGGCTATCTGAGGCAAGCGGGCTTTCAACCCGAAACAATAACCATTCTGCACGATTGGCTGTTTGATGCATCCGCTAAAAAAATTTCTGCTTTAATTCCTGACAGCCTTGAACAAGGGAAAAGAAGCTTTTGAAATCAGTGAGCCACGCGACTTTGTTGCAGCCGCCTACCGTTTGCTGCTGAGGCGCGAGCCAGATTCTGAAGGCCAAGCATTTTTCTGGACGGGTTGCGGGCAGGTCATTTGGAGTACGCTCAAGTGGTGGCGATCATTGAAGGCTCACCCGAGTACCATCAACTTCAATCCGCTCCCAGCGTGCTGAATTCCATCGAGAACTCAGCCGCGGATAGCCAATCCCACTGAACTACCATCTCGGTTTTATAAGCAGCGACCTATCTTAAACAGCCTTGATTGATGATCTGCGTGACCCGACTTTGGAATTCAGGAGAGCGCAGAAAATCCACCGCACCTGCTCGCGAGTTTGGCTACCCGTATTCAATTGGTTCACCCAGTGGTTAAAACCGCTCAGATCTCCGCCCCGGCGTAAAAAAGCGTAGTAAAGATCAGCCACATAATCCGAATTGCTCCGGTTGCGGCTAGCATATTCAGCGCTGGCCAGAAACTGGCGCGAAATGGTATCGACTTCGGCGTTTACCGCCGCCGCTCCCGAACATTGCGCGCCGCGGAAACGGCCTAACCAATATTGAAATCCACTGCTGTCCGGCAATCGGTTAAGAAAACCCCGGTAAAATCCACTACCGCATAAACCTCACCCCGGCTGGTGGTATCACCCAGCAACCCTTTCATGTAGCTGCCAAATTCCGGCGAGAACATAAAAGAAAAGAGAATCACGCTACGCGGCAATCCGGCGGCCAGTTGGCCGCTCAATAAAGCCAGACCGCCACCATCGGGTTCGCGGCTGAAAAAGTGCGATATAATTCTATAACATATTGATTATTATCTGTATTCTTAGCAAGATATTCAGCGCTGGTAAAAAACCAGCCCGCCATGACCCGAAAGGCTTCCTGAGTGTCCACCCCAGCCCTTCCAAACGAGTGGTCTCACCCTGCCAGTAGGTCAAACCCCCTGAATCTGGACTGCGCCCGAGAATAAATTGGTAGTAATGCCGGATTAGATCTGTTGCGGCAGTCGAAGCAACCACCGTGAAAGAGCGATAATAAATTTCCGAACCAAAGACCCCTCCGCCGCATTTCTGAAGTCAGCCCAAACAAAATGCAGCTTATTTTTGTGAAAATCATTTGGGGTGCATGGTATCGGCGCGCGTCGGCACTTGACTGGGGCCCCCAAGCAACGCCATCGTTGCTGCTGGTATACAGTATGGGTCCTGTGGCAAAACCCTCGACCGTACCGGTCGTTTGTTGAAGCGGCATACAACCCCAGGCCTGGCGCTTCCGCCAAGGAAGGCGCCAGGCCTTCGGCGTTGCTGTCTGCTTCCGGTTGGTTAAGGGAAAATCCAGTCAGGGCGATGGGAGCTTCCCAACCTTGATTTTCGGGCGCTCCGCGCCGGAAGGTTACGTTGGTGCCCCGCGTGCGATCCCAGTACGCTACGGCCAGACGTCCGTCGCTGGTGGTCAATAAAGTGGGTGAATAGATGGCGGCATATTCTTCCGGGTAAAGAGGCGACAGCGCTTGAGCGGGATAAAGCCAGCTCGCCCCCTCCCGGACATCCCAGCGCAACGGATCGCACTCCAAAGAGTGAAGACGGCGGCCAACCTTGTTGTGGCCGGCCCGCGCGGGTACTACGGAAAATCAAATACAATTACCGCTGGGCAATTGTCCGAGCCGTGGGTACTCACTATCAGCAATTCCATCATTTTGTGTGACATTTTGTTCTGGTGTCCACGATTGCCCGCCATCACAACTCATCCGATGGTAAATCTGGCCATAACCGACATTACGGCTGTCGTAATAACCCAAATGCAGGTTACCGAAGCGGTCCACCCATAAATCCGTAGCGTGCGAATAACCATTGCTGGAATTACTGAGTTGTTGGGAGGCTGCCGTTGCACCACCGTCGGGGCTGCGCCTGAAATAAACTTCACCGCTAACAGGATCAGCGGTCCAAGCCACATAAACATTGTTACCGGCAACGGCGATTAAAGGCAATGCATCGTTACGGCCGGCCGCATTGCTAAGATTGACTGGAGCGGTCCATGTAATACCATTGTCAGGGCTTCGAATATAATAAACTTCTGGTTCATAATTAGGATAAACGAATCAGTCCACGCCGAATGCAGCATCCCATTCGCCGCCGCAAGGCGTGGAAAAACTGGAAGGGCCTTGAACGGTTGTAAGTCTAATTTCCGGACCAAATTAGCTTCGGCCGTAAGGCCGGCAAACGAGAAGCCGATTATCAGGCCGCTTGCTAAAAAGTACTTGACCATAGCCTATCACTCGTTTATTAAGGGCACGTTGGATTGTTATCCTGATAAATTCCTGCGCCATCGGTCAACAGAAAAAGAGAACCACCGCTGCGTTTGACGTGATTGATCGCCGCTGGTAGGGTATTTTTCGTCATCCAAGAGACTCCATCATCATTACTGCAATAATAATAACCAGCGTAATCAGCGCCGAATAGTCGCCCATCAGCAGAATATTGTAAACTGCTTAAAACCAGCCGCCGCAATCCCGAAGTCGTTACTGGAAAGAAGGAGCCACCTCCATCGACCGAGCGATACACCCCATTGTTGGTGGCTGCCACAACAATAGTGGGAGCCGTTGGTTTTTCCGCAATCGACAGAAATTCAAGACGGGAAAAACCTGGCGTGCTTGCGTTTATCCTAACCCAGCTTAGTCCATTATCATTGCTAAAATAAGGCAGATCATCAAACGAAATTAAAAAGAACTTGTTGGCAAGAACGCTGGATATTACCGAACCGTTGATTTTCAATCCCAAGATATTCGAAGTGGTGCTGACCTGCCAAAAGCCGTTCGCCTGCCTTCGAAATAGCCCATAGTTAGGATCGCTACCGGGAAAAAGCGAGTAAAATACCGTATTATTGTCAAAAGGTGAAACAGCTAATCCAACTTGATTGGTAAATGATTGCGGCACACCCGCCTCCATGACTTGAGACCAAGCTGCACCATTCCAACGAAACAAGCTTAGCGGCTGCCCAGCATCCAATAAATCATTACCACCAGACGCGGCATAAATTAAATTCGGGTCATTAGCACTCGCAGATAGCTGGGTAACGCCGCGAATCAGATCTCCCGCAAAGCCGATATTCAAACCATTATTCACAGGTGTCCACGTACCACCACTATTAGTGCTTTGCCAAGCACCACCACTCTTTAAACCCATAAAGAAATTAGTGGCTACCGCAGTACCGGTAAAAGCCATAACGCGATCAGCTTTCAGCCCATTTCCCGTAAAAAGCCATGGACTAATCTGTAAAGAATTGGTGGCTTGGGCGGTCTCGGAGCGAAATAAGCCGTAGCCTTTTACCGCCGCCAATACTCTCCTAGGCTGACCCGGCAGCGTGGTCAGCGCATAGATACCACCGAGCACATCTGGATTGACGCCAGGATCGACGGCCTGTTGCCAAGTCAAGCCATTATCGAGCGAGCGCCAAACCCCAACGGCTCGGGTGCCCGCCCAGACTATTGCAGGATTATTAGCATCCCGCCGCAGCGTATAGATTCCAAACAAATTACGGGTCAGAGACCAAGCTCCGTCACCCACTTTTCGATAGATGCCGCCGCTCACATCTCTAGGGTCCATTGTTCCCGCCAATAATGCCCCTGTACTATCCACCGTTAGTGAAGTTACAAATTTATTCGGTAAACCGTTGTTCCAATTCACCCATGACGCACCACCATCCGCCGATTTGAAAACTCCTCCGATATTGAGCGCGGGATTATGGGAATTATTGCGCGTCGCAACGTAGGCGACGCCCGTATTGGCGGCAGGATCGAACAGCAGATCGACAAAATCTAGGCTATCGAGTCCAGCGACGGTGTTAATGAAGGTTGCGGCGCCGTCCGTGCTCCGATACAATCCAGCACCGTTGATGCCCGCTAGCACTTGATTGGCGTTAAAGGGATTGAGGGCCACCACGGTCACTGGATCGAACAAACGCTGGCTCCAGCTCGCGCCACCATCGCTACTTTTGTACAAACCCGAGGTCGAAGCAACGTAGAGCACGGATCCGCTCCCCGCGAGACGGTGGATATAGCGGGCCGGCAACGCGGCCAGCCGACTCCAGTTCAATCCTCCGTCGTTGCTTTTGTACAACCCCCGCCAAAAGTGGCGGCGTAAACCACCGCGCTGTCCGCCGCATACAGGTCTCGAACTTCACCAGCTTGTACAGACCATTGTACTAGCGCCTCAACGGTCGCAGGGCGCATCAGTATCAGAAGAAATACGATCAGAATTCTTAGCGGCATTGATCAGGATCTCCGAGTCTTTATATTAAATTGCCTTCAGACTATCCGCTGCGTACTTTCTAAGACCACTCTTGAAATACGCTAGAAAATATCTAAAAAAATGCGGATAATCAAATAATTATTTTATCCATTAAAGCTTCAAGGCCATTGTATAGGCCTTGCTATTTTAAGGATCCACTACTTCCGGTCATGAGCCATGCGGCGCATCGGCCCTACCGTTGGAGCCGATCATTTTGATTTTTCAATATTTTTCACTAAAAACCTTAAAAAGCTGACATGATAGACTGGGTTATGTTTCGTTCCCTCTGGCAGTTTAGAGGGTTCATGTTAGGAGCGGTGCGGCGCGAATTTCAGGGCCGCTATCAAGGCTCAATGCTGGGTGGTCTGTGGGCGATTCTAAATCCTTTAACGATGATCGTTATCTATACTCTGGTATTTTCCAAGATCATGGGTGCCCGCTTGTCAGGTCACGAAGATAGTACTTTTGCCTACAGTATTTATCTTTGCGCTGGGTTACTGCCGTGGACCTTGTTCTCCGAGATGCTCGGAAGATTGAATTCGGTCTTTCTGGAAAACAGCAACTTAATCAAGAAAGCGCAACTACCGCGCGCTTGCTTGCCCATTATCGTGGTACTTTCAGCATTATTGAACTTTGCTATTGTAATGGTTTTATTCTTCTCGTTCTTAGCTATTACCGGAAATTTTCCGATATGTCCCTTACTCACCTTTCCTCTGGTCATCATGTTGCAATTGGCATTCACCTTAGGCTTAGGGGTTATTCTCGGTACTTTAAACGTGTTTTTTCGGGATGTAGGACAGTTTACTGGTATAATTTTGCAGTTCTGGTTTTGGCTGACTCCCATCGTCTATGTTCCTGGCATCCTCTCATCGGAAACTCAAAAACTGTTTTCGCTCAACCCCATGTGGCCGATGGTTCATGCGTATCAGACCATTTTCGTCGAACAGCGTGTTCCTGACCCGTGGTCGTTAATGCCGGTAGTGCTACTAGCGTTGGTTCTACTGATTCTAGCGGCTAAGATTTTTCTCGCTCGCGTGGGCGAGATCGTGGATGAGTTGTAATGGGTTATTTGCGAATTCAAAACCTTGGCAAAGTTTATAAACGCTATCCCCATAACCGGGCCCGGCTGTGGGAATGGTTGCAACCATCCCGCCAACGCCATATCGAGCATTGGGCATTGCGCGGCGTCAGTTTTGAGGTGCATCCAGGCGAATCCGTAGGTTTTATCGGTAATAATGGGGCCGGCAAGAGTACTTTGCTCAAGATTATCGTCGGTACTACTCATCCCAATGAGGGTCATGTCGAACTGGGTGGTCGCATTGCGGCACTTTTAGAATTAGGAATGGGTTTTCATCCAGAATTCACCGGACGCCAGAATGCCTACATGAGTGGGCAAATTTTGGGCCACACTGGCTCGCAGATCACCCAGCTTATGCCAGAAATCGAGGCCTTTGCCGAAATTGGCGATTATCTCGACCAACCCCTGCGCACCTACTCAAGCGGTATGATAGTGCGGCTGGCTTTCAGCGTGGCAACCGCAGTGAGGCCGGAAATACTGATTGTGGATGAAGCTCTTTCTGTAGGCGACGCTTATTTTCAGCATAAAAGTTTCGAACGCATCCGCCAATTCCGCGATGCTGGCACCACTCTGTTGTTCGTATCGCACAGCCCTGGTGCGGTGAAAAGCTTGTGCAGCCGAGCCATCTTACTTGGATCGAGGACTGCTGATCCGAGATGGTGAACCTGACACCATTCTCGATTACTACAATGCCATCATCGCCAAACAAGAAGCCGATCAGCAAATTCGAGAGGTGGAATCCGACGCGCGCAAAAGCGTGATTCGCTCCGGCAGCCGAGCGGCGGTGATTGAATTTGTGGATATGCTGGACGCTCGTCACAGCGTTAGAGCGGTCAGGGTCGGCGATCTGGCGCGGTTTCGGCTAGAGGTGGCGATCCGCGAGGATCTCGCCGAACTCACGGTCGGGCTGCTGATTCGGGATCGACTAGGCAACGATGTGTTCGGCACCAATACCTGGCACTTGGGTGCCAGCCGCCGCGATATGACCGCTGGCGAGAGGGTGCGCGTGGAATTCGAGTTTCCCGCGTTGAATCTGGGCATCGGCAATTATAGCGTCAGCTTTGCATTGCACAGCGGCGACAACCATTTGGCCAACAACTATGACTGGTGGAATCAGGCCTTGGTTTTTCAGGTAATTCCGGGCTCCGGACCGCTGGCTTTGGGCGTCAGTTACCTTTCCGTTTCAAGCCATTGGGATTAATGGAACAGCCAGCGCCATGATGCATCAACCATTCAGTCCGGAAGTCGATGCCGAACAGCTCATGCACAGCCTTCGCGCTGAAGTGGCTAAAAGCCGGCAATGCGACTATAGCTCTGCCGAAGCCTCGCTCTCGCCTTCCAAAAGGCTTTATACCCTCGATGAGCTCTTACGTTATGACGATAGCGAATTTATCGCCAACGCCTATCAGGGACTTCTTCAGAGAGAACCTGATCCTGAAGGATCGTTTCATTTCTTAGCTCGAATTCGCTCTGGATCAGAGAATAAAGTCGATGTCTTACGGGAAATTCGATACTCCCAAGAAGGCTTGCAGCAGTCTGTACCAGTGGCCGGGTTATTGCCGCCGTCAGCGCCAGCACACTCTGTTGTTCAGGCTGAATTTTCGGAGAGTCCTTTTCCATCCGTTCCCGTCTCTCAGGCCGATAGCCCGTCACCTATCAGCCATTCAGATTTCAAACCTTCCTATACGCTGAGCGAGTTGCTGCAATTCGATGACGAGCATTTCGTTTGCAATGCTTTTCTTGCCTTGCTTAGGAGGCAACCCGACTCCCATGCCCTACAATATTATTTACACCACCTCCGACAGGGGTTATTCACCAAAATCGATATCTTAGGTCGCTTGCGCTACTCTCGCGAAGGGCGCTCAATTCGTATAAAAGTAAAAGGCTTATTAATACCTTTTTTATTGCATTCGACCTTCACAGTGCCCCTAGTCGGTCACCTCATAGCGACGATCAGCTCATTGCCAAACGCTAGAGCTTTAATCCGGCGCTTACGGGCGACGGAAGCTCGCACTGAGATGCAAGCGATTCGAATTCTTTCCATCAGAACTCAGATAGCTGGACTGGCTGAAAAGGGCTCTCTCAACCAGAACAACCTTGTCGAACTCACCACCCGCCAGCACGAGATCATTGAACATCAACGGGCAATCGCCGTTCATCAGCAAGAAATTATCGCTTATCTGACAACTGAACTCACGCAATTGAAATTGCTGGCCGACGCGAAAGCAAATAAGATAGAGCTAACGGAGCTGATAACAGATTTACAGAATTTCGCCCGATCCGAAACAGTCACTGCTCGACTGGCCGACACGCTGTCACAAATCAGAGGACTGTTGAGCGCCAAGGCAGACAGCAATGAATTTGACCAGTTTGCCCGACAGTTGCGCGCGGAATTCGACGCCAAGCTCTCCGCCAGCCTCGATCAGGCCATCCCGCCGCTGCGCGCGGAATTCGACGCCAAGCTCTCCGCCAGCCTCGATCAGGCCATCCCGCCGCTGCGCGCGGAATTCGACGCCAAGCTCTCCGCCAGCCTCGATCAGGCCATCCCGCCGCTGCGCGCGGAATTCGACGCCAAGCTCTCCGCCAGCCTCGATCAGGCCATCCCGCCGCTGCGCGCGGCGCTTGATGTTTCGCATGTAGAAGTGGTCCGACGCACACAACAACTGACCGGCGCTCTTCGCAATCAACTTCAAGATCAAAAATACACGATCCTAGATCAGCAACGGCGTTTGGGCCTGCTTCTGGAGGAAACCCGCAAACGCTTGCCGGAACCGCTGGATACGGAGCAACTGAACGTTTTTTCAGATGAGGCGGAACACTTGTTAGATGCCATGTATGCGGCCTTCGAAGATCGGTTTCGCGGCACCCGAGACGATATCAAGGACCGGCAACAGGTCTACTTGCAAGCTATTCTCGAAAGTGGTGCTGGAACGGAACACGCGCCTGTGCTGGATCTCGGTTGTGGTCGGGGCGAATGGCTGGAGCTATTACGCGACCGGCAACTAATCGGGCGCGGCGTCGATTTGAACCAGATTTTTGTCCGGCAATGCCTGGATAATGGCCTGCACGTGGTCAAGCAAGATGCGCTGGCCTATTTAAGAGAGCTGCCGAACAATGCCTTGGGCGCAATCACCGGTTTTCACATTATCGAGCACTTGCCAACCCGAATCTTGGTCTCCCTGTTGGATGAAGCGCTGCGCACCCTGCGACCGGGAGGTATGGCGATCTTTGAAACGCCCAATCCAGAAAATCTGGTGGTGGGAGCCTGTAATTTTTATATGGACCCGACCCATCACAATCCGATGCCGCCCGCGATGACGCAGTTCTTGGTTGAAGCGAGAGGCTTCGTGCGCTGCGAAATTCGACGGTTGCACAATCGGGAGTTGATCGAGCCGTTACATTTGCTGGAACCGGAAACACCAGGAACGTTAGAATTGAATCGGCTGCTCCAGATGGCCAACGAGCACTATCTCAGCGCACCGGATTATGCGGTAATCGGCTATAAAGCGGGCAGGAGCTAAGCGATCGCGACCCCTCTGGAAACCGCATGAGCGTTGATCGATCATCTGAATTCGCTCGTAAATTCTCTTGCTTGGATGCTGGAACGATCATTAATAATGCCTGGAATAATGCCTGGCTTTTTTGCCTCCCGTTTTGAATTTGCCCTGATTACTCCTTGGTTCGGCTCTTTTGCTGGCGGAGGCGGCCGCGCGTTCGCCTCTCTGGCTGAAATGCTCCAGCAGTGTGGCTATCCGGTTACTGTATTGACGACCTGTAGCCGCTCTCCTTACGAAGATTGGCGCAAGGCTTGTCACCCGGCTGGTGAAACCCAGGTCGGTGCTATCCGGGTGCGGCGCTTCCCCGTCGATCAATCCGATCCCGGACCCTACCATACCGCCGTAGCCACCAGGATGCGCGGAGAGCCCGTTTCTCTGGAACTTCAGCACGCCTTTTTTGAAAACGGCCTCAACAGTCATGCCTTGATCGAGCATATCGGCCAGTTGGACCCCGAGGTCGTCCTTATCGCCGGAACCTATTTTCAGTCGCTGGTTCCGTCCGCTATCAACGCTCATCCGGGACGGATCATCGCCTTGCCGGCTTTTCATGATGAGCCAGAGTTTTACTGGGCGCCGATCGCCGCAATGGTTAGCAACAGCCGCAAGCTGCTTTTCTTATCAGAGGAGGAAAAGGATCTCACCATTCGCGCGTACGGACATGGCGCCGGACGGCGGTTGGTGGAAAGTCCCGTTGTCGGGTTGGGGGTCGAACTTTCTTCGAGCCTGATCGCGCGGCTCGAAGAACCTGATTTTCTCCAGCGGACACGGATGAAACTTGGCTTGCCTGACCGCTATCTGGTTTACATCGGCCGTATCGAGCCTGACAAGGGGCTTTCCTACCTGTTCCCTGGATAAATCGCTTGAACGAAGCGCGCGCGGCGCACGGCGAAAATCCGATTCCATTAGTGCTAATCGGTGAGGGTCCACCTGGAGTCGTTCCAAAATCACCTTGGTTGATCGAATTGGGCTATTTGCCAGAAGTGGAAAAACTTACCGTGACCGCTCAAGCAATTAGCTTGATCAACCCTTCGAAGCTGGAAAGCTTTTCCTATGTCATCATGGAAGCTTGGCTAGCCGGCACACCGGTTTTAGTGCCGCGAGACTGCG
Source organism: Candidatus Competibacteraceae bacterium (assembly GCA_016713505.1). Lineage (NCBI taxonomy): Bacteria > Pseudomonadati > Pseudomonadota > Gammaproteobacteria > Candidatus Competibacteraceae > Candidatus Competibacteraceae bacterium. The sequence continues at coordinate 3,251,232 of JADJPA010000001.1, read as the reverse complement.
CGGTGACCACCGGACATGTAGAGCGCTGTTCGGGGGGGTTGGTCTACAACAACGAAATTGAATTCTCGGCCCATGTCGAGGCGTTGCTGGATCGAGATATGCGAGCGGCTCTGGTGGCTCGCGGTCGGCGCTACGTCCGCTCCCGGTTCCGCTGGCCAGATGTGATGGACAGGATTCTACGAGCAGTGCTGCCATGAAGATTCTAGTTGACGGTCAGACTCTGGACACACCGGAGCTGCAGCGTGGCATCGGCAAGGCTTTTCTCGAAATTCTCTACCACTTGATAGATGGAGATATCCAGCACGACTGGCTTGTTGCGGTTCGGGATCTGAAGCATATCGAACGCCTCAAACCTCGCGCGCGGCGTTGGTTACAGCCGGTCTTGTTGCCTGCCCTTTCGACCGATGTCGAACCGGTCGAGCGCTGTCATAGTTATGGGCGGCAGCTTGATGCGCTGTCCCGGATGCTGGGAGCTGACCTCTATTGGAACCCTAACCCCTTGATGCCCAACGTGTGTTATCCGCTGGGTCTGCGTTCCATTCCTCGCGCGGTCACGCTCTATGATCTGGTTCCGCGCCGAATGCCAGAACGGTTTCAGAAGGAGTGGGGTTCCGTTCTGTGGCGGGACTATCTGGCTCGCTGCGACGATCTGGCAGCGCAGGGATGTCAACTGCTAGCCATTTCGGCCGCAACCGCAAAGGATTTTGGCGACCTATACCCCTCGGTGGCACGCCAGATTCAGATCGCCACTCTTGCCAGCGATTACTCCTTGTTTTGGCCTTACATCCAGGGCGATAAATTGTCGAATCCGCCTTATATCCTCTATGTAGGAGGCTTCGATCCCCGCAAGAACATGGATAACGCTCTACGGGCTTTCGCCGCCTTCGCGCGAACCCGACAATCCGAGACTATCCGTTTCAAAGTCATCTGCGCGTACGACCCCGCGTCCCACAACCACTATCGGGCTCTCGCCCAAGAATTGGGGGTCGCCGACCGCCTGGACCTCCCTGGATACGTTGAGGAGAACGAACTCGGCTTTTTATTCCGGGGTGCCAGTGTTTTTTTCTTTCCGTCCCTCTATGAAGGTTTCGGCTTGCCGGTTCTGGACGCGCTGGCCTGTGGCCTTCCTGTCGTAGTCAGTTCATCTTCTTCCCTCCCTGAAGTCGGCGGCGAGCACGCCATTTATTGCGAACCGCTTGATGTCGCTGACATGGTTCGCGCCTTGAATCAAGCCTGGGATCGGCGCGATCCGAACGATCCACGTCGTTTCGCCGCCGTGCGGCATGCTCGCAACTTTCGTTGGGAAAAAACTGCGAACCAGTATCTGCAAAGCTTTAAGGAAGCGCTTCTTCTTGACTCTAGCCAACAAACTTCAAAAAAATACAAGCCACGCATAGCCTACTTGTCACCGTGGCCATTACAGAAAACAGGGGTGGCCGATTATAGCTATCAGCTGATGCCATATTTGCTAGACCGCATGGACGTGACGCTTTTTGTGGAGGATCCTGAAGCAGCAATTTCTTTGCCCGGACTTGACATTCAAGCCTTAGCTGACTATCCGGAGCAAGCTCCCCATTACGATATCGCTATTTATCATCTAGGGAATAATCTCAGCCACCTAAAGATTTACGAATTGGCCTGGCTGATTCCGGGCATCGTGGTGTTACACGACTATAATATTCATCCCTCGCTGCAATGCGGCTTTCTCGATCAACCTCAGCAATTTCTCTATGAAAAAGCGTTGCATGAATATGGAATGAGAGGTTTGATCGCGTGGAACCATTACTTGAACACGGGTAATCGCCCAGACATCTGGGAATTTCCGATGTCTCATCCGATCGCCCGTCGCAGCCGCGCCGTTATTGCTCACAGCCGCTGGGTATCGGAACAGTTGACGGGTATCCAGCGCATTTTAAGAATCCATCTCGGCGCGCAGCTCCAAGCGGGTTACTCTGACCAAGAGCGCGCTTATCTGCGCAAGCGTTTGGGTTTAAGCGAACGATTTTTCTGGATAGGCGTCTTTGGCTTCATCAACCAACACAAGCGCATAGAATCGATCATGGCGGCGGTAGCCGCTCTTTATCGTAGCGGCTACCCGATAAAATTACTGATCGTCGGTGAAGTTAATGATAGCCGTATCAATTTCAACCAATTGGAACAACAATACGAATTGTCAGAAACTATTCAGCTCAAAGGTTATGTCAGTCACAATGAATTTTTTGAGTTCCTCAAAGCCGTCGATGTCGTAGCAAATCTGCGGTATCCAACAATGGGAGAGTCTTCAGCATCCTTGTATCACGCCTTAGCCAGCGGTGCACCGACTATAGTCACCGATTTTGGCTCTTTTACTGAAATTCCTGATTGTGTGGCTTGGAAAGCTGAGCCTATCGAAAACGAGATTGCACAGCTGATATCTTTTTTCAAACAGTTATTCAAATCACAGGGGGTTCGTCGTACTCTAAGTGATAAAAGTCGCCAGTTCATGCTGGATCGAGGGTCTCTTGAAAATGCTGCCGAAGCTTATTTTTCTTTTATAAGGAATTTATGAACATGGCTTCAGATCGTTCAATTGAAATCTCTAAATTTATTGGTGGATTAAAACTTGATGATTTGCGACCTTTGGATGTTGTGAAACTGGCTTACCTTCTCTTGCTAAGGCGATCTATCGATCCTATAGGCGAAGCATCATGGGCCAAACAAATCGAAACAGACAACTTTTCCATACCTTGCCTAATCGACACCCTCCAAGGCTCGCCAGAATATAAAATGGTCAATGCTATTCCATTTTCTCAAATGGTCCATAAAGCTCGTCAAGCGTGGATAAAATCCCTTCCAGTTTTTGAGAAGATACTTGATATAGGTGGTTCTTCTCCCAATATCGCTGAAGGTGCACTGATAGAACTAGGATATGCTCACAGACCCAAAGAATTAGTTATCTTTGATTTGCCTCCTTCAGAGCAGTATTGGGGGAAGCCAAAATTTCCGCAAGACCGTGATTATTCATTTTCTTGGGGTGCTCTCCATTATTTCCATGGCAAAGCTGAAGAGATTGACCAATGCCAACAGTTGGCAACTAAAACATTTGACCTAGTTTTTATGGGGCAGGTCATCGAACATATTATGCCCAATTTTCTTAACAGAGTACTTCGTTGGATTCACAGCCACCTGACTCCTAATGGTAGCTTTATTTTTGACACACCTAATAGGCTTATTACTTCCATTCAGAGTCCAGATAGTTTTATCGATCAAGATCATAAACTTGAATATACGCCCCAACAAATGGAACACATTCTCCTTGAAGCTGGTTTCAGCATTAACAATCGGCGGGGATTAATACCGATGCCTAATACCTATTTCACTAAATCCTTTAATCCTTTAGAATCCTATGAACAGCCATTGCTATCTGATGATTTAGATCAATGTTATATTTTTTCTTTTTCATGTGGGCAACAGTAACGCTCGAAATAAAATTAAAATTTCCAAAGGGCCTCCTAGCCTAAAGAAGTCGTTAAGTAGGTCATATTAATTGGTTTTTATATTGATCACAAACTTAACACCTAGCTACCTTTGTAACACTACACGCTATACATCAAAATATTCTAAAGCGGCCCATACCCTATGTTGGACTAAATTTCCTATACTTTGACGGCTGTATTTTTCCCAATTTGGAATTAATACAGCTAAAGAACCATTCATCTTGACCTTCCATTAATCTCAAAGACAACCACAAAAAATGTAAAGTCATCAATGGAACCATATGATGAAAACTATATCTTTATCGACTGTTACTCCAGTTTATTCAGGTGCTTCTTATTTAAGCAGACTTATAGAAGAACTTAGCGATCTGCGAGAAAAATGGCTTACTTTAAATGCTCCTATTTTTCTTGAAGAAGCAATATTTGTTGATGATTCCGCCATTGACAATTCACCGCAAATTCTGGATGAAATATCTTTAAAATACCCTTGGGTTACAGTAATTCATTTATCCCGTAATTTCGGACAACACTCAGCAACCGTCGCTGGCATCCTTCATTCTTCAGGAGATTGGATTGTAACTCTTGATGAAGATCTTCAACATCACCCCAATCAAATCGAAAATTTACTCAAAAAAGTTAGTATACAAAGTTGTGATGTTGTCTATGCGCATCCTCAAGAAAATGTTCATGAAAGCTTAATCCGCGATTTAAGCTCGCGTTTTTATAAAATGCTAATAGCAAAATTGACGGGCGATAAAAATATTCTTTTATTTAATAGCTTTCGTCTCATAAGAGGATCAATTGGGAGAGCAGCCAGTAGCGTTTGTAGCCATGATATGTATTTCGATATAGTTTTATCTTGGTTTACAGAAAGAGTTTGTACTATTCATATTTTACTTAAAGACGAGCGCCTTATCGAGGGGGGCAAGAGTGGCTATACATTTCGAAAACTTTTATCCCACGCAAGAAGAATGATTATATCAACCCATACTAAAGCTTTACGCATTGGAGCCTTGATTGGATTAGGGGGAGTATTAACTAGTATTTTTTATGGGGGGTACGTAATTTTTATTAAAACTCTCACCCCTGATAGCCTAATACATGGCTTAGCATCCTCATTAATAACTACACTTTTTTTTGGCGGTATTATCGTTTCTTTAATCAGCGTTCTACTTGAATATATATCAGTGATTTTACTCCATGCTCAGGGAAAACCGACCTTTTTTGTTGTAGATAGAAAAGATGATAAAATATTAGCAAAGTATTTTCAGGATGATTTATAATGATCTTATTGACTTTTAATTCTAAGGATTTTAATACTTACAAAATAACATTCATTTTTGGGTTAGGCTTAATTGGGCGCAGCATTGTTTCTTCACTTATAAACCCCACAGTGCCTCTGCATAAGCTTGAATTTCCATATTCATGGATAGATTTTCAAGCTCAAAAGACTCATCAAAAATCTATTATAAAATATCTATTAAAATTTAAAAAAAGCGTGGACCAATCAAAAATAAATAATGTTAATTTTATTTGGAGCGCTGGAGTTAGTGCATTTAGCGCCAAAAGTGAAGAACTACATAAAGAATTGATTTCTTTTAAGAATACAATCGATTTTTTTGAAGCAATCCGAACTATTTTCAATAAAGCTAATTTTAGTTTTCACTTAATAAGTTCAGCTGGAGGATTATTTGAGGGACAGTGTAATGTAAATGAAAATAATACTCCAAATCCTCTAAGACCTTATGGCCTTTTTAAACTGGAACAAGAAAATTTTCTGATCAGCAAAGATTTGGATAGCAAAGTCTTTATATATCGACCTAGCTCTGTATATGGTTATTCTGACTTAGCATCATCTAGGCTTGGGCTTATCAATGTACTCATTCAACATGCCGTTCGCTACAAGGTTTCAACTATCTATGCAGCAATGCATACTTTAAGAGATTACGTATTAGTGAATGATATTGGTAGATTTATTGCCAATAACATTTCTTCACCTTCGTTATCACATAAGATATTTGTGCTTGCAACTGGAAGATCTAGCACAATACTAGAAATTATTCGCAAGATTGAAACTATCGTAGGGCGTAAATTATATATTCGCTATATAGCTAATGATGTGAATTCGGCGAACAATAGTTATTCTTACAAAATTTTACCCGATGGTTTTAATCCAACAGATATTGATACAGGAATAAGGAAAATCTATATAAATTCAACAGGCATTAAATATACTAGCCAATGATAACAAAAGTCACAATGGATAACAGATGGTTCCAACAAGGTATTGGATTTATTATTTCACTATTATGCCTTATAGTTATTGCTAGGCAAATTAAGTTTGAGGATGTACGTATAGCACTTGCTAATTTTCAATGGCTCTATATGTTCTGGGGGTTAGCTTCATTAACCTTCGGTTATGCCATACGGATAGCACGTTGGTCAGTTTTGTTAAAAACTATTAATCCTGAAGTTTCTATTGTTGGTTGCGTCGGGCCATTTCTTGGATCTATCGCTCTTAATAATATTTTACCGATGCGCTTAGGTGATATAATGCGGGCTTTAGTTTTTCCCTCTATTCTCGGAATCGGGAAGGCTACAGCAACTAGCAGTTTAATAATTGAGCGCTTGATCGATTTGGTCACTTTGCTAGTGTGTTTATTCGTTGGTTTTATCTTCACTTTAAAAGCTGAGCTTTCGGGTTGGATAACAAAAAGCGCTTTTACTGTAGGGATTTCCAGTATCCTTATATTAGGCTTTATTTTATTTTTTAGCGCGCCAATATCATCATACTGTGAAAGTTTTCTCAGCTATTCTTGGGTTAAAAAAAGTGAAATAAGAATAAAATTTTTTATTATGGCAATGAATTTACTGAAAAATATTAATGTAATGTCGCGTTTACCTATTCTGGCTTCACTTTTTTTTATTTTCAGCACTGATATGGTTGGGAGAAGCAGGTTTTTTTTGGGCATTGTTGATAGGTTTCAGATTTTCTGTTGGCCCTGAGGCAGCTATATTTGTCATGGCAGCGACAACATTATCAACGTTGATTCCATCTTCTCCAGGTTATATTGGTTCATTTCACTTAGCCGCTTTTGCCGCAGCTTCAGTTCTAGGAAGCTCTTCAGAACAATCAGCAAGCTTTGCGGTCTTATCGCATTTAGGGGTATGGCTGCCAACTACATTGGCAGGTATCGTAGCAATTTTACTTAACCCAAAGCTTTTTGCCAGTTTAGGAGTAAAAAGAAAAAATGTGTAATTTTTTTAATTAATTTCGAGAGTTGGTTGTATGAATATAAAACAATACGATGTGGCTATCGTTGGTGCCGGCTTCACCGGGCTAGCTGCCGCATACACCCTAGCTAAAAAGGGCTATAAAGTACGAATAATAGAAGCTGATTCCAATCCTGGAGGATTAGCGGGAACTTTTGAGTTTTCTGATGGGGTTAAACTCGAAAAATTTTACCATCACTGGTTTAACAATGATGTATATATTCCTGAATTAGTAAGAGAATTAGGAAAAGAAGAGGATATAATTACACTTCCCTCACGAACCGGACTGTATTTCAATGGACGAATATGGAAGCTTTCAAAACCTCTTGATTTAATTCGTTTTAAAGCACTTTCGCTCATTGACCGAATTCGTCTTGGCCTATTGGTTTTCCAAGTTGGTCGCATCAAAAATTGGCATAATATCGAACATCTTAGTATTCGTGAATGGTTAGAACCTCTTTGTGGAAAGGACGTTTATCGCGTAGTCTGGGAACCGTTAATTGTAGCCAAATTTTCAGTTTATGCAGAGATGGTTAATGCGGTATGGATGTGGAAAAAGCTTGTACTTAGAGGTGGCACTCGTAACACTAAAGGCGATGAAGTGCTTAGATATTTTAGAGGCGGATTTGGGCGCCTTGCGGAAGCCATGGTTCTAGAGATTCAAGCTCTTGGCGGTGAAGTTTTTTTTGGCCAAAAAGCGATTGGATTACGTGCAGAAGGAAATCAAATTTTAGCTGTTAGAACCGAGCAGTGCGAAATAACCGCACGGCAATTTTTGTTTACGCCTGCTTTTCCACTTATTGCCGATATCTTTAAAGAAGTTGCGGATTCGCATTGGATTACTTGTTTACGTCGAGTCCGTTATCTTGGAAATATGTGTTTAGTGCTTCGTCTTAAATTCAGCCTATCAACTACTTATTGGCTTAATGTTAATGATTCCGGTTTTCCCTTTGTAGGTGTAATCGAACACACTAACTTTGATGCTCCTGAAAATTATAATGGAAACCATATTGTTTTTTTATCGCGTTATCTTCCTGTGGAAGATCCAGTATGGTCATATAATGACACTCAATATTTTAACTTTGCTTTAGAGCAGCTCAAGCGGATGTTTCCTGAACTAAGTCCTTCTTGGGTTATTGAATATAAGGTTTGGCGTGCAGAATATGCCCAACCAATCACTGAAAAAAACTACTCCCATTACATACCAACTAGTAAAACTCCCTTTAGTAATGCTTTTATTTCCACCATGGCCCAAATATATCCAGAAGATAGAGGCACCAATTATGCTATTCGTGAAGGTCGATCCATTGCCGACGTAATTTCAAATCATTTGTAATGGAAAATCGATCATGTCATTTTACAGGAAAGCTAGATTACGCCATAGCCCTACTATTATTTATGAGATTTTTATTATTATTGTTCTTATAATTTTGTTTTTGCCATTACTCTTTCTTACGCCGAGGCTCGTTGGAGATGGCGGCGAATATTATGCTCTTTATTTTGCATGGAAAGATACTTTTAAACCTTTCATGTCTGATGAAAGTTGGTTGGCCTTTCAATATTTTGCCACATCAAATGAAGTTTTGATGCCACCAAATTATGCTGAACTATTAAAAAAAATGTTTGAAGTTTTGAATTTAGGACCCACCAGTGATTTCAATCACTTTTGGTTTTATAGTTTATTAGCTTCACTACTTAATAGATTTTTAGAAGTACTTTGCATTAACCCCTCTACGCATCTAACTTTTATTTTTATTCATTGGATGTTTATCTGTCTACCCGTTATTCTTGCAAACCGATTTTTTGGATTGAAAGGAGCAATTGGTGTTGTTATATTGACACTTTTTTCTCCAATGATATGGTACGTCGATAAGGTTCATACAGAATTTTTTACCTACTGTTTAACTTTGAGCGCGGTTATATTTTTTATTCATAACCATTACTTATTTTCATTTCTATTTTTAGCAATAGTTTCAACACAAAATATTAGCTTTGGTGCGGTCGCAGCGATTCCTCTAGCAATTGATTTTTGCCGCCGAAAAGAAAAAACATATTCCTATTTAGAAGTTAGCCTCATATTTTTAGGGATATTTTTTATTTTATTGCACCCGCTCTATTATTTTTTTCGATATGGCGTACTGACTCCTCAACTTTTTGCTGGCGGTGCCAAAGTTGGAGCTAATTTTAAGTATCTTTTTATCTGGCTTGTAGACCCAGATGTAGGTTTGTTACCAAATTGGCCTTTTGGTGTATTTATAATCATTACTATTCTGGTAATAACTTTGAAAAGGACTAATATATCAAATGTTTTATATCTAGATATTAATTGGTGGATATTTCTAGTTGGTTATTTGTTGATAAGTCTTTTTGCGCAATCCTCGACGGAGAATTTAAATTCAGGAGCAACACCTGGGTCTTCAAGGTATGCCTTATGGTATATTTCATTGTTTTTCCTTTCTTATTAATTATTTTAAGCAATGTTGACTTTATAAAATATACTAAACATGGTATCGTCACTTTTTCAGTTTTAGTGATAGGTTTTTTACTCTATAGTCAATTATATTATAAACCTACTCTCCCTGATAATTGCATAACCCCCTCTTTTACCTCTCAATGGATCCAGAAGAATTTTCCTACTCTTTATAATCCCCCTCCTGAAATATTCGCTGAACGATTCGGAAGAATTGGCGAACAGCCCACCCTAAATGATTTTAAAGTTTTAGCAGTTTTAGGGCCTGATTGTCGAAAAATTTTGCTTCGAAATATTCCTCACTTCGAAAAAATTCTCGGACCAAAAGACTGTAATTTTGATTATGAAAAGCTTGTTTCTTTTCTTAAAAATTATTTTTTAACTCATTCTGTTAAAGAACCTCTATATTTAAATCTTACCCAGTTTGAGACAGAGCAGCTTTTGTTTGATCCAAAATTTAATGTCTGGTATTCAACAAAAATTGGATCCACAATTACAAAAGGATTAGAATTTGGCTGGAGCAGTCCCGAAAGTTTTGGTACATGGTCTAATGCAAAATTAGCTCGATTATCCTTGCCATGCCTCAAAGAAAACCGAGCTTTTAAATTAGAATTTGAAATGGGAGGATTCCTTGTTCCCCAGCATCCCACTATGGGTATCTCTATTACATTTGGCAATAAAACTTTATATTCTAGCATTTTTAAGGGCGACTTATCTTCTAGGTATTTAGTCGGAGTAGAGCTCCCTATGAATATATGCAAAACTTCAAAATCATTTGAATTAGATTTCAAAATCAACGAGCCGGCTTCACCCTTTAATCTTGGGCTTTCCGTTGATGACACTCGACAATTAGGAGTTGCGTTGATAAAATTGCGTTATATTGACCCGACAGACGCCGCTTCCAGCGATAGTTATTGATTTTTCTAATTAAGAAAAATCGCCGGTTTTACCATCTCGTCAGACAATAAGATTTTTTGCCTTTCAAAAGGCTATCCCCTCAAGCTTTTTGCTGAAAGCCCCAATTATCATGCAAATTTTTATTCGATTTTCGTTTCTTGTTGTTTTATTTGGAATTATCGCTACCATTGCTGCCTGCTGTGACCGGCAATCCCCACAAACTCCCAAGATCGCAGCGAATGCTGTAGCGCCCACTACCCAGCCGCCTCCCGCTGCTTCGCCTTCAGTACAGCCATATTCTGCCACGCTTGCTGAGGGCATAAATTTTTCTAAACCGGGCTATCCAGATTTCCTTGCCCATGCAAGTGGGATATCTGGCTATGAACCTTGGGGGCGCTGGACGGATGGCGGCAAAGTTAATTTTCGTTTCACACAGCCACTACCCAAACAATTCACTTTAGTGATTCAAGCTAACGCTTTTGGTCCCAATCTAGGTGAAGTTGTTAAAATCAAAATTGGAGCGGCGCAACAAGAATTTCGAATAACCGAATCGAGCCAAGTCCATCGTTTTACTTTTAATTTGACGGATTTCGTTGATACTATCGAACTACTTATTCCTAAGCCAACCAGTCCCAAAACCCTAAAAATCGGCGAAGATCCAAGGGAGCTCGGTCTTGGTCTGATTAAACTGCAAATTTTGGACGAGGCTCACTAGGCTACGGCTCTCGCTTCTCGATAGAGCTTGACCACTGCAAGACTTTCCCACCAAACCTGTTTGTTTTTTATTGGAATCCCCATTGATTCAATCCAATCAGTAGCTTATAAATCCTTGTTTACGGAGTTTGATCGTGGTTAAAACTGCTGTTATTACCGGCATCACCGGCCAAGACGGTGCTTACCTCACCGAGCTGCTGCTGGACAAGGGCTACCAGGTCTTTGGCACCTACCGTCGCACCAGTTCGGTCAACTTCTGGCGACTGGAAGAGCTCGGCATCCAGAATCATCCCAATCTCCGGTTGGTCGAGTATGATTTAACCGATCCCGGCGCCAGCATCAGAGTGCTCCAGCAAGCCCAGCCTGATGAGGTTTACAACCTCGCCGCTCAAAGCTTCGTCGGCGTCTCGTTCGAGCAGCCCGTAACCACCGCTCACATCACCGGCCTCGGGGCCTTGCACTTGTTGGAAGCCATCCGCATCGTCAATCCGAAAATCCGCTTCTACCAGGCCTCCACCTCGGAAATGTACGGCAAGATTCACGAAATGCCGCAAACCGAGACCACCTTCTTCCACCCCCGCAGCCCTTACGGCGTCGCCAAGCTGTTCGCCCACTGGTCCACGGTCAATTACCGCGAATCCTATGGGCTGTTCGCCTGTAGCGGCATCCTGTTCAACCATGAATCGCCATTGCGCGGGCAAGAATTCGTCACCCGCAAGATCACCGACGCCGTCGCCAAGATTCATCTCGGCCAGCCAGAGGTATTGGAACTCGGTAACCTCGATGCTCAGCGCGACTGGGGTTATGCCAAGGAATACGTCGACGGTATGTATCGGATGCTGCAACACACCGCGCCGGATACCTACGTGTTGGCCACCAACCAAACTTGGCCGGTCCGCCATTTCGTGGAGCTGGCTTTTCAAGCGGTGGAGATAGCGCTCGAATGGCAGGGCCAGGAAGACAGCGAACTGGGTCGCGACGCCCGTACCGGTCAGGTGCGGGTGCGCGTCAATCCCAAATACTACCGACCTTGCGAGGTGGATGTCTTGTGCGGCAATCCGCAAAAAGCCCGCGACCTCCTGGGCTGGACGCCCAGCACCAGCTTGGAAGAGCTTTGTCGGCTGATGGTGGAAGCGGACCTGCGGAGAAACCAGCGTGGCGTCTCCTTCTAAGCGGGTCTTGATCACCGGTGCCAACGGTTTTACCGGCCGTTGGCTCGGCCGTCATCTCGCCGCCTCAGGCTATCAGGTCCATGGCTTGGTGCAGGGGTGCGGCTCAAACCGCCGCCGAGATCGAGGCCGACCTGCGCGAGCCCGCCGCTCTGCGCGCGGCTCTGGCAACCGTGCGACCCGATTTCATCGTGCATCTTGCCGCCATCACCTTTGTCCCCCACAGCGACAGCGCTGAAATCTATCAGGTCAACCTGTTCGGCACGCTAAACCTGCTCGACGCCGTCCTGGCGGCCGGCCTACAACCTCGCAAAATACTGATCGCGAGCAGCGCCAACGTCTACGGCAATCCGCCGGTGGAAGTCATCGACGAGACGGTCTGTCCCGCGCCGGTCAACCATTACGCCATGAGCAAGCTGGCGATGGAATACATGGTCCGCACTTACCAGGACCGCCTGCCGCTGATCGTCACCCGGCCCTTCAATTACACCGGCGTCGGCCAGGAAGAACACTTCCTAATCCCCAAGATCGTCGCACACTATCGGCGGCGGGAGCCGATGATCGAGCTCGGCAACCTGGACGTGGTGCGCGACTTTTCCGACGTGCGCTTTGTGATCGAAGTGTACCGGCGCTTGCTGGAAAGCGACGTTCGCAATGAAACCGTCAATCTCTGCTCCGCTCAAGGCGTGGCTCTGGATGAAATCATCAAGTGGATGAATCGGCTCGCCGGCTACGCGATCCAGGTCAACATCAACCCCGCTTTCGTGCGCGCCAACGAAGTGCGCCGCTTGATCGGCGATAACAACAAGCTGCGCCGCCTGATCGGTTCCTTCCAGTCGTTCCGATCGACGATATTCTGAGTACCCTTTACCACAACTCGACCCCGCCGTCGGGCTGAACCAGCATTTTGGCCTTTCGCCATTCCGATTTGCGAGCGCCCGATATGGAAAGCAGTCCCCTTTCCGCATGAAACTGATCCTGAACGTCGACGCCATCACCCACCCGCTCACTGGCATCGGCCAATACACGCTGCGGCTGGCGCGGGGGTTGCGAGCGCATCCGGCGATCGAGGAAACCCGCTTCTACTCGGCGTATCGCTGGATCGAAGATCCCGAACAGGTGTTAGCCGCCAATCGACCCATCGCCCGGATCCGGCGCTGGACTCCCTTCAAGCCGCTGGCCTTGAACATCTACAGCGCGGTGCGCAGCCAAGCGTTTTTTTGGCAAACCCGCGCCCTGAAACAATACATCCTGCATTCTCCCAATTACATTCTGCTGCCTTTCGACGGTCCGGCCGTTGCGACTATCCACGATCTGTCCTATCTCCACTACCCCCAGCACCACCCCCGCGAACGCATTCTGTTCATGGAACGTCACATGCCGCGCACCCTGGCGCAAGCCGCCGCCATCATTTGCGATTCCGAGTTCATCCGCCAGGAAATCATCACCATCCTGGGCGTACCGGCGGATAAGGTGACCGCGGTCCCTTTGGGAGTCGATCCCGCGTTTCACCCGCGCGATCCCGCGACCCTACAACCCGTGCTGGCCCGCTACCACCTCGACGGCCTGTCTTATCTGCTGGCCGTATCGACGCTGGAGCCCCGCAAGAATCTACCGCGCCTGCTGATGGCCTACGCGCGCCTGCCGGACGCGTTGCGCGCCCGCCATCCGCTAGCGCTGGTCGGCGCGAAAGGCTGGTTGAACGCCGAACTGGAGCGCCATCTGGCCCCGTTGGAGCGCACCGGCCAGCTCCGCCGTTTGGGTTACGTACCGCAAGATGACCTGAATGCTTTGTACGCTGGCGCTCACGCTTTCGCCTATCCCTCGCTGTACGAAGGGTTTGGCCTGCCGCTGCTTGAAGCCATGGCCAGCGGCGTCCCGGCTCTGTCTTCCGATTGCTCGTCGTTGCCGGAAGTCGCCGGCGACGCGGCGCTACTGGTCGATCCTGAAGATATCGACGCATTGACCGCCGGCCTGGCACGCCTGCTGGATGACGGCGACTGGCGGCGTTCGGCCAGGGACCGAGGCTTGGAACAAGCCCGCCACTTTTCCTGGCAAAGCTGCGTCGAAAAAACGGTCGTCGTCTACCAGCGCTTGCTGGAGGAACCCGCCCATGGCTGAGCGCCACGCGACCGCGCGTGACCTGCCGGATAACGCTGGGCAGGCGGGAACCTTCGAATACGATTCCGCCACCAGATCGCCGCCCTTCGTGGACGAGCTCGCCCAGCTTTGGCACTATCGCGATCTGGTCTTGTTGATGGCCGGCAGCATCCTAAAAAATCGCTACAAGCGTTCCCTGCTGGGCATTCTCTGGATGCTGTTGAATCCCCTGTTGCAAACCATCGTGCTGGCAATCGCTTTCGGCGCCTTGTTCAAGTCGGCGTTACCCCACTACGCCATTTATTTGTTGAGCGGTCTGCTGGCCTGGAGCTTCATGACCCAGACCACGCAATACGCCATGGCCGTCATGGCCGGCGGCGGCGGCTTGCTCAAACGCATTTATATTCCCCGCGCCACCTATATCGTCGCGGTGGTCGGCAACGGCCTGATCAACTTCCTGGTGTCGATTTTGCCGCTGGCGCTCATCATCCTGGTGTTTCAGCATCCGTTCAGCGCCAGTTGGTTGTTCTTGCCGTTCAGCATCACGATTCTGACGGTATTCACTCTGGGGCTCGCGCTGTTGCTAGCCACCGCCTCGGTTTTTTCACGGACTCCATCGACATTTATCAGATTGTGGTCCAGGCCGGTTTCTTCCTGACCCCGATCATGTATCCGCCCGCGGTGCTGCCCGGAGTCGCTCGGCGGTTGGCTGCTGTTGAATCCCTTTTATGTGCTGATCGAACTGTTTCGAATCCCGATCTATGCCAACGCCGTTCCCGACCCCGGCCTGATCGCGGGCGCGGTCATCCTGGCGGTTGGCACGCTGCTGGCCGGCTGGATCGTGTTTAGCAACAAGGCCGATCAATTGGCTTACCGGCTGTGAGCATGAGCGCCCCCATCATCCAGATCGATAACGTGACGGTGCGCTTTCGCATTCCGCACGAGCGGATTCCCACGTTTCAGGAATACGCCATTCGCTGGCTGAAGCGGCGCGGCGTTCGCTATGCCGATTTTAATGCATTGAATAACATCAGTTTCCTGGTCCGGCCGGGCGAGACCATGGGCATCGTCGGCCCCAATGGAGCCGGTAAGAGCACCTTGCTGAAAGTGATCGCCCGCGTGATCCGCCCCACTGAAGGGCGCTTGCGCTTGCGCGGGCGGGTGGCGCCCTTGTTGGAGTTGGGCGCCGGTTTCGATTACGAAATGACCGGCCGGGAAAACGTCTTTCTAAACGGCACGGTTTTGGGCTTTAGCCGTAAAGACATGGCCCGGCGGCTGGATCGAATCGTGGATTTTTCCGGGATCGGCGAGTTTATCGACGCCCCGGTACGCACCTATTCCAGCGGCATGGTGGCGCGCCTGGGCTTTGCGGTGGCGACCGACGTGCGGCCCGAAATCTTGATCATCGATGAGGTGCTGGCGGTCGGTGATGCCGACTTCCAGAAAAAATCGGCGGCGCGTATCCGCGAATTCCGAGAGGGGGGTTCGACCATCCTGGTCGTTTCACACAGTCCGGTGTCCATCAAATCCTTGTGCAACCGTGTGCTCTGGCTCGAACACGGCGTCATCCGCCGGGTCGGCCCGGTCGATGTGGTCGTCGACCAATATATGACCGGCTCAACCTCCGAATGATGCGGGCGGATTGAAACCATGCAAATCATCGTTCTTGGAATGCATCGCGCCGGCACTTCCGCCGTAACGCGGTTGATCAACATGATGGGGGCTTATCTCGGCCCGAATAATTTGTTGATGCCCGCCAGTTCCGACAATCCTAAAGGTTATTGGGAACGTGTCGACATTCAGCAGCTCAACGAGTTTGTCCTGAAAAAATCCGACGCCAATTGGCGTAACGTTTCAAAAATCGACCCCACTAACATTGATCCGACCGTTCTTGACGAGTTCAGGCAGCGCGCCAGTAAAATCATCGTCGAAATGAACGGGCATAGTCCTTGGATTATAAAAGACCCAAGGCTCTGTCTACTTTTTCAACTCTGGCTTCCTCTGCTGCAATTCCCGTTATGCATTCATGTGGCCCGTCATCCCATGGCGGTCGCCCAATCCCTGAAGAAACGAGATGGACTCCCCCTCCACTTCGGAATCGCGCTTTGGGAGCACTATAATACCCGCGCTATCTTGGCTTCAAACGGATTGCCGAGGCTGACAGTGAGCTACGAACGGCTTATGGAAAAGCCTAACGAAGCGGTTGAAGAGCTTTATAAGGCGCTTAGCGCTCATGGAGCGCCTTCTCTTCAGCTGCCCAACAAGCATAAAACAGCGGAATTTCTCAACAACGAATTACAACATTATAAAATCGCTAAAGATAACAGCAGCGACTTTCTGACGCTCGGACAAACAAGGCTATGGAATATACTCAACGCTGAAAAAATGGAATGGCACTATGCCTTCAACAACCTTGATGTTGGTATGGCCGCACTGAAAGATTATGAGCAACTCTTTACCGATCTTGGCAAACTGCGCACTGAAATACACCATCTCAATGTCAAAGCAACTGAACATGAGAAGAAAATAAACCAGCTGGAACTCAATGCGGAATTAAATAATACCAATAACGACAGTTTAATCAAAAAGTATGTATCGGACGTCAATACCATGATACGTCTTTTTGAAAGCTTGCATCATGATACTCAGCTCGCCTTCGATTCAATGACTTGGAAACTGGGCTATCTGATCGCCGAAGCGGGTCGAAAAATCGGGGTGCTTCAAAGAAGCCCCATGGTGCAAGATCATATCAAGAGAATTATTAAATCCTACCAGATTTGGCGCAACAAAAATCCGTTCATCTCTAAAGACACTCATCGCTCGATTATCATTCTAGCGGATATTAAAAATACTTTTAATTATAACAATTCCCTTGAGAGTTTAAATTTTAAGGAAGAGCATGAAGAAGAATATTTGAATTTTAACGAAGAAGATTACTTGAATCGATATCCAGATGTAAAAGACGCGGTGGAGCGCGGCCAATTCAGGAACGGCTTAGAGCACTACCAGCTTCTCGGGCGCAACGAAATCCTGGGAGGCACGCGCCCTTACAGTACATCCAACTCAAGCCTTCCGCTTAAAATTTATAATGAAGACGATAGGATTCAATGCAAGCTGGAAATCGAAAAATGGCAAAGAAAGCCCGTCATTTCAGTCATCATGCCGGTCTATAACGTCGAGCTAAAATGGCTGAAAGCCGCGATCAATTCCGTTCGGCATCAAATTTATCCTCATTGGCAATTGTGCATTGTCGATGACCATTCATCCCGCCAGGAAACGCTCGACTATCTCAAGAGCCTTGACCATCCCGCGATCCAGCTAAAAATCCTAACCGAGAACCAAGGAATCGCGCTAGCTTCCAATGCTGCACTGTCTCTCGCGACCGGTGAATACCTTACCTTTTTAGATCATGATGATGAAATAACTCCTGACGCATTTTATGAGATCGTCAAAATTATCAATAAAAGTGATCCTGATCTCATCTATTCAGACGAAGACAAACTTACTTTGGAAGGTTACTATATTGAAACGCACTTCAAGCCCGATTATTCTCCCGATCTGATTTTTTCAATCAATTATATTTGCCATCTCAGCGTTTATCGTAAAAGCTTACTTGAAAAAATCGGCCACTTTCGCACCGGCTTCGAGGGCGCTCAAGACTACGATCTATTGCTTCGAGCGCTCGATCACACCGACCGGGTTTTCCATATCCCGCGAATTCTTTATCACTGGCGCAAAATATCGGGCTCCACGGCCGCAAAATTCAATAACAAGCATTACGCCTGGGAAGCAGGCCGGCTGGCCATTGCCGATACGCTCAAACGCCGTAACATCGAAGGCACGGTTGCGCTGGGGCATATTCCCGGTAATTATCGCGTCCAACGCAAACTGCTAAAAAGCCCCAAGATCAGCATTATCATCCCCTTCAAGGATAAGCCCGATTTATTAAAGCAATGCCTTGACTCGATATTGCTTAAAACCACCTATCCTAATTTTGAAATTATTGGCGTCTCTAACAATAGTAGCGAGGCGGAAACCTTTTCACTGATGGACGCTTACAAAAATCAGGACGCGCGGATTCGCTTTCTGTCCCATGATATCCCCTTTAACTTTCCCGCTATCAACAATTTCGCTGTCAAACAGGCCACCGGCGAGCATTTAATATTGCTCAATAACGATATCGTCGTCATTACGCCGGATTGGCTGGAAGCTTTATTAGAGCATTCGCAACGCCCGGACGTTGGCGCCGTGGGGGCCAAACTCTATTACCCCGACGATACCGTCCAACATGGTGGCGTTATCATTGGCTTGGGCGGCATTGCCGGACACGCCCATAAATATTACCAACGCGGTGATACGGGCTATTTTCATCGGCTGAATTTAATTCAAAATTTCAGCGCCGTAACGGCGGCGTGTTTGATGGTCAAAAAGTCGCTTTATGAACTGATCGGCGGCATGGATGAGGCGAATTTGCCAATCGCTTTCAACGATGTGGATTTCTGCCTGCGCTTGCGTGAGAAAGGCTACCTCAACGTTTTTACTCCTTATTGCGAACTGTACCATCATGAGTCGAAAACTCGGGGCTATGAGGACACCCCTCAGAAAAAACAGCGCTTTGCCAAGGAGATCGCCTACATGCGCAAACGGCACGCCACCATCCTGCGCGATGGCGACCCGTACTACAACATCAATCTTCCGCTGGACCGCGAAGACTTCGGAATGCTGTAAATGCAAATGCCGATGACCGAGATCATCCTACCGGTTCATAACGGCCTGAGCCTGTTACGTGATGGCCTAGACGCGGTGCTGGCCCATACATCGCGCCGCGCCAGCCGGCTTTCGATCGTGGACGATGCCAGCGATCCGGTCACCGCCGCTTGGCTGCGCGAGCGCGCCGCCGCCGAACCTCAATGGATCACGCTGCGGCGGCAGGATGAGAACCTCGGCTTTCTGGCCACCTGCAATCAGGCCATGGCTCAGGGCGATTCCGCTTATGTGGTGCTGCTGAACAGCGATGTGCTGGTCAGTCCGGGCTGGCTGGAGCGCTTGCTGGCCTGCGCCGAAGGCGATCTTCGTCTGGCGGCGGTCAACCCGCTCAGCAACCGCGCCGACAACATCGACTTGCCGATGGCGCCCGGCGCCAGCTATCTGGCGATGAACGAGTATCTGGCGAGCCAGCGCCAAGGCCGCTGTCACGATGTAGTCACCGGGGTCGGCTTTTGCCTGTTGCTGCGCCGCAGCGCCTTGAAACAAGTGGGATTATTTGATCCTTGTTACGGACACGGCTATTGCGAGGAGTCCGATCTATGCATGCGGCTGATCGCCGCCGGCTTTCGCACCGTGGTGGCGGAAGATGTCTACGTTTACCATCGCGGTGGTGGCTCGTTCAGCGACGGTCACGCCCGCTACCTGCACAACCGACGGCTGTTCGACCGCCGTTGGGGTCAGGACTACCGACGGCAATTCCGCGCCTTCCGCCGCGCCGACCCGCTGCGACCGGTGCGCCGCTTGTTCGCCCTACCCTCGCGCTGGGAGCCGACTTCGGCGGTCTGGCAAGGCGCCCGCGAACTGCTGGCGGAATGGCGCGGCCGACGCTCGCTGCAAAAACTAGCCCGCCTGAGCGTCCGCCATACGTTGCGGGTGGTGGCCGCGCGCCGGCCTTGCCCGCGCCGGGCGCTGGCGCAGCGCTTGACGCCGCCCGGACGGCTGCGCGTGACTTATGTGCTGGATCGGCTGGTGGTGGCCGGCGGCGTGCTGTCGGTGCTGCAACTGGTCAACGAACTGATCCGGCTCGGCGTCGAAGCGCGGGTGGCGGCGCTGTACGAAGATCCGCTGATCCACGACTGGCGCCCGCTCTACACCCGGCCGTTGATCTATCGCAACGCCCGCGCCTTGCTCGCCGAATGCCCCGATAGCGACTTGGTGTTCGCCACCCACTGGAACACGGTGGACTGGGTTCACCGGCTGCTGCAAACCGGGCGGACCCGCGCCGCCGGCTATCTGATTCAGGATTACGAGCCCTGGTTTTTTCCCGATACGGCCGCAGCGCAACGGGAACGGGTGAAAGCCGGCTACCGGTTGCTGCCCCACCGGATCGTCATGTCGGATTGGTTGCGCGGCCGGCTGGCGGAGGACGGCCACGACAGCCACAAGATTCCCTTAGGGATGGATTTGGGCCAATTCTATCCGCGCCCGACCGCGCGCGGCCCGCAACCGGTGGTGCTGGCCATGGCCCGACCCGGCACCCCGCGCCGGGGGTTTCCGGCGACCATCGCCGCGCTGGCGGCGGTCAAGCAGGCTCGACCCGAGGTGGAAATCGTGCTGTTCGGGGACCGCTTCCTCGACCGCTGGCGCATTCCTTTCCCCTTCCGCAACGAAGGCTTGGTCATCCGCCAGGACCGGTTGGCCGAACTCTATTCCGGGGCCGATATCTTTCTGGACGGTTCGGAATTTCAGGGTTTCGGGCGCTGCGCGCTGGAGGCGATGGCCTGCGGCGCGGCCTGCGTGCTGACCGATCTCGGCGGCGTGCTGGAATATGCCCGCCATGAGGATAATGCCCTGTTGACGCCGCCCGGCCACGCCGAGGCTATGGCCGCCGCCATCCTGCGCCTGCTGGACGATGCTCCGCTCCGTTGCCGCTTGACTGCCCAAGGCTTCACTACGGCCGCCCGCTACTGTCACCGCCGGGAAGCGCGCGACACGCTGGCTTGGATCGAACAACGCCTGACCGCTGGAGCCACCGCATGATCGCGGTCATCGTCGTCAACTACCGGCGCGCCGCCGACACCGTGGAGTGTCTGGACTCGCTGTTGCGGGTGGCCGCGCCCGCCTTCGATATTTTCTTGGTGGACAACGGTTCCAGCGCCGCCGATGTCGCTCAGCTACGCGACTATGTCGCCCGCCATCCCGAGCGCATCCACTTCACGGCATTTCCCCAAAATTTAGGATTTACTGGCGCGCACAACCGTTTGTTCGAACAATGGGTTCCCAGCCATCGCTACGAATTCTTTTTGCTGGTCAACAACGATGCGGTGGTCGAGTCCGACTTTCTGGAACACATGCTGGCGCGGCTCGATCCGTCCCAGCAAGTCGCCATGGTCGCGGCGCGGGTCATGAAGTACGCGGATCGCAGCCAGATCGACAATCTGGGCATCACTTTCTATAAATGCGGGCTGGCATCCAATCGAAAATCCCCGGATGATCCCTTGCTCGGGCCTAGCGGCAACTGCGCGCTGTATACAGCCGAGCTATTGCGCGCCATCCATCAGGCGACCGGCGAGTACTTCGACGAACACTTTTTCTGTTACGCCGAAGATACCGACTTGGCGTGGCGGGCGGTCTTGCTGGGCTATCGGGCGGCTTACGCCGAGGATGCCTTGGTCTATCACAAGGGCTCGATTTCCAGCGGCGGCCCCAACAGCGATTTCGTGCTCTATC
This sequence comes from Candidatus Competibacteraceae bacterium, assembly GCA_016713505.1. Taxonomy (NCBI): domain Bacteria; kingdom Pseudomonadati; phylum Pseudomonadota; class Gammaproteobacteria; family Candidatus Competibacteraceae; species Candidatus Competibacteraceae bacterium. The sequence goes on along the minus strand of JADJPA010000001.1, from coordinate 3,229,696 downwards.
ACGGCATTCGCAATTCGCTGTTCGTGCTGGTCAAAGACATCCCGGCCCGCTTTCTGCTCGGCAATCTATTCTGGATGGTTGTATTGCACGTCGCCATCCTGCTGCGTTACACCGTTAAGGGTAAGCTCGGCGTGGTGGCTCGGCTGTACCGCGACTTCGTGCGCGGCATTCCAGGAATGCGCCGCAAACGCCGGCCCATCCAGCAGCAACGACAGATTCCCCCGCGCGAGATCCGCCAGCGGATCAGCCGGCTGTTTTACGAGCGCGGCTATGCGCTGGGTGCGCTGCGAGATTTGTATTGAACCAGCACACTCAACGCTCGATCCCCCTGCTGCTCGCGCTCCTGGCACTGACGGCGGCGCTGACGGTTTATGCGCGTTGCGTTTTGGGTTATCCGATCTGCGGAACCGACGAACAGAATTACCTGAAAATCTTCGACTGGCTGGATGGCGGGGGATCGTGGCCGATCTCAGGACCGGGCTATGCCGGGCTGATTTTCGAGCTGCGAGACTGGACCGGACTGGCCACCCGACCGCTCGTGGCCGCCGTTGCTTCCTTGAACAGCGCGTTCGTGTTGCCGCTGGGTTTGTGGCTGTTTTATCGCGCCAGCCTGAACGATATCCGTTCGGCTTGGTGGTGCTTGGCGTTTCTGTTCGCCGGCAGTTATTTTCTCGGCCCTTGGCTGGAAGGCCGCCCGCAGCAGCTCGGCATGTTGCTGGCGGCGGCCGGCGCTGGGCTGGCGTATCGTGATTTACGCGAACGCGGTACGTGTGGTCCGGCTTTTTTCCTGGTTTGGGTGCTCTGTTTCGGCTATCACATTTTGAGCTTCGTGGTGCTGACCGTGCTGGTCTTCGGTTTCTGGGCGCGCCGGTTCATCCAAAACCATTCGGATTACGGTGCGCTGGCCGCTTTGTTGCTGGGGCTGACGCTTTGTCTGGCGCTGGGCGGACTGTGGTATCCCCTGGTTTGGCTGGACATCCGTAGCAATCACATCCTTGGCGCGCACGCTTTCGTTTTCTTTGGCCAGATGATGCTGGCCGCGGCGGGAATACTGCTGTCGTTGCATGGCTTGCGCGCCTACCAGATCGGCCAACGCTTGGTCGGCGGGCTTCGCGCTGGCCTGGCGTTACCGTTGTTACCTTGGCTGACGGCGGGGCTGGTCGGGCTGGCTCTGTTCTGGCAATACGCTTGGCTCGGTCCCATCTATCGAACGGTCAATCCATTTCAGCTCATCTGGTATCAAGGTGGGAATATTTTACTGGCCGTGTTGTTTCTCACCGGTTTTTGGCGGCTGATCCAAAAGCCGGTTTCGAACATGGATTTTTTTATGGAAGCTTGCTTGATTCTGATGGCGCTGGGGACTCTGTTCTTGCTGCTGACGCCGTGGCTGCGGGACCATAACTGGACGCTGCGAATCATCACTTATTGGACGTGGTACGCCGCCCCCATTGCGGTCTTGGGATGGCAGGGATTGCCCGCGGGCTGGCGTCGGAGCGTCTTGTTGCTCTGCGTGCCGTTGCTGGTGGGTGGCTTGCATCATACCCTCTACGCCCCGACCTGGACTTGCCAACTGAACGGCTAATTTTAATTTTATCTCCAACACCACAACCGTGCGCGGCTCCGGGATCTCCGACCCTTTTTCCAGTCTGTCTTTGCCCAGCAAGACAGAAAATAATAAATCGTACTTTTTTATCTCTCTCTGCTGTTGCCTACCATTATTGTATTTGGCCTGGGTCAACCGCCATTATCAGCTAGATGATGCCCTGATCTATCTTCGATACGTCAGGAATTTTTTGAATGGAGAAGGACTAGTTTACAATGAAGGGGTTTATTTTAACGGTCTAACTTCTTCACTCTATTCATACCTGCTCATTTTGGCAGGTGTTTTAATCTCTGATTTACAAGTTGCCACTATTTTATTGGCGGCGCTGCTTCATGCTTCAGCGTTGCTTGTATTATCGGAAACTTTTTTTCGCTAAAAGGCCGCTAGCGGCAAAGTGTCTATTCATCATCCTGGCGGGAACTTTTCCTTATTTCTTCTTGACCTACGGCATGGAAACTCCGCTTTTCATACTACTTATAGGCTTAAGTCTCTACTGTTACCAGATTGAAAAATTTTTTTGGCTTGGCCTTTTTTCAGGATTGCTGATCTTGACCCGCGCCGAAGGAATTTTCCTGATAGCCACTTTTTTAGGTGGTTACCTCATTAAATATCGCCGCCTTCCTGACTACCGTTACTTTATCATCCCACTCATTTTCATCGCGGTGAATCTACTGTTCAATAAGTGGTACTATGGAGCCTTCCTACCGGCTACCGGCAGCGCCAAGCTAGGGCAGGGCCAGTCAGGGCTCTGGGGTGATGGTTGGCTCTTTTTGGATTTCGGCTATCTCTCTCGCTTGATCTTTGGCGCCAATCACTTTTATCTCTTTACTGTTTTGACGTTGGCGGCGCTAGGGTTTTCAAGCAGCATCAGACTACCAGAAAATCGAGAAACCCATTTTATCGTACTTGCTTTTCTGATTAGCTACTCCTGCTTTTACCTCTTGCTAAACATACCCAATTATCACTGGTATTATGCGCCTTACTTCATTTTTATGATGATCTATTGCACAGAAGGATTGTTTTTAACCGGCACTAGTCTGGTCGCGATTTTTCATGCGCCCCGTTGGTTAAGCTATTTACCGCTCCTATTACTCGCGCCCATTCTGATCTACTGGGCGAGCGGCATATCGGCGCGGGCGCGGGAGCCTTTCAAACCCTACAAAGACATTGGCATCTGGCTTAGCCAGAATACCGAGCAAACCACGCAAATAGCGATGGTTGAGATCGGTATTATCGGCTGGTATTCCAACCGACCTATTATTGATATCTTGGGGTTGGTCAATCCGCTCAACGCACGATTTATCGGCGAGCGCAAATTTGCAGAGTGGCTCAAGCATTATTCACCGGATTTGATCCTCATTCACGACCCAGCTTGGCCGCACGAGGTTGGGGCGGTAAACGCTCTGGCGGCAGGCCGGTTTGAACCCGATCCGCGTTTCGACTTCCCAAATTACCGCTTGTTAAGAAAAACGCTAACTGCCCAGCCGCCGTAACTTATGAGCGGACGTACCATCAAGCCTGACAAGCAAGCATACGATCGTGGCCATTGCGCCGCCAGAACAGAAAAGCGGCCGATCTTACCGGCACTAATTTATAGGAATCATGGCGCGGAACCACTATGCTTCCTCCGTCCTTGCAAGGCACCGGGCTTAAGCAGCAGCGTTTTTCGGAAGCTATAGCGTCCCTTGCCGGGGCTAGCAGCACAATAGGACAACTGGTTTGTTGTAAAATTGAAAAGAGTTGTAAAATTGAAAAGATTGTTGTAGATTGGTTCTTAAGGTTCCGCATGGGTAGAGTATGTAGTGCATCCTTTATGCTGCCTGATTATGATTTTATTAGCTTTTCCTGTAGCGGCCGACACGGATGTTGCGGCTGCTCCCGCTGCGATTCCAGTTCCAGCCGATCCGGGACCGGATAGCGTCGAAAAGCGGCGAGCAGCGTTGGAACAACGGGTTACTGCTAAGTGGGATGCCTTGATTCGTAAGGATTTCGCCTCCGCGTACTCCTTGACTTCACCCGCGTACCGCAACCTGTTCTCGCTCGAGGCCTTCAATCGGCAATTCACAGTCGGCAGGGTTGATTGGCGACGCATTGAAGTGGTGGATGTCGATTTCAAGAGTGATGACGCCGCCGTGGTCGGCATCAATATTCATTTCGTGTATCATCAGCCGCAAGCTGAGAATGCCATCGAAATGAAGACCTACACTCAGGAACCTTGGGTGCGGGTTGACGGGCAGTGGTGGTACGTGGTTAAAGACAAAACATGATCGGGCGTTGGTGATTTCGCTTAAATGTGATGAGCTGTTAGCCGATTGTTTCCTAATCTCTGTTGGAATCCTCTAAGGAGCGTTCAAGATGATGAAATGTAATATCAAGAAAATGGCGCTGGCCGTGGGCACCGTCTTGGGTGGCCTAAGCATGGTCCCATCCGCTCAGGCGGTGAATCTGGCTACCGACGGTCTGGGGCAGTCGCTGATCTTCCCCTATTACACCACTCGCGCCGGCTGGAACACCCTGTTCAACATCACCAACACCAGCGATCAGATTGTGGCGGTCAAAGTGCGCTTCCACGAGGGCTACAACTCGCGCGATGTGTTTGACTTCAACGTGGTCCTGTCGCCGAAGGATGTCTGGAACGGCACGGTGTCGAACGGTCCCGGCGATGTGCCGGTCTTCTCGACCTCCGATACCTCCTGCACGGTCCCCCAGATTCCGGCCGCCGGGCAGCCCTTCCAAGGCAGCGGCGCCAACGGCATATTGGCTTACACCAACGTACCGGGCGGCGTCCAGGCGGCCGACGGCGGTCCCGCCGACACCGATCGGATGCGGGAAGGTTATGTGACCATGACCATGATGGGTTCGTCACCGCCCTCCGGCTTGGCGGCGGGCGCCATCCACACGGCGGCTCGCGTACCTGTCAACTGTGGCGTTTTGCAAAGCTTGTTCTCGCTTAACGGCTATACCTTCGCCCAGCTGCAAGGCGCGTTCCCCGGCTACGTCGCCAATCCTCTGAAAGGCGCCTTCAGCTTGGTCAATGCGGCCAACGGCTGGAACGCCAGCGGCAGCGCCACCACCCTGGCGAATTTCTCCACGGGCGCTCCCAGCCTGATCACCGCGCAGTTGCCGCCCGCCCAGGTGGGTTTTGCAGCTTCTTTCCACTTGCCGACGCTGGCTTCCGCCTCCACGGCGGGCACCGTTCTTCTGGATGCCACCGGCGCGGTTGCTTCAGGACCGACGGGCGCGGAAGGTGTGAGCTTCGTGCTGCAACGGGCCAGCATCGTCAACCAGTGGGCCAATCGCGTTGCCTCCGCGGCGACCGGTGGCTGGTCGGTTGCGTCGGACTGGGTTGTCACCTTCCCCACCAAGCGCTTCTATGCTGATACGGCCACTCACGAGTTCTCGGGCCGCGCGACGGGTCGTACCGGTTTGCCCGCGGGCCTCGCGCCCTTCACTCAGGCCTTTGCTGGCGGCAGGTCTTGCGATCCGGTGAGCTACACCATTTATGATCGCGAAGAGCAGAGGGTTGCCGCCGCTGGTGGCGCGGTGTTCTCTCCGGCTCCGTCGCCGCAAGGCAACGAGCTGTGCGCCGAAGTCAACGTGCTGACCTTCGGCGCCGCCGCGGCCGCCACCTCGACCAACGTTCTGAAGTCGCCCATGCCAGGCCGTTTGGCGGGTAACGTCCTCAGCCTGCCGGGCGAAAACGGTTGGATGCAGCTCGACTTCCGCAATGGCGCGCGTGCTTTGCCTGTCACGGGATTCTCGGTCATCAACCGTACTTCTCCCGGCGCGAACCTCAACGAGTCCTTCATCGTTGACAACGCCTATATCCGCTAACCCAAACAGCGCACATCCCCGGATGTGCTGCTGATTGGTGAGTTTTTCAAAGCTGTACCTTAGGCCCGCCTCATGCGCGGGCCTTTTTCATTGCAGCGCTTTGACATGATCTTAGCAAAAGTATCCCAATGATCAACAAACTGATTTTATTAATATTCTTTCAGCTATTGGCCGTATTGCCAGCCTGGGCCGCCGAAATCGAGCCCCAAGTACTGCTAAAAGCAAGCGACATCGCCGTCACCCAATCAGACCTACAGCAACGCCTGCTGTTGCTACCTGAAGCCGAACGCGCTCGAATCCTGGCCAAGCCTGAAGCGCTCAAGAATTTCTTGAGCGGGATTTATCAAACGAAAAACATGGTGGCCACCGCCGAACGCTTGAAGCTGGACGAAGAGCCCTTGGTGCAAGCGCAATTGGTGGTCGAGCGCCAGCGGATCTTGGCCGAAGCCTTGCGCGAACAGACTCGAAAAAAGATTCAGCTACCTGATTTTGCCGCTCTCGCGCGCGAACATTACGCCGTGCGTCGCGATGAGTTCCAATTACCCGAGCAATTCAAGGCGGCTCATATCCTGAAAAAAGTCGAGTGCGCCTGCGAGCGCGAGCCAAAAAGACAAATCCTCGAACAATTGCGAGCCCGCCTGCAAGCCGGTGAAGATTTTGCCACCTTGGCCAATACCGAATCGGACGACACCGCCAGTGCCGCTAAAGGCGGCGACTTGGAACGCTGGTTGAAGCGCACCGACGTGGTAGCGCCTTTTGCCGAGGCGCTAGCCAAGCTGGAAACCGGCCAAGTGAGCGATGTGGTGGAAACGCAATTTGGGCTTCATCTCATCAAAAAGCTCGACTATCAGCCAACGCGCTTACAAAGCTTCGATGAGGTTCGACAGTCCCTCGAACAGCAGCTGCGCCAAGACTACGTCAAGGACCAACTGGCGCAACGGGCGCTGGACTACTTACCGCCCGCGAATGCGACGTTCGACGAGCCCGCCTTGCAGTCTTTGCTCAACAGCCATTGATCATGCTGGATTTCCTAGGAATCGGCGCTCAAAAAGCCGGAACCACCTGGTTGTACGAACAGTTCAACCATCACCCGCAACTGGCCTTTCCTCTGGGCAAGGAAGCGCATTTCTGGAACCGACCCCACGACATGGCGGCGGTTGAAAACTATTTAGATCACTTTGCCCGGAGCGACGCTATCGCTGGTGAGATAACCCCTGCCTACAGCATGTTACCGGTTGAAACGATCCGAGAAATCCATCGCCACGCGCCTCGGGTGCGCTTGCTTTACGTGATTCGCAATCCCGTCGAGCGAGCGTGGTCAGCGGCCTTGATGGCCTTGCAACGCTCGGAAATGACCCTTGAAGAAGCCAGCGATCAGTGGTTTTGCGACCATTTTCATTCAGCCGGCTCGCGCCGGCGCGGCGACTACCAGACCTGTCTAGAAACTTGGCGTTCGGTGTTTCCCGACCCGCAGTTGCTGATCCTTCGTTTCGAGCGGATCGCCTTCGAACCCGAATTAGTATTGAATCACTGTTTTCAGCATCTCGGCGCCGCGCCGCAAAGCCCTTCGCGGTTGCGGCAGCACGGCTGTCGCGAGCCAGTTTTTGTCGGACCGGGCCATGCGCTGCGTCCTTCGCTGAAAAAGTGCTGAAAGATCTGTACCAACCGCGGATTGAACGACTGGCAACCTATTTGGCCCTGGATTTGAGCGCGTGGCTGAATTTCTGAAAGCTGTTTATGAGGCATGGCGGGCTCGGGCGGTTTGGCCAGCTGGGGGAAAGCGGCGCTCATCGCAGAAAAAAGTCCTGTTTTATAGAGACTTTCTAGGCTTTACCGGCGGCCACCTAAAAGTGTGGGACTACTTCAATCACGTCCGGCATTCAGCGCATCATCAGCCGTGCATCGCCTTTTCCACCAACACGCTTTGGAACGACACCAACCCTTGGTTGGCCATGCGCGGTCAAGCGTTAGCCGCCTGGTCCGCCGAGCGAGCGGATATGCTGTTTCTCGGAGGGATGGATTGGGCCGTGCTCAGCGAAGCGCAGCGTCGCTCTCCTCCCAAACCGGTGATCAACCTGATCCAGCATGTACGCCATGCCGACCCAAACGAATCCCTTTACCAATACCTCAGCTATCGAGCCATTCGGATCTGTGTCAGCGCCCCGGTCGCCGATGCCCTGACAGCGACCGGCCGAGTCAACGGCCCTTTATTCACTATTCCTAACGGCATCGACCTCGCCGCGCTGCCACCCCCGCCAGCCTGGGAGGCTCGCCGGCTCGACCTTCTGATCGTGGGGATCAAACAACCTGCGTTGGCAACGGAAATCCATCAGCGGCTCAAAACCTCAGGCCACCGCGTGCAGGCGCTGACCCAGCCGCTAGCAAGAGCTGATTTTCTGGAATTGCTGGGGAATGCCAGAATCGCTTTGCTGTTACCGAATCCGACGGAGGGATTTTATCTGCCGGCTTTGGAAGGTTTCGCGCTGGAAACGCTGGTCATTTGTCCCGATTGCATTGGCAACCGCTTGTTTTGCCTGCCGGGTCGAAACTGCCTGCAACCAGACTATACCCTTGGAGCTCTACTCCATGCCGCTCGCGACGCGCTACACCTGATGCCGCCAGCAAGGTATGCTTTTTTAGAAGCCGCTCGTCACACGGCGCGCCAGCATTCCCTGTTGGAAGAACGCCGGTCTTTCCTGGATATCCTTCAGCAAACCGAAGCCATCTGGGGTAGCTGAACAGCACAGCGCGGATGCGCCAGAAAGTGATTTTGCCTGTGTTCCAATCACTCAGGATGGCTTTGCACACTCTGCCGCCCCACCCAATCGCGGGCAAACTGCCAAGCCACTCGGCCGCTGCGCGAGCCGCGCTGCAAGGCCCAACGGAGCGCCTCCGCGTGCGCCGCCCCATCCAGCCCTTCCGATAACCCCAACTGATCCAACCAGTAGCCGACGATCGCCAGATAGTCCTCCTGGCTGAACGGATGAAACGATACCCACAAACCGAACCGTTCCGACAACGAGATTTTTTCCTCCACCGCTTCGCCGTGGTGTAATTCACCCTCGACAATCCGGGTCTCTTGATTGTCCCGCATATACTCGGGCAGCAAATGACGGCGGTTGGAGGTGGCGCACAGCAACACGTTGTCGGGCGCGGTGCTGATGGAACCGTCCAGCATCGCCTTGAGCGCTTTATAGCTGGGATCATCCGCTTCGAACGACAGATCGTCGCAGTACAACAAAAACCGCTCCGGCCGCTCGTACAAAGGCTCCACGATCTCGGGCAGGTCGAGCAAATCATGCTTGTCCACCTCGATCAACCGCAAGCCTCGATGGGTATATTCGTTGAGCAACGCCTTGACGAGCGACGATTTACCGGTGCCGCGCGCACCCCACAACAGCACATTGTTGTAAGGCTGTCCCGCCAGAAATTGTCGGACGTTCAAATCCAGGGCCGCCTTCTGGCGGTCGATCCGACGCAGGTCCGCCAAGCGCAAGCGGTGAGGGTGCCGGACCGGCTGCAAGTAACCGCGTTGGCCGATCCGCCGCCAGCGAAAAGCCCGATAGTCTTCCCAGTCGGACAGTTTTGGCGCCGCCGGTAGTACGGCCTCCAACCGCTCAAGCACCCTGGCCAACCGCTCGGCCAAGACGCCATCGAGGGTCAAAGTCACCCCCGGCATGACTCGTCAGCGCCCCATCACCAAAGCGCTCGCCGCGTCGCTGGAACCCTTCAGCGCGATCAGATCGCCGACGATACGGGCGCTCTCATCCAGCGCGGTATCCACCACCGCGCTGTCCTTGCCCTCGGGAATGTCGTCGCCAGGCTTGAGCGGCGCCAAACCTTTGAGCGTCCGGAACCGATTCTCCCGCTCCCGTTGCCACGTCTCGATACGCTCCCGCTCGGCCCGCCGCTGGCTTTCCAACAAAGACACCGTGGTTTTCTCGCGCTGTTGCCGGGTAAATTCCAAATCCCGCAGAAAGGCTTGATAGTCGGCGTTGCCGTCGATGCGCACCTGATGGCGCCGCGCCAGCTCCGGCAGCAGATTCGCCAACCCTCGATCACCGCGATAGCGGGTCGGTGCGATCTCATCCCAGGGCAAGGCGTTCTTCTGCGCGCTTTCCCCGACTTCCTCGCTGTCCACCACCGAAGGAATGGCAATATCGGGCCGCACGCCGCGGTGCTGAGTGCTGCTACCGCTGACCCGGTAGAACTTGGCAATGGTCAGTTTGAGCTGACCCTGCGGTTCCTTGGCCCGAGTCAGTCTGTTCAAATCCACCAGGGTCTGCACCGTGCCCTTGCCGAAGGTCGGATCGCCGATGACGATCCCGCGCCCGTAGTCCTGAATGGCGCCCGCAAAGATCTCCGAGGCGGAGGCGCTGGCGTGATCGACCAGCACCGCCAAAGGCCCGTCGTAGGCTTGACTGGGATCGCGGTCCTTCTCGATCTCCGCATCATCGTTGCTGGCGCTTTTAACCTGGACCACCGGTCCGTCGCCGATGAACAAGCCGGTCAGATCCACTGCCTCTTGCAGGGAACCGCCGCCGTTCTCGCGCAAATCCAGCACCAGTCCGTCGATCTTGCCCCGCAAGTTATCGAGCAGGACGCGCACGTCGCGCGTGGTGCTGCGGTAATTGCGATCTCCGCGCCGGGCGGCGTCGAAATCGCTGTAGAAGGCCGGAATGGTAATCACCCCGACTCGCAGCTCGCGATCGTTGGCCCCGCGCAGCGTCTTGATCTCACTCTTGGCGGCCTGTTTTTCCAGCTTGATGGTGTCGCGCACCAAGCGCACGGCCTTTTCGGTCGCCGCCACACTGGCTTTGCCGGGTGCGATCTTCAAGCGCACCACCGAGCCGCGCTGGCCGCGGATTTGATCCACCACATCGTCCAGCCGCCAGCCGACCACATCCACCCAGGGGCCGCTTTCGCCCTGCGCCACCGCCACGATCCGGTCGCCGGCCTTGATCTGCTGGCTGAGATCGGCCGGGCCGCCGGTCACCAACTCGACCACCGTCACCTGTTCCTCGTCCATGCGCAACACGCAACCGATGCCTTGCAACGATAGCCGCATCTGAATATTGAAATTTTCGGTGTTGCGCGGCGAAAAATAGGCGGTGTGTGGATCGAAAGCCTGGGCGACGGCGTTCATGTAGAGTTGGAACACGTCATCGCTGCTGGATTGCAGCGCCTGCCGCAACCGATTGTCGTAGCGCTTGATCAACAGCTCGCGGGCGGCGGCTTGATCCTTGCCGGACAGCATCAACGTCAGCAGCTCGTGCTTGAGACGCTTGCGCCAAATCTCGTCGAGCTCCGCTGGGGTCTTGGCCCAGGGCGCATCCTTGCGATCCACCTCCAGCGATTCATCGAGGTCGAACCGAAACTCCTGTTTGAACAGGGTCTGGACGTGCGCGGTCCGTTCCTCCAGCCGCCGCAGATAGACGTTGAATATGTCGTAAGCCGGTTGCAGGTTGCCGTTCTTCAAGGCGTCGTCCAGCGTGGTGCGATAGCGCTCGAAAGCCGCGATATCGCTCGCCAGGAAATAAACGCGGCTGAAGTCGAGATCGTCGAGATACATGCTCAAGATGAGCGAGGACAGGTGATCGTCGAGCTTGCTTTGCCGGTAATGATACTGCGACAGCAGCTTGGAAATCGTTTGATCCAGCGACGTCAGCCTGGGAGGTCGGCGCCAGCGCCTTGACCGGGACATCCGCGACCGGATCGGCGGTCTTGGCAAAGGTCCAGGACAGACTGACCGTCAGGGCTAGAGTCAGGGGCGCCAAAAATTTCAAAGTTCGAAGATTGCGCATGGTGCTTCTCGACAGGAACGTATCTCGACACGTCGCGCCGACCGATCCCCCTCAGGGCAAGACGATGGGATGCACGAGGATGATATCGGTGGCGACGGGCTGCTTGCCGTTCGGTTCGGCCAATGTGAACTCAAAAATATGGTTGCGGGACGGCAGTTTCATGACGTTGAAGCCGTCGGGCAAGCTGGAGTCATGAAAAAACGCCGTTCGATAGGGTGATTCCGAATCCCTGGAATCCGTTTTCCACAGAAAAGGCGATAACTTCACTAGAAACCGCATGAAGCCAAAACTCTTGTTGTCGTCGTGATGGTAACAATAGCCGCGCACTCGCGACCCCATGGAACCCCAGACCGGCGCGAAATAATCATCGCCACGGGTCGGCAGCAATCCCGGCACTAGATAGCCCGACACGAAGATGTCCGATTCGCGGCGCAATTCTTCAGACACGTTGTCGAAGGCCAGGGTTTCCACTCGACAGCCTTTGTTTTGCAAGGCGCGTACCACCTGCACGAAATCACCATCGCCGGTGGCTAATAAAACCCGGTCCAGATTTTCGGATTGCAACAACACGTCCACGGCCATGTCGAGATCGGCGTTGGCTTTCCCGTAACGGTTGCCCGCTTCATCCTGAAACCATTTGACCCGCTTCTCGATGACCTTATAACCCAGCTCGCGCAAGGCGGACTGATAAGAGCGCGCCTTGTCACGATAAACCATATTGGTTTCGGCGCGCTCCTCGTCATAGGACAAATACACGTTCAACCGCAACGGCTCGGCCTGATCGCGACAGGCAAACTCGCGCAGCACATCGTATTGCATGCGCTGCCCTCCGTTGCGCGAAATGTTGGCAGCGTCCACATAAACGCCCACCTTGGCAAGGGATTTGAAATTGATAGTCATAATTTTTAGGATTTTCTCAAACTCGATGATTAACGCGCGCAGACCTTACCAAAGGCGGTTTAGATGCATTATCACAAAATCGTCACTAAACCGCCATTTATCAGTCTATTTTTGAACAACGTGACGGACATCCTCAGCAAGAAAGCCTTAAAGCCGGTTCCAAGCTTTAGCCGCCGGCTCGATCTCGAATCGCACAGTCCACGCCAGCCTCACGCCCGATGCAGCACAGCCGGCAACGGCCGGAATCAATCGGGTGCAATTGCAGCGGCCATAGCCTGCGGTCGCGGCTGGCGCTACCGCTCGGAACCGACCACGGAACACGGGGATAACGGCGCGGCTAAAAAGTGACAATGTTGTAAGTCAGCCCGCCAGATGAGGAGTCCAGGCCATTTAGGTCGCCGACCGTTCTAGAGGGAGCCGAGCGGACCTTTAGCTAGAATCCGGGCATTATGCACGAGCTGAAAGGATTTCAGGGAGCGTGTCACAAACCGAGGCTGAGTCAGCCTTAGCGCCGTCGGCCCGAACCTCCCTGACGCTACCGATAACAGGAGAAACAGCCGCTTTCGCAAGCTTGCCACAAGCCAGCGCTCGCAAAGCATAGACCATTTTATCCGCTCATTAGTGCTTGTCATCGCCATCTTTTGTCTCTATATACCAAAGAGTGGCCGAGCAAATCACCCAACTGGCCGCAAGCAGGTAAAACTGAGAATTGTGCGAGCGAATTCTCTCTCGATAACAATCATTAGGGAGTCCAGCATCATGATGGTATCGCGTATCGCCAGCCTTGGCCTGCTGGCCTGGTTAGTTTTCATCCCAGGGTTTTTCGCGCCCGATGCCGGCGCGGCCGCGCCCAATGCCGGCTTCAACAACAAATCCGGTGAAGAAGATGAGGGCATGGGCAGCGCTCAAGGCGAAATCGACCAAATCATCACGCCCGAATACCGGCGCCGCGGGATGCGGGTGGAACGGATGTCTAACGGCAACTTGCGGTTGCGCTTGCCCAGCGAGGTCTTATTCGAGCGCGACAGCGCCGATATCAGCCGCGACTTTGCCCCCACCCTACGCCAGGTCGCCCGCATCATGTCGCGCCGCCCTCGGCTGCACGCCAACGTGGCGGGCTATACCGACAGCACGGGTTCGGACAGCCACAATCTCGACTTGTCGGCACGCCGCGCGGAAAGCGTGACCACTATTTTGAAAGCCGAGGGCGTCGAAGGTTCCCGCTTGCATCCCGAGGGCCGCGGCGAACGGGAACCCGTGGCCAGCAATAGCACCGCCGAAGGCCAACAGCTCAATCGCCGGGTGGAAATCATCCTGTACCGCCAGCGCGGCGACCGGATGCGCCGGGTTCGGCCTTGATTCGCTAGCTGCTTGGATCAGCGGAGGCCGGCTTGCGGTCTCCGCGTTGAGGCGGTCCGCCCTGACCGACCTCGACAATCAGTTCAGGGTCGAACGCCGCATTCTCGCTCACGCCATTTTTCACGTAACCGCGCGGGTTGCAGACCACGCGGGTGCCGTTCACGGTGTAATCGAAGCTGTCGTGAGTGTGGCCGTGAATCCATAAGGCCACGCGGCCTTTGCCCATCAAATATTCCACATCGGATACGAAGCAGGCGCTCAACGCCGCATTCGCAAAGCGCGGATGCAGGCTTTGGGGCGATGGCGCATGATGGGTCACAACGACGGTCGGACCTGGAAACGGTTGGTCTAACTTGCCCTGCAACCAAGCGGCATGACGCGCGAACAACGCTATCGCGGCAGCGGGTGAAAAAAGCTGCTCCAACTTTTCATCCACGTAGATTCGGTGGAAATCGCGCACCCAAAGCCGCGCTTGCACCATTGCCCACTCCCGTGGTTCGCCTTCGCCAAACAGCAGGAAATCGGTCCAGAGGGTCGCGCCTAGAAAACGCACGTCACCGAGCACAACTTCGTCGCAATCCAACACTTTGACACAGGTATTCGCACTGAGCCGTTTGAGTTCCCGCACCGTTCCCTCCAGAGCGCCGCCATAAAATTCGTGGTTGCCGGGAACATAAACCACGGGGCGTTCTAGACTCGCAGCCCAGCCCATCGCTTCGTTCGGACGGGCGATATCTCCCGCCAGCACGCTGATATCGGCATCGATTTTCGGTACCTCCAGAGCGGCCACGTTCAAGTGCAGATCTGAAAGCACATGCAGGTTCACGCCTTAGCCCTCCAACGCCTCACGAATCCTCGCCGCCAGCGTCTTAAGTTGCTCGGGATCGGCCGGCGCGCGGCCGTGCGTGCCGATTCGTTGGCCGTCTTGCATCGGTATCAGATGAACGTGGTAGTGAAACACGCTTTGCCCGGCGGCGGCGCCGTTGGTCTGAACGATGCGAATGCCGTCCGGGGCCAACGCCTTGTGCATCGCGCGGGCGACTCGCTGCACGGTCCGGGTGACCACGGACAGCTCGTCCCCAGCGATTTCGAACAGATTGGCGGCGTGCGTTTTGGGAATCACCAGGGCATGGCCAGGGCTGGCGGGTTGGATATCCATGAACGTCAAGGTCGCGTCGTCCTCGTCGATCTTGGTCGCCGGGATCGCCCCGCGCGCGATTTTGCAGAAAATGCAGTGGCTAGGCTCTGACATGATCGGGATTTCCTGAAAAACAGTGTGAGTAAGGGAACAGCGTTAGTAATGAACCGGTTTGGGCCAGGCGATCGGCCGATAACTTTCGCAACGCCACGAATAAAGCGTTCGCAGGACGCCGCCGTCTCGGGCGACGGCCGGCACCGGCGGCAAAGGCTGACATCTGGCAAAAGCTTGCAGCAAGCGCGGGGGCAAAGAATCGTTGGTCGTTACGTAAACACCATCGCGACCCGCCTCTCGCTCGATACCCGGCCAAAAATCGTGCTGGCTGAAACGACGGTTCTCCGCGACCGGATAAACCGACAGCCGTTCCGGCCAGTAAAATGCGACGCCTCCCGCCAAATGGTAGCTAGGAACCATCAGAAACTGTACCGACTGAGCCTGTTGCGCCACCGTGGCAACAGACTCCCGCCAACCGCGCAAATCCTTGAAAGGCGCCTTGGTCGACGCTAGCCCAAAGCACAGCGGGAAAAAGGCGACCACCAACAGCAGCACCGAACTCGCCACGCCCGCCACCACCCACCGTCGCCAGCGATCCGTCAACCCATCGATCCGACCGGCAAGCAACAAGAGCAAGCCGATATAGGCCGGCGCGGGCCAATTCAGCTGCACCTTACTGACCGTGGCTTTGGCAAAGAAGAAAACGAGCACCGCCAGCGACAAACCCCAGAGCCAGCGCTGCTCGGCCGGACGCGGCGGACGGGCCAGCGCGCGCAACAGCGCCACGGCGACCAGCGGTGAAAGCGCCAACCACTGCCCACCGAGAAA
Source organism: Candidatus Competibacteraceae bacterium (assembly GCA_016713505.1). Taxonomy (NCBI): domain Bacteria; kingdom Pseudomonadati; phylum Pseudomonadota; class Gammaproteobacteria; family Candidatus Competibacteraceae; species Candidatus Competibacteraceae bacterium. The sequence continues at coordinate 3,214,176 of JADJPA010000001.1, read as the reverse complement.
TTCCAGCAGATCGCCCGCATTTTCTTCCCAGCCGCCCTCCTCGGTCACATTGAGGACATGACTTTGCTCGTGGTGCAACATCGGCCAACCATGCGCGGCATTCCACAGCAGGACCTGGCTGAGAACCAACAGCGCCAGCAACACGCCACCCCAAGGTGGCCAGCGGCCGAGCACACGGCGGCCGGCCGGCCTCAGCACCAAGCCCACCCCCAGAAAAAAAGGCAACAAGCCGATGCTGAACTTGGCCAAACCGCCGATGCCCACCGCCGCGCCCAGCTCGTACCACGCCGAGTCCTGGTGCCGGTACAACGCTCGCCACGCCGCCCACAGCCCCCAGGTCCAGCAGACAAACAGGAATACGTCAGTGGTCATGACCTGGCCGAGCGGGAAATACAGCGGCGTGGTCAGGCCGAGAGCCACCGCCCACCAGCCGGCTCGCCGACTTTGCCAGAACTGGCGCGCGAACCCAAACAACAGCAGCAGGAACAGATCGTAAGCCAACCACGCAAACAGCCGCACTTGCCATTCGCCGTGACCGAACAGGCCCGTACTCGCCGCAATCAACCAAGCGACCAGCGGACCCTTGGAGTAGTAGCTCCAGTCGAGCTGTTGCGACCATTCCCAATATTGCGCTTCGTCGAAATGCAGATCGAAACCGCCGGCTTCGGCGATATAGCAGCGCAAGATGGGCAAAACCACAGCCAATCCCGCCAACAGCGCTATATCGCGCAAGGCGACTGGCGCCGCGTCGGCCGCGACGGCGGATGAGGGCTCAACCATGCGGCATCCGCCAACCGGCCTCGGCGGTCAACTCCTGGGAGCCATCCGGGCGAACGGCATAGGACGAATTGGCGCTGGAGGCAAAATAGGTGCGGGTAATGAGTTCGCTCAGCACTCCGGTGGTGAGGAATTGCACGGCCATCAGCACCAGCAAGACACCGACCAGCAACAACGGTCGAGTACCGATATTGGCGGCGAACAACAATTTCTGCACGAATAGAGAAGCTAGAACCAGCAAGCCCGCTCCCCCGCTGGCCAAACCGATCCGGCCGAAAAAATGGCCGGGCCGGGTCAGAAACCGCAGAAAAAAGTAGACGGAGAGCAAATCCACCACCACCCGAAAGGTCCGACCGATCCCGTACTTCGATTCTCCGTACTGGCGGGCGCGGTGGTTGACCACTTCCTCCCGAATGCGGCTGGGGGCGGTCTGCACCGACATCCAGGCCGGAATGAAGCGGTGCATTTCACCGTACAGCCGCACCTGCTTGATCACGGCGGCGCGATAGACCTTGAGGCTGCACCCGTAGTCGTGCAAGCGGACCCCGGTGATGTTGCCGATCAGGCGGTTGGCGATTCGCGATGGGATGGTGCGCAACCACACGTTATCCTGGCGATGCCGCCGCCAGCCGACCACCAGATCGAGATTTTCATTGAGCAGCCGTCCGACCAAGCGGGGGATATCGGCTGGGTCGTTCTGCAAATCACCGTCCAGCGTGGCGATCACGTCGCCGCGCGCGGCGTCGATGCCGGCCTGCATCGCGGCGGTCTGGCCGAAATTGCGCTGCAAGGTGAGGACCCGAACGTGAGCGCCGAAACGGCTCGCTTCCGCCGCCAACCGTTCCGCCGTGCCATCGCTGCTGCCGTCATCCACCGCGATCAGTTCCCACGGATAGGGATAATTCGCCAACACCTCGTGAATCCCCGCCAGCAAGGGGTCAACGTTGTCTCGTTCGTTGTAGAGCGGCACCACCAGCGACAGCCGGTGCGGCGGCGGGATGGCATCAGGATCGGCTTGACTCATTCATCGAGCTCTCGGTTGGCGGCGGAAGAACGGAACGGTGGGCGGGTTCGATCTCCAAGCGGCGGGCTGAAAACCGTTGGATAACGGACGACCAACCACGCCCCCAAGCCGCCGACTGCTACGCCGATCACCGCGCCGGCCAGAACCTGACTGGGATAATGCTTGCCCAAATAGATACGCGACAAGCCCACCAGCAGCGCGGCGGCGCACAGGCCGACCCGCCAGCCGCGCCAAGGGGTCACTATCGCGACGAAGCTCGCGGCGGCAAAAAAGTTGATGGCGTGATTGGACGGCATTCCGTTCAGGGCAGTACCACAACGGTCGGCCACCGCACCGCCAAGGGCGCGCAACTGCTCGAAGACGGCCTGACACGGACGCGGTTCAGCGAACCATTCCTTGAGCAGATCACCGAGTACATCACCGACGGCAACCGTCGCCGCCAGCATCAGGAACCACCGCAGGCCGCCGCGACCGCAACGGCGAACGCTATCGTACAGCAGGATCAACGCCAGGGGTAAAGCAAACCACAGCCGCTGCGACACCCACCAGAACAGCCCGTCCAGCAACGGCTGGCCCCAACCTTGGTTGACCCATAGCAGCAAGCGTTCATCCATTGTGGCGCAGCAGTCCGGCGGCGGGTCGATCATGGCTCAGCAAAAACCCCAGCGCGCCGCCAAGCAACGACAAGCCGAGCATGAACAGATGCAGGTTGACCGCCGCCGCCAACGCCGCCGCCGTCGGTATGTCGAATGGCGTCAGGGCCGCAACGACCCCGGCTTCATAGGTCCCCGCGCCCGCAACGCCGTGCACCGGCAACACGCTGGTCAGATCGCCGCCGATGGCGCCCATCACCGCCGCCGCCCCCGGCATCGGCGCAAACAGCCGCAAAATCCAGGCGAACACCGCCAACTTCACCAGCCAGTTGAGCTGCGTCCACAACCAAGCCCGCCAAAATGCGGTCGGGGTTTGCGGCAGCCCTGCTCGCGCTCGCGCCAGCCGCTCTCGCCAACGCGCCGGCAAACGTTGGCCCAACCGGGCCAACGCCGGCGCTGCTTGCAGCCGGAACGACCACCACGGCAGGCCCAACCAAACGGCTGTCAGCAAGCCCGCCCACCCCACATCCAACCAGCGACCACCGACGGCGAGCAACGCCACCGCCGCCAAAGCGTGCAAATCCATCAGGCGAAACCATAGCAACGCGGCCAGCGAACCAGCCAGCGGCGTGGCGAAATAGCGGGTCATCAGCACCGGAAACGATACTTCTCCGGTTCGCATCGGCAACAGATTATTGAACAGGTTGTGCAACAGGGTCAGCTTGAGGCAGGCCACAAACCCGCCGTGCGTGACCGGCAGAAAATAATCGTACAACCGCAGCGCCCGCACGGCATAGCTACCCAGAGTCAACAGCGCCGCCGACACCAGAGCGGCGGGCGAAATGAAGCGCCAGAGCATCAGAAGTTGGCTCCAGCCGATCAGCCACTGGACGCCGGCTATCACCAGCACCAAGACGGCCAGGCCGAACCACAACCGAACGTTGGCGGTCATTCAACATCGATCCGTTTCGGTTCTGAGGCGCGCTGCTTCCTGGCGCTCCACCGCCAGTTGATAAGCGACCCCCAGCAAGGCCAACAACGCCAAAATACGCTGCAAAAGGTCGGCTTGCGGATAACCCGTCCGGTAAAACAGTAGCGCGCTCAGGGCGCAACCGACCAGCAGTAGGGTCAACCAACGCCGCCCGGCCGGCGTGACGCCCCAGGCCCAACGCTGCGCCCAAACGGTACCGAGCACCGCCGCCAGCCAACCGCCCGTCACACCGGCCAGCACATCCAGCGGCCAGTGCGCTCCGACGACGACGCGCGACAGGCCGACCAGACCGGCCAAGACCAGCAGCAGCCAAGACCAGCGCCGGCGCCGGTCATCCGGTAAATGTAAAACGATAACACCGGTCAACATGGCCACCGTGGCGGCATGGCCCGAAGGAAACGAAAGGGTCAGCAAAACCCGACCGATGACGTGAAACTGCTCTCTGGCCAAGAGCGACGCCGGACGCGGCACAGCCAGCGAATGTTTGAAACCGTGCACGAACAGGAAGGTCAGCACTCCCGCCAGCACTCCCGCCCAAACCAGTTCCGGCCAACGCCGCACCAGCGGCAAAAATAGCGTCAGTGCAATCAAGGCATCGCCCAGAACGGTTAAGTTGGCCCAGAATCCGTCGCCAGTAGACGCGCTCAACCGATTGAATCCCAAAAACAGCGGCTCATTCGCTTGTAATACGACGATCGCCACCATGCCGGCCAGCGCCGCCAGCGGTAAATCCCAATACCAGGGATTCCAGCGGCGAGCGTACTGGCGCCGGGCAGGCATCACGGCGTTGGCCCGGTGGTTTGGGAACAGGCCGTGGCCGGCGCACACGACGCAGCCTCGTCGTCAGCAACGGTCGGTGAGATCCGCGCCAGCGCGATCCCGTGTTGCTGGTAGAGCAGTTCGTGCGAGGCCAGCGCCGGCAAGCGCGCGCTTTGGGTCAGCACCACATCGCCGGGACGCGGCTCGCGACGCTCGACAATCCGCCCGCTGTAAACGCTGAAGCTTGGCGCATTGATGCCCCACATCACCGCGGGCGCTTGCAGTTGACGCGCCAACAAACCCGCCTCCTTCACCGGTAGTTGCCGGACGCTGGCCACCAGCGGCAGCACTTGATTGGAGACCAGGAAAACCAGCGTCAACCCGCTGGCTAGCATTTTATAAGCCAATGCGATCCGCCGCTCGCGCATCCAATAGACCGTCAGCAGCAACGCCCCCACCAACAGCAGATAATAAGCGAGCGGAAACACCAAGCCTTCGAGTTGGGCGCGCACCAATTCATCCCGCACGCGCGGCAAGGCCACCGCCACCGCCGCCGGCAAAACCAACAGCAGCGCCAGAAACAGCAGTTGCGGCAACAGCAACCAACCGGCCCGGCCGGGGCTGTCCAATTCCGGGGCCATCAACAGAAACAGCCCGGTGTAGCCATAGATCAGATAATGCGGCAGTTTGGTGGCCGCCAGCGAAAACAGCACGAACACCAGCACGAACCAGATCAGCAGATAGCGGCCCAGCGGATCGGCGAGCGTTTCCCGCCAGCGGCCCAGCACCCGCAGCAGCAGGGCGGTATAGGGCAACACCCCCACCAACAACACCGGAAGGTAATACCACCAACCGCCGCCGTGCCCTTCCAGCGGTTCTTGGAAGCGACCCAGATTGTGGCGCAGAAAAAAGCCCAGAAAAAATCCTTCTCCTTCGCGCAGATATTGCACGATATACCAGGGCGCGGCGACCGAGAGAAACAAGCCCCAGGCCCGCCAGTCCACCGCCAGCCGCAGCCAGGCCCGCCCTTCGCCCCGACTGGCGCAGTACGCCAAGCTGACCGCGGCGGGAATCGCCACCGCAACCGGACCCTTGGTCAGAAACCCCAAGCCCATCGCCGCCGCCGCCGCATAGAGCCAACCCCGTCGCCCTTCGCGCAGATAGAGATACAACGCCAGCAGACTGGCCGACAACAGCAGATTGAGCAAGGCATCAGCGGTGGCCGCCTTGCCGATCACCGTCACCGCCAGCGAGGTCGCCAGCAGCAGCGCCGCCATCGCTCCCCGACGGCTGCCGGCCACCCGACGCCCGAACAGAAAAACCACCAAGGTCCAGGCGGTGGCGGCCAGCGCCGACGGCAGGCGAAAGACCCATTCATCGACCCCGAACGCCGCCAAGCTGGCTGCTTGCAGCCAATAGCTGAGAATGGGTTTGTCGTAACGCGGCCGACCGTTGAGATAAGTCGAAACGAAATCGCCGCGCAAGAACATTTCGCGGGTGGCCTGACCGAACGCTCCTTCATCCAGATCGAACAGCGGCACCGCGCCGAGCTGATAATAGAAGCTGGCCCACAGCGCCAGCGCCAGCCACCCATACAGCGGCCAGTCGCGTTTCACGACGCCGGAGAACCGAAAACGATCGAACCGCATTGCTAAGAAAGTTTGCCGGCGGCCAAATTCAGCGTTCGACCGCCCGGAGTTCCATGCGCAGCACCTCCTTCTCATCCTTCTGCTGCATGACCCGCACCGGCATATAACCCAACTCCGGGGCGAACCAGAAGCGGGTTAGTCGGGTCTTGCCGGGTTTGGATTGACTGATCCGCAGCGCGCGCAGTTTGCCGACCGAGGTCTCCAGCGTTTCCTCGCCTTCGTTCTTGATCTGATAGGGCTTCAGTTCGATCTCGTCCGCCAGGACATACTCCGAAGGCAAATCACCGCGCCGCAAATCCCACATGACCCGCAAATTCAAGCTCAACGGGTCCAGTACGCCGGGCGACAGCGGCAGCGTGGCTTTTTCATCATTATCGCTGGCCCGAAGTTGCTGCGCCGGCCAATCGAAGCGCAACCGCACCGTTTGCTTTTTCTTGGGTGTCTCCACCCGTCGTTCGTATTGGGTTGGGCGGACAGCGCCATCGCGAATTTCACCGCTCGCCTGCTCGTCGATCTGCCCTGAAACCAGCAGCGCAGCCAAACCGTTGGGCCGAACCTGAGCGCTCATCTGATAAGCGTTCGGGCCGGTGGCGGTCAAGGTCATGACCGCATCGCCGATGGAAAACCCGGAACCGTAGACTTCGTAGCGGGCCTTAAAAGGATTGACGGGCAGACTATCAGAGTTGGCCGCCGGCGCGGGCGACCACACCAACAGCAGCGAACCGAGCAGCGCGACGGCGCGAAGAAAAAGCTTCATGCGACGATGCATCCTCGCCGGTTCGAACACCGGCCAACAGTTTCAAGGATCGGGACCGTGCATGATAAAGCATTCTGGCCAGCCGGAGGCGAGAACTGGCCGATCGGACGATCAGGCTCGCAATTGAGAGAGTTGGTCGCGGCGCTCGCGCAACAGCGTTTCATAGGCGCGGCTGAGGGCGTGCTCGTAGGCGCAATCGCCTTCTTCGCCCATCTCGTGCAAGCGCGCCTCGAAAAACGCGATTTCCTGGCGTAGAAAATCCGCCGCTCGGTAGTCGGCGACCGGATGGCCCCGGCCCGTGGGGCGGGTGCCCAGCATAATTTCAGCGTACATCGGTTCTTCCCCTCAATATCTGTTCTTGGTTTCGATGATCCGAGCTTGTAGCCTAGGCCCGCTCGGTTAATCTTTTGTGACAACCGTTCGAGCGTCGCGTTTCACAGGCCGCGAAACCGCATCGATAAATCCACCGCGCGCAGGTCCTTGGTCAACCCGCCGATGGAAATGTAATCCACGCCGGTCTCGGCGATCCGGCGCACGGTGGTGAAATTGACGTTGCCCGACGCTTCCAGCTTGACCCGCTTGGCGGTCAGGCGCACCGCCTCGGCCATCGTCTCCAAATCGAAATTATCCAGCATCACGATATCCGGCGCGGCCGACAGCGCTTCCTGTAACTGCGCCAGGTTCTCAACCTCAACTTCCACCTTGACGCTGGGATGCAAGCGGCGGGCCGTCTGAATGGCCTGCGTGATCGAACCGGCGGCCATGATGTGATTTTCCTTGATCAACACGGCGTCGAACAGGCCGATGCGATGGTTCTGGCAGCCGCCGCAACGGACGGCGTATTTCTGCGCCAGCCGCAAGCCGGGAATCGTCTTGCGGGTGTCCAGAACGGTCGCGCCGGTGCCGGCCACGGTATCGGCGAACTGGCGGGCGAGCGTGGCGGTGCCGGATAGGGCTTGCAGGAAGTTGAGCGCCGTGCGTTCGCCGGTCAGCAGGCTGCGGGCCGGACCGCGCAGCGCGCACAGCAGTTGATCGGGCTCGACCCGATCCCCGTCGGCCGCCCGCCAATCGACCGCGACGCGGGGATCGAGCTGCCGGAACACGGCGTCGAACCAGGCTGTCCCACACAACACCGCGCGCTCGCGGCTGATGACGGTCGCTTCGGACTCGGCCGTTTCGGGGATCAGGGCGGCGGTCAAATCGCCGCCGCCGACATCTTCGGCCAAGGCCGCGGCCACGGCGGGATTGGGATCGGGCATGGTCATGAACGGATTCCTCGCAACGCGCTCCGCATGGGGCGGAAAACAATCAAAATAGCGGCTTTTTTGATGGAATGACGACAAATGTTTTAAGGTTATCAGGCCAAAACCAAGGAGAAAAATCATGAAACGCTTTTTATTCAGTCTGTTATTGACCTGTAGCGCGCTGGTGCAGGCGGCGGGAAACAATGCCGTTCAGATCGTGAAGCCCCAGGCCGCCGAAACGCCGCCCGGCGCGAAAACCGGCGCGGTTTATTTCGATGTGGTCAACAGCGGCGGCGCGGATCGGCTGCTGAGCGCCGAGGCCAAAGAGATGGCGGGCACCCTCGAACTGCATACCACGCAGATGGAAGGCACGATGATGAAGATGCGCCAAGTCGATGCGGTTGATCTGGCGGCCGGTGAAACGACTTCGCTCAAGCCGGGCGGCTTGCATGTGATGCTGATCGACCTGAAAAAACCCCTGCAAGCCGGTCAAAGCTTTCCGCTGACCCTGCATTTGGAAAAAGCCGGAACCTTGCAAGTGACGGTGCCGGTGGTGAAGCGCGAGGCGATGATGGACGCGATGCCGCAACACGACCAAGGTCATTCCGGGCACGCAAAGCCCTGACTTAGCCGCTTTCGAACACGTTGGCGTGATCGGGCGCGCGTATTCGCAACGCCGCGACAAATTCAGTGAATGTGGGGTGAATCTTGAAAAAATACAGATGCGCCCGACAACGGCAATCGGAAGCGCCGAAGCGAAATGGCGGCGCTCGTCCGCCGAGCGCTTGGGCCGCCTCGGCCCACAGACATTCCCGGCGGATCGGATCGTAACTGAACCAGACCGCCTCAAGAGCGGCGCGTTGCCGCAGGTAGTCGATGTGCCAGTGCGGCCGAGCCGCCGGTCGGCGATGATGGCGCAAGCGGCCCGCGATGCCGCCGGGGCCGAACGCGCTGCCGAGATAAAGCGCCCAACCCGGCGTCAGCGGCAACCACCGCCGACCGACGGGGATCGATTCCTCAAGGTCGAGCCGCAGCAACAGCGCATAGGTTCCGGGCCGGCTAGCGGCTAGCGGGGCCTGATCCATCGCGTCGCGCCCGCCTCCTCGTTCGTCTCGCGCGGGTTCAGGGCCACAGGATTTTCGCATTTGAGTTGATCGCGCCCGCAACTGTCAAGGCGCGCGGGGTGAAGTATTGGCCGGCGACGCCTTGCAGCAAATCTTTCAACGGCGCGCCGGGCTTGCGCTCCAGCGGACGGCTTTCAGTTTTGAGCGATTTCTCCACCCCCACTGCCTCAATCAACACAAACCGCGTCTTCGCGCCGTCGGCGCTGTTGCTCACGCGCTGGAGGCCAACGGCGTCGAGGCCGCGCACGCCGCGACCTTTCATTTACTCGTAATAACCCTTGCTGCGCACACCGCGCATGAACAGCAAGACCTCCAGCGGCCGTAGGCGGTCTCTTCCTCGGTCTCGGCCCAACGCTTCTTGCGGGTGGCGCGGTCGCGGTGATCTACCCACTCCTTAGCCTTCAGTTCCGCACCTTTGCGGGTGATTTCGGTCACGATTTCATACACGTCATAACCGACGTTCACGCCGTCGGCCACCGATTGTTCATAGGTGTATTCAGCGACGATGTTTTCGTTGAAAAAGCCGAAAGTGCGTTTATCCGGCGTGGCGGTGAGGCCGATCAGAAAGGCGTCGAAGTAGTCGAGCACCTGCTTCCACAGGTTGTAGATGCTGCGGTGGCACTCATCGATGATGAGGACATCGAAGGTTTCAACGGGTATGGCCGGGTTATAGCGCACCAGCTTCTCTTGCGTGCTGATCTGCTGGATTTCGTTGAACGAAACCTCTTCCGCCGACTCGTCAATCGGCTCGCCGGAGAGAATCGAATACAGCCGTTGGATGGTGCTGATGCAGACCTGCGCGTGGGGGTCGATGCGGCTGGAGGCGAGCCGCTGCACGTTATACAGTTCGGTGAAGGTGCGGGCGTCGTCCGAGGGCGTGTAGGCCATGAATTCCTGATGCGCCTGTTTGCCGAGATTGCGGGTGTCCACCAGAAATAGAATGCGTTTGGCCCCGCCGAATTTCAGCAGCCGATAAACCGCGGTGATGGCGGTAAAGGTCTTGCCCGCGCCGGTGGCCATGTGCACCAGGGCGCGCGGCTGGTTCAACGCCAGCGAGGCTTCTAAACCCGCAACGGCGCTGATCTGGCACTCGCGCAAGTTCCGCGTCGCCAGCGCCGGCATCCGCTCGGCAAGACGGCGGCGCAAGGTCTGCGGCTCCCATTGCCAAGCCGCTAAGGTGTGGGGCGTAAAAAAGTGGAAAATCTCGCGCGAGCGCGGTACCGGATCATGGTTATCGGTGAAGCGAATGATCTGCCCGGTCGCTTCAAACAGAAATCGCAAGGGCGCATCGTCCTTGCGCCACTTGAGCTGAGCGGTGGCGTAGCGCTCGGTTTGACTTTCGGTGACGGTGAGATTTTCACCCGCGCTGTCTTTTTTAGCCTCGATGACGCCGACGGCCTGTCGGTCCACGAACAGCACGTAATCCGCTGGGCCGGTATCCGTGGGAAATTCCCGCACCGCCACCCCCAACCCCGCCGCGAGGTTGAGCCCCTTTAGATCTTGGATCGCCCAACCGGCCTGTTCGAGCTTTCGATCGATCCGCTGGCGCGCCTTTGCTTCCGGTGTCATGGGTGCAGCTCCCTTCGCGTATCACCAGGAACTTCAAATGAATCGCCCCGGATTTTCCGAAGCGAATGGCCCCGGAGTCAAGCCGCGCTGACCGACCGCGCCGCGCCAATAAAAAAGGGTCAGGCGACAGCCTGACCCTCGGTCTAAATTGGTGGGCCGTGTGCGATTCGAACGCACGACCAACAGATTAAAAGTCTGGATAAATATCTTAAATCTCTTTGATTTTATTGCTATTTTTCTTTTTATTCCAAATACTTAAAGATATCACAACAACCTACAATCCTCTAAAATAACGCTGTTAATTGCCATATTCTGGACAATCGGTGGACAACAGAACTCGCTTTTTGACCTTCCTTATGCACGCAACTATCACAATCAGCCGGGTATTTTTCAATGAAGGACATTTCATGGACAATGGATAGAAATAAATCATAAAAATTATATTAAATTTATATATTTATATTTTTATATAATCAGATTATTAATCTGTTGTTGTGGTTTAATGCTGCTTATTGTAGACTTTTGCCATGTTTCAATCCTGAGAGACAAAGCAATGGCCACCTTCAACAAGCACACGGCAAACGATGGCAAGGTGACCCATCGGGCGCGAGTGAGAATGAAGGGCTACCCGATTCAAACCGCCAGCTTCGAGCGGCTGACCGATGCTAGGCGATGGGCGCAACGGACTGAAACCGCCATCCGCGAAGGGCGCTATTTCAAAACCCGCGAAGCCCAACGCCACACCGTAGCGGAACTTATCGAGCGCTACACGTTGGATATACTCCCTCGCAAGAAGGGCCGCAGTGTTCAGATTCAAGGTGCGCAACTGGCTTGGTGGCGTGAACAGTTGGGCAAGCTTACCCTAGCAGATATCACCCCACCCCTGATTGCTCAATACCGAGATAAGCTATTGGCTGGCTATCCTGATAGCAAACCTCGCTCCCCCTCTACCGTGGTGCGCTATCTGGCGGCTTTGTCGCATTGCCTGACTATTGGTGTGAAGGAATACCAATGGCTTGATGATTCCCCGATGCGCAAAGTCACCAAGCCCAAGGAACCACGCGGCCGGGTTCGCTTTTTGTCGGATGATGAAAGAATTCGGCTGCTTGCAGCCTGTGAGGCAAGCGCCAACTCCTATCTATTCCCCGTAGTGGTGCTGGCTCTATCGACCGGGATGCGTGCAAGTGAAGTGATGAACCTGGAATGGCGCGATGTGGATTTAGCACGCGGCTGGATAACTCTACGCGACACGAAGAATGGTGAACGGCGTGGTGTTCCCTTGGCGGGTAAGGCGCTTGATTTGTTAAGGCAACACGCCAAGGTTCGGCGATTGGATACCCCGTTGCTATGGCCTGGTAAGGAGTATTCCGACAAGTCGATGGATTTACGCCAGCCGTGGGAAAAGGCCGTCAATCAGGCAGCGATTGAAGACTTCCGCTTTCATGACTTGCGCCATTCCGCAGCATCCTATCTGGCAATGAACGGCGCTAGCCTGAACGAAATTGCAGCCGTGCTAGGCCATAAAACCCTTTCAATGGTGCAACGCTACGCCCACTTATCCGAATCACATAAGGCCAGCGTGGTTGCGGCGATGAACAGCCGGATATTCGGCTGATGGTGCGGTGACATTGGAAGGCATAACGTGACAACCATGATATTTCGGGAGCACGCCTTGTTGCGGATGGCGGAACGCGGAATACACCATCAGGATGTCAAGGCAACGCTGGAACACGGTGAAGTCATCCGGCATTACCCGGAAGATACTCCGTACCCCAGCCGTCTACTGTTGCACTGGATTGAGGGGCAACCACTGCATGTGGTGGCGGCCCCTGCTGGTGACGATACCGAAATCATCATCACGGCTTACCGACCGGAAGCTACCCTGTGGGAACCCGACTTTAAGAGGAAGCGGCCATGAACTGCGTGATTTGTAAGACAGGCGGACTACAGCCTAAAGCGGTATCGGTAACCGTAGACCGCCAAGGCGCGTTGCTGGTGGTGCAAGGCGTTCCCGCCCTGGTGTGCGACAACTGCGGCGAACGCTATTTTGAGGATGCGGTATCCGCAAGATTGCTGGAGTTAACCGAACAGACATTGCAACCCGGTGTAAGACTGGATGTGCGCCAGTACCAACGCCAAGCAGCATGACAGCTGTTATAAACCGGCAAGGCGTTAAAGCAGCAATAGGCGAATAAGGGAGGCGAGTTAAAAATAGGTTGGGGCGGCCCCGGTGGCACGGGTAACCGCCCCTTGTCATTTCAGTAGCTTGGAGATTTGAAAGATGACAGAGGAAGATGATACCGGGCAACCGGCGCGACTGCCACTGCTTGAGTCAGGATTGTCGTTTCGGGAAAGAGGACAAATTGGGAAGTTACCGGAACAAGCTTCCGGCCCTGAATGGGCAGCGATGTTGAAGGGGACTGGTTATGGTAGTGGCGCTTGGTGGGGACACAAGATAACTCGTGCTATTCGCCAGCGCGACTTGGAAGCAACCACCCGTGGCATTATTAAGCGGACGGAAATTTTACGCTGGCTCGCACAATATGATGCTGTGCCTGACGCATGGCGAGAGCTAACCTTTCCTGTTCCTGCTGTTTCCGCTTCTATTGGCTCGCCTATTCCCAAAAAGCTAGCCCCAACTCCCAAAGTAACAGCCTTAGACGAACTGGCAGCCTATCTACCTTTGCGGGAGCGCGGTTAGGTTGCTTGCCTGATGCCTTGCACGTCGAACAGATTGCCACCCTTGAGTATCCAGACAACCAAGCCCTTGCTTTGGCTTATGCCAATGTGCTTTTGAATGCCTGTAGCAACAATGGGTTGTTATCGACTAAAGCCCAATACCAAGATTGGTGGATTGAGAATGGTGCAACAGATGAAGTCAGCGAAGAATTCCAATGGTGGTACAAAAACCTTTTCGAATACGTTAGCGAAAAAGGCTCCACTCCTTTAGTTACTCGCACCGCTTACCGTGATTGGCTGATTCAAAAAGGACAATCTTTGCGTACATGGTGGTTTCCGGCTGATGTAACAGACTCTTTTCTTCCTGTTTCCAAAGATACTTTGTTTCCAGACATCATGAATCAATCTCTCTCGCAATTATCACTAGCGGAACGAGCAAAGGGTGGATTGTTAACCAGCGAACCAGAACTCTGGTTAAATGAAATCTTGGAGTTGGAATTTCCAAGTTTGACCACCTACGAGGACCGACAACGCCCCGAAAGAATCAACTGGAAAAAGTCCGTAGAAGTAGCGATTCAATATGGAATGCTCAGTGGTTGCCACCTAAAAACAACTGTCCAATCGGAAACACACCATTACCTTGATAATCGTCGAGCTTACTTCAATAGCCCACGCGAGAAAGCTATACACATCGTTGGCTGTAGTGATTGGCGAATACCCCGCGAACCTTATCGAACTTGGCGAGCAACTCAACTCCATCCTCCGGTTGGTTCGATTATTCATCTGTGGTTAGGAGCTACGCTTGTTCCTCCTACATCCAAACCAATAGAAATGAAGTTATCCAATTCTGAATTTAATAAGGACAAACGCCAAATATCGCTGGCTGAAGTAGAAGATACGGCGCTAGCGAGATTGCGGGAGCAATTAGGACGTGAACCAGATTTTGAAGAGTTCTGGCTTCACATTATTAAGCATGACGATACTGGCACTATCGCCGATTATACGGATGACCTGCTGATGTGGACTGGCAAGGATGGACGCCAATGTCAGACAAAAAAAACTACCCTGCGTAACCGCCTAACAGCAGCCAAGAAGCGTAATCCATTTAAGCCCTAGCTACCTTTATCCTTCTTTCATCGTGAAATTCACGTCTACCACTGTGAAATTCACGGTTATCACTCCCCACTACTGCCTATCGGGAAATTGATTTCTGCCTCGTTAAAACTCGTGATGCTTCAGCAATCATGAGGATTAACCAGCATGAACCCGCTTACAGTTCGTCAACTAAGCGAACGCTTCCCCGCATTCTCCGAACCTGCTTTACGCAATCTGATTTTTTGCGCAAAGCCTCGCCCTTCCTCCAAAGGCATTATTCCAGGCAATGGCCTGGCCCCCGCCATCATTCGAATTGGAAAGAAGGTTTTGATTGATGTGGAACAGTTTCAAGACTGGCTACGCAGCCAACAAGGTGGAAGTCATGGCGCGTCGGCTTAGTGGAACTCAAGGTGAGTGGGTTAAGCGTCGCCTATTATTAACCCGGCAATGAAATAGGCGATTAAGCGGCGTAGTGGACGGCGGGGTGATTGAAATAGGTCATGATACGCTCTGGGGTATTGATGAGGAATTGGAGGAAGGCGTTTGCTTTGTGCCGCAAGGCCTGGGGCGTGGAGGAACGGGCCGATAACCGCAACTGGGTTTTGAAATCGCGATTGAGGTATTCGGTGGGATTGCGCTCTAGGGGTATAGGGCGGCAAGTAGACTAGCTCGATTTGCTCGGCGTGTTCGCCGACCCACTCGGTGACGAGCTTCGCGTGATGGACTTTGAGGTTGTCCAGAATCAAAAAGACTTTCTGGGGCTGGTCGGCGATCAACTGGCCGAGGAATTCGAGGAACAAGGCCGCGTTCAGGGCCTGCTCGATAAAGCGGAACCGGACGAGGCCTTGGTTGCTGATGGCCGACACCAGCGCCAATCCAGACCGGCGGCTGGAGGTGGCAAGCACCGGCGTTTTCCCCTGAGGCGCATAACCGCGCACCCAATGGCCATCTTCCACCACGGCCGTCTCATCGCCCCAGTAAATCACCGCTTTCTCCGCCTTCGCTCGCGCGAGAATCGAGGGGTAAGTCTCGTCCAACCACCGTTGCACCTCGGCAGGCCGTTGTTCCAAGGCGCGCTTGAGGGGTCGTTGCGGGCTATAGCCCCACCGCGACAGATACTCGCCCACCGTCCGAATCGGCATCGCCACCCCAAACAGCGTTTCGATCAATTCCATGACCGCCCGCCGGTTCCACAGCGCAAACGGCAATCCCCGTCGCCCCGGCGTCTCGTCCACCAAAATCGAGCGCACCCGCCACTCTTGGGCCAACGTCAGCGTCCGGCCCGTCAAGTACCGCCGTCCCCGCCGCCGCGATTTCAGGCCCGCTTCTCCGTCCCGACCAAAGCGTTGGCCCCACCCGATCACCGTGCTGATATGCACCCCGACCACCCGCGCGATTTCCTTCCAGCTCCACTGCAAGTCTTCCCGCAGCCGCAGCGCCTGACGGCGCCGTTCCTCCTGCGCTTCCGGCGACAAACAACGTGCGTCGATCTTTTTCATGTCCCTCACTATACCACTATCGGCTAAATAATTGCCGGGTTAATAACTATTGAATTATAAATTTAAAATCCTAACCGCTTTGCTTGGCAGAATGCTAAAACCGGTTAGGAAATCAGAAATCCTAACCGCTCTAACCGGTACGATTTAAAACCGGTTAGAAAATATTATATTGATTTTAAATGAAAATTTATCGATTCTAACCGCTCTAACCGTTCTAACCGGTTTTTTAGAGGGTAGAGACTATAGGAACGAGGGATGTTTGCAAAAACGGATGGCAGCTTGTCCAGCGTCGTCCATCAAGCGGACGTTTGAACGTATAGGTATGAGAGGCCCTTTAATTAAAGAAAGTTATCAATCATCAATCGTTGATAACTTATTTTCATAACACATAAGGGAAATCCCTTATAAAACAGTTGCCGATTGTTGCTATCAGTCGCCACCAAATGGACAACCAGTGGACAACAACCAAAAATAAAGGGCCAGGCTTCCGCCTAACCCCTTGTTTTATTTGGTGGGCCGTGTGCGATTCGAACGCACGACCAACAGATTAAAAGTCTGCTGCTCTACCGACTGAGCTAACGGCCCGAAAAAGGCTGCTAATGCTACAACAATCGGGCGAAATCGCAAGGCCCGCCTGCGAGACGATCATTGCAGAGACTGCAACCGTCGTCCCGCTAGGCTGGCGGCCTGAGTGTTGGGATAAACCTGCACCAGCTTCCGCAACACTTCGCGCGCCCGTTCCGTCTCACCCTGCTCTCCATAAATGTACCCCAACTTCAGCAGCGCATCCGGCAGTCGTCCGCTTTGTGGATAATGCAGGCCCATATTGATAAAAGCTTCCTTGGCCGCTTCGTAATTCCGGCTGACGTAATGGGATTCTCCCAGCCAGTATTGCGCGTCGCCCGCCAGATTGCTGGCGGGATGAGCGCTCATAAAACGCTGAAAACCGGTCACCGCCTCCGCATAGCGACCTTCGCGCAACTCGCCCAACGCCGCATCGAAATCGCCCTGCTCGGTCCGCGCCGAAGTCGGCGGTGGCGTGGTTGCGCCGCGCTCGGCAGATGCAGGAGGCTGCGCGGCGGTGGCGGGAGGTCGGACCGGCTCCAGCCGATCCTCCGTTCTGGCAGGCCGCTCCGAGATTGCTGGAACCGCCGTCCCCGGTGGAGTTGCGGCCTCCGGAGGAGCGGCTGCCCGCTCCTGCTGGAGCAGCTCAAGCTGATGCCGCTGCACCTCTAGCTCGCCGCGAACCTGACGGATTTCTGCTTCCAATTGCTCGACCCGCTCCAGCAACTCCAGAGTCAGTTCGTAATCCGGGGCCCGCTGGGCCCAAGCGACGCCAAGCGGCACCAGGCCGCCCAGCACCGCAAGTAACAACCAAAGCGGCCGATAGTGGGGCATCATCATCGCGCGCTCGTCATCAGTACACGATTTCCACGCGCCGGTTCAGAGCGTAACTCTGCTCGTCCTGACCGGCGGCGGCCGGCCGTTCCTCACCGTAACTGACGACCCGAATTTGTTGCGGGGAAACGCCCATGGCGGTCATGGCCTGGCGCACCGCGTTGGCCCGACGCTCGCCCAGCGCGATGTTGTACTCGCGGCTGCCACGCTCGTCGGTGTGGCCTTCCAGTTGCGTCACCCCGCGCCGGTTGCCGCTCAGCGCGCGCGCGTTCGCTTCGATGACCGGCCGGCTTTCAGCACGGATGTTGGCGCTATCGTATTCAAAATAGACAATCCGATCCGCCGACACGACATTACCACCCGCGCCGCCTCCCCGGCCAGCCCGGCGGCCGCCGGCCTTCCCGCCGGCCGCAGACTCGCCGCCGCTGGTATCGAAAGTATCGTAACCGCTCGGCGATTGCCCGTACGGATAGCTGTAGGCTTCTTGGCCCGCCGCTTGTCCCGTGCCATCGGGCAACTGGGTTGCGGTGGCGTCGGTGGTCTCCTCGGTGTTCTCACCGGTCGAGGCGCAACTGGCCAACAGCGCCAGCGAAGCGGCGGCGATCAACGTCTTGATGAAATATTGCATGGCGGTTCTCCCTTCAACTTGAGCGTAATAATCAAACGATCAGCGAGCAAAAGGCGCCCAAACCGGATCGCGCACTTTGCCGCGCAAAACGAAATCCTGCTTCACGCTGCCGTCCACGGACACCGCATTCAACTGGCGGCCGTTGGAGTAAATGATCATCCTGCCGTTGGGCGCGAAGCTGGGCGACTCATCCAGGCCACCGGAGGTCAATACCCGAAACTGGCGGGTTTTCAGATCCAGGGCGGCGATATAAAACCGCCCGCCGCGGCGGTGCACCATAGCGATGTAACGACCATCGGGCGAAACCGTCGGGCTGGCATTGTAATCCCCTTCGAAGGTCAGGCGTTGGGCCGCGCCGCCGCCGGGGCCGATCCGATACAACTGCGGCGAACCGCCCCGGTCCGAGGTAAATACGATGCTGCCGTCCGGCAACCAGACCGGTTCGGTATCGATGGCGTTGCCATTGGTCAGGCGCACCGGATTCTGGCCGCCCAAATCCAGGGCGTAAATTTCGGGATTGCCGTCTTTGGACAGCGTAAAGGCCAACCGCTGACCGTTGGGCGCCCACGAAGGCGCGCCGTTGATGCCGGGCGCGGCGGAAACCACGCGCCGGGCGCCGCTGTAGACTTCCTGCACGACGATCTGCGGCCGGCGGCCCTCAAAGGAAACATAAGCCAGCCGCGAACCGTCCGGCGACCAGGAGGGCGACATGATCGGTTGGCTGGAACGCAAGATGACATTGGGGTTTTGGCCATCGGCGTCGGAGACCACCAAAAACCAAGAGCCGCCACCGGCATTGACGAAGGCGATGCGGGTGGCGGCCAAGCCTTTTTCACCGGTCAGCTTTTCGTAGATCAGGTCGCTGATGCGATGGGCCACCGGCCGCAATTGAGTCGGCGGCACGTCGAAGGACAGACCCAACAACTGGCCACCCTGCGCGCCCGTCAACTGAAATTGCACCACGTAGCCGCGGGTGCCGCCGGGGTTGGCTTGACCGGTCACCGCATAGTCGGCCCGCGCATCCGCCGCTTGCGGCGCGAATTTACCGCTGCGCTGCAAATCGGATGCGACGATGCCGGCGATATTTTCGGGCGCGCCGCCTCCGAAAGGCGCGACGGCGATGGGAATGCCCCTGCCCTCGATGCCCTTGGTCACATCGATAGTCAGCTCGGCACGGGCCAGGGGTCCGACCCCCAGCAAGAGCAGTGCTCCAAAAATATAGACAAACGATTTCAAGGACTGGCCTCCTTCGACATAATCATTCCAGCGTGGTTGTTAAAGGTTCTAGCTTACTTCGGTCGGAATCTCAGAATAAAGGTCGGTCGCAGCTCTTGGGCCACGTCCGCATCGGCGGGCATGGGCAACGGAGAGGCTCGATGGGCCGCCGCAACCGCCGAGTTGTCGAATAGACTATCTCCGCTCCCTTTCACGACCTGAACGTTAGTCACTTGGCCGGACCCTGTCACCGTTATCCGCAGCAAACACACCAAGCCGCCGGCGCTGTTCGCAAGGGGATTCCAGTGCCGCTCCACGTATGGGCCGATCACGTTTCCAGCATGTGCCCCGGCGTTTGCCTTGGCTCTTTCCCGCGCGGCGAGCTTTTGAGCGAGCTGGCGCGCCTCATCGGCCTTGCGCTTCGCTTCTTCCGCTGCCCGGCGCCTTGCTTCTTCGGCCGCTTGCTGTTTGGCCTCCTCGGCCGCTTGTCGGCGGGCTTGTTCGGCGGCTTCCCGCTTGGCTTGTTCCGCCGCCTGGCGCCGCGCTTCCGCCGCCGCTTCACGCTTCGCTTCCTCAGCCGCTGCCCGCTTGGCTTCAAGCGCGGCCTGCCGGCGGGCTTCCGCCGCCGCTTCCCGCTTGGCCTCAGCCGCCTGCTGCCGGGCTTCCTCAGCCGCTTCCCGCTTGGCCTCAAGCGCGGCTTGCCGGCGGGCTTCCACCGCCGCTGCGCGCTTCGTTTCCTCAGCCGCTTCCCGCTTGGCCTGTTCCGCAGCCTGACGCCGCGCTTCCGCCGCCGCCTCGCGTTTTGCCTCGATAGCCGCTTGACGCCGCGCCTCTTCGGCCGCCTCCCGCTTGGACTCAAGCGCGGCTTGCCGGCGGGTTTCCGCCGCCGCTTCCCGCTTGGCCTCAATGGCCGCTTCCCGCTTGGCCTGTTCCGCCGCCTGACGCCGCGCTTCCGCCGCCGCCTCGCGTTTTGCCTCGATAGCCGCTTGACGCCGTGCCTCTTCGGCCGCCTCCCGCTTGGACTGTTCCGCTGCTTGTCGCTTGGCTGCCTCGGCCGCTTCCCGTTTCGCCTCAAGTTCAGCCTGCCGGCGCGCCGCCTCGGCCGCTTCCCGTTTCGCCTCAACTTCCGCTTGCCGGCGCGTTTCCACCGCCCGCTGGCGAGCTTCCTCGGCCGCTTCACGCTTCGCCTCGGCCGCCGTCCGCTGCCGGGCTTCTTCGGCCGCCGCCTGCCGTTTCGCCTCATCTTCCACCGCCCGCTGCCGGGCTTCCTCGGCCGCTTCCCGCCGCGCTTCTTCCTGCTGCTGGCGCCGCATTTCCGCCTGCCGCCGTTCTTCCGCCGCGCGGGCTTCTCGTTCGGCCCGCGCCAGTCGCGCTTGTCGCTCCGTTTCTTCCCGCTGGCGGCGACGCTCTTCCGCCGCCAGCCGTTCCAATTCTTCCCGGATGGCTACTTCATCCACGACTTCGGCCGGAATCGCTTCGATCTCAGCCTGCTCGGGACGCAACGCGCTGGTCGAAATATTCAGATTGAGCAATAAAAACAACAGGACGATTGCATGGATGGCAACAGCACCCACCGTTGCCACGATGTCCTGATAGTTCGCGTTACGCGCCAGTTGCATCGGTCGCGACTAGGGCCGAACCGGCGGCTCGTTCGGTGGCGCCGTCGACAAGCCGACCTTGGCGGCGCCTGCTTCCCGTAAAACCGTCATCGCTTTGATGACATCTTCGTATTTCAGCTCGCGGTCCGCGCGGACCAGCACCGGAGGTTGCGGCTTCTGGCTCAGGCGCTCGCGGATGCTGGCGAGGCGGGGTTCCAGATTCGCGCAATTCACCGTCTGGGCTTTTTCCGAGCCGATGTTGAAATAGCAGCTCCCCCCCTTCTGCACCGACAACACCAGCACCTCGGTATCTTTATCCTTGGTGTCGATCTTCTCGGCGGCCGCCTTGGGCAAGTCCACTTCGACGCCCTGGTTGAGCAGGGGGGCGGTGACCATGAAAATAACCAGCAACACCAACATCACGTCGATGTACGGGACGATATTGATTTCCGCCTTCAAGCGGCCGTGCGAGCTACGGCGGGCCATGGCTCAGCTCTGCTGAGCCGCGGCGCGGGCGGCGTCGGAGTGGTTTTTGCGCAAATTGTAGGACTGGCGCTGGAGGATATTGGAGAACTCCTCCATGAAGGTTTCGTAGCGGTTGGCCAGCCGATCCACCTCATGGGCGTAGCGGTTGTAGAAAATCACCGCCGGAATCGCCGCGAACAAGCCCATCGCGGTCGCGATCAAGGCTTCGGCGATGCCCGGCGCCACCTGCGCCAGCGTGGCTTGCTGCGCCAATCCCAGCGCCCGAAAGGCGTTCATGATGCCCCAGACCGTCCCGAACAAGCCGATATAGGGGCTGGTGGACCCCGTGGTCGCCAACAGCGACAGATACATCTCCAACTCGTCAAGCTCGCGCGAACCGGCGGCTCGCATCGCCCGCTGGGCACCGCTGACCACCGATTCCGGGTCTACGTTCGGCTGCGAGCGCAGGCGCAGAAACTCTTGAAATCCAGCCAAAAAAATGGCCTCCATGCCCCACACCACCTCTTTTTGGCGGTTGACGCGGGCGTACAGGGTCGCCAGATCGGTCCCCGACCAGAAATCGTCTTCGAACTGATCCGCCGCCCGCTTCGCGGATTCCAGGACCAAGCCCTTCTTGACGATCACCCACCACGAGCCCAAGGAAACCAGCACCAACAGCAGCATGATCAACTGGACGATCAAGCTGGCGTTGGTGATCAAACTCCAAAACGATAAATCATGGGTCACCTACAATCCCCCCTCGTCTCCCTCAAGTGCCGGGGAATCCGGCGCGCCCGGAAAGTCTCGGCATCGATACAAGCGACTCTGACCCGCGCGCCACACAAGATGTCGGCGGAGGCGTCGCGCTGGATGGTTTGCTCGAACAGAAAACTGGCCCCCCGCTCTTCCACAATCCGGCTGTGCACCACCAGCAGATCGTTGAAACGAGCCGGCCGATGATAGTCCACGGTCAAGGATCGCACCGCAAACATCACCCGCTGCTCCCGGAGCAACGCATCCTGTTCCAAGCCGCGCGCGCGCAGCCATTCGGTGCGGGCGCGCTCCATGAATTTTAGGTAATTGGCATAATAAACGACACCGCCGCTGTCGGTGTCTTCGTAATAAACCCGAACGGGCCAGACAAACATAACGACCTTCCGTTAGAATTCCCCAACGTTATTTAACCGATGCTGAATCATCGCACGCACCCGGAGAGGAACATCTCGATGCGCACGCTCTTGTTAGCAGCTCTACTGTTCGTCGCCGCCTCCGCCTTCGCCGCGGCGCCGTTGACTTTCGAGGAAGTCGACACCGACGGCGACGGCTTGATCAGCGCCGACGAAGCGGCCAGCGTGGAAGGCTTGGATTTTGACGCCGCCGATGGCGACGGCGACGGTACGCTCAGCGTGGACGAATACGAAATCGCCGTGGAGGGATTGCCGCCGCCGTCCGAAACCGCCGCGCCCGAAGAGATCGAAGACGCCGAGGACACCGCGCCGGAACCACCGGCCAATCCACCCAACACTCCCGCTCCGACCGAACCGCCGGCTAAAAGCGCTCCTGCCACACCGGCCACCAAGGCCCCCCTAGCAGCGCCCGCCAAACCCTGATCCGCTACGGCGCGGCGCCGAACAAATCACCGCTGGCCGCCGGATTGCCGATCGGGGTCAGGCCGAAATGGCGATAGGCGTGCGCCGTCGCCACCCGACCGCGCGGGGTGCGCATCAGAAAGCCCTGTTGGATCAGAAACGGCTCCAGCACGTCCTCAATGGTACCGCGTTCCTCACCGAGCGCCGCCGCCAGCGTATCCAAGCCCACCGGCCCGCCGCCGAACTTGTCGATCATCAACCACAGCAGCCGGCGGTCCTGCTCGTCGAAACCGCGCTCGTCCACTTTCAACAAGTCGAGCGCCAGTCGCGCCACCTCCACGGTGATTCGCCCGCCCGCCCGCACCTGCGCGAAATCCCGCACCCGCCGCAACAAGCGATTGGCAATGCGGGGCGTGCCGCGCGAACGCCGGCCGATTTCGCTCGCGCCGTCGGGATAATCGGTCTCGATAGCCAAAATCCGCGCCGAGCGGGCCACGATCTCGGTCAGTTCTTCCGGCGTGTAAAACTCCAGCCGGTGGACAATGCCGAAGCGGTCGCGCAGCGGCGAAGTCAACAATCCGGCCCGCGTGGTGGCGCCGACCAGCGTGAACGGCGGTAAATCCAGTTTGATCGACCGCGCCGCCGGCCCCTCGCCGATCATGATGTCGATCTGATAATCCTCCAGCGCCGGATACAGCACTTCCTCCACCACCGGACTCAGCCGGTGAATCTCGTCGATGAACAACACATCGCGCGGTTCCAAATTGGTCAGCAACGCGGCCAGATCGCCGGGCCGCTCGATCACCGGCCCCGACGTCTGGCGCAAATTGACCCCCATCTCGGCGGCGACAATGTGGGCCAGCGTGGTCTTGCCCAGCCCTGGCGGTCCGAACAGCAAAACGTGATCCAGCGCCTCGCCGCGCGCCCGCGCCGCTTGGATGAAAATTTCCAGTTGTTCCCGCATCGCCTGCTGGCCGATGTATTCCGCCAGCCGCTTGGGGCGGACGGCGCGATCCAGCGTGGCGTCTTCCCCGCTGGCGGCTGGCGAAATCAGGCGTTCCGATGCAGTCGATGAAGTCATGGCGATAAGACAGGAAGCTCAAGCAGTTTTACTGGAGAGTGTAAAGCCAAACGGCCGCCAACGCCGTCCGATTTGCGCTTCTAGGCGCAGCACTCGCTCAACGCCGCACGCTGGCTTGCAAGGCTTGGCGGATGATCGTCTCGCTGCTCAAGCCATCCGCTTCGATCGCTTGCACCATGCGCGAAGCTTCCGGCAGCTTGTAGCCCAGCGCCACCAAAGCGCTGATCGCGTCCTCCGTGGGGCTGGTCTCTGTCCTGGGAACCCGCCCACCCATCGCTGTGACCGCCATCGGGTTCAACGCCAGCTCGCCGATACGGTCCCGCATTTCGATGATCAGGCGTTCGGCGGTTTTCTTGCCGATGCCCGGCAAGCGGGTCAGCGACAACGTATCGCCCTCACGCACGCAGCGTACGAACAGATCCACGCTCATCCCGGACAGAATCAACAGCGCCAGCCGTGGGCCGATGCCGGTCGCCTTGATCAGATTGCGAAACAGCGCGCGTTCGTCGGTGCTGGCGAAACCGTACAGGGTGTGGGCATCTTCTCGCACCGCCAGATGGGTAAACAGCACGACCTCCGCGCCCACCTCCGGCAAGGTTTGAAAAGTGGTCAGCGACGCCTCCAGCTCGTAACCGACCCCGTGCGCGTCGATCAGCAGATAAGGGGGCTGCTTCCAGGCCAGCAGCCCGCGCAAACGTCCGATCATCGCCGCCGCCCGGCCAGCGCGATAGCCGCGCCCAGGCGTTGCTGGGTCTGTCGGATGTGCGCGTGGCAGATCGCCACCGCCAGCGCGTCGGCGGCGTCGGCCTGCGGCGCGTCAGGCAAATTCAGCAGCAAGCGGACCATGTGTTGGACCTGGAGCTTGTCGGCCGCGCCGCCGCCGACCACCGCCTGCTTGATGGCGCGCGGCGCGTATTCGCTGACCGGTAGTTCGGCCATCACCACCGCGCACAGCGCCGCGCCGCGCGCTTGACCGAGCTTGAGCGCCGAATCGGGATTGCGGTGCATGAACACTTGCTCGACGGCCACTTCCATGGGTCGATGCGCTTGGATGATGGCGGCCACGGCTTCATAAATGGTTTTCAGGCGCTCGGGGACCGGCCGGTCGCTGGCGGTCTGAATGCAGCCGCTGGCGACATGGCGACTGCGCGGTCCATCCCAATCGATGATGCCGTAACCGGTGATTCGCGAACCGGGATCGATGCCCATCAGCCGGATCGTGGTCACGCTCAAAGTTTCGCCAGGATGTCGTCGGGGATGTCGGCGTTGGAATACACGTTCTGGGTATCGTCCAAATCTTCCAGCATTTCTAGCAACTTAACCATTTTCTGAGCATCTTCGAAGCCCAGGGTGGTATTGGAGGCGGCCCGCTGGGTCACTTCGGCGCTTTCCGGTTCCAAACCGGCGGCGACCATCGCCTCCTTGATCGGGGAAAACGCGGCCGGCGCGGTCAGCACATCCACCGAGCCGTCGTCATAGCTCACTACATCGTCGGCCCCGGCCTCGATGGCGATTTCCATGATGCGGTCTTCGTCGCAGCCGGCCGGATAGCTCAGCACGCCCTGTTCGCTGAACTGAAAGGCCACCGAACCGCTGGTGCCGAGATTGCCGCCGCACTTGCTGAATGCGTGGCGGACTTCCGCCACCGTCCGATTGCGGTTGTCGGTCATGGCGTCCACCAGCACCGCCACCCCGCCCGGACCGTAACCTTCGTAGCGGATTTCCTCGTATTCGACCCCTTCCAGCGAACCGGTGCCCCGCTTGATGGCGCGATCGATGGTATCGCGCGGCATGTTGGCGGCCAGCGCCTTGTCCATCACCAACCGCAGGCGGGGATTGGTGCCGGGATCGCCGCCGCCCATGCGCGAGGCCACGGTGAGTTCCCGAATCAGCCGCGTGAACAGTTTGCCGCGCTTGGCGTCCTGAGCGTTCTTCCGATGCTGGATGTTCGCCCATTTACTGTGTCCTGCCATGTAGAGCCTCTTGCCTGGGAATCTTGCGAAGGGGCATTCAGTTTAGCATTTTGTCAACCCATCGCGCAGGCCGACGGACGGCGCTAGCCGCGCGGATGGTGGGAGGCGTAGCTGTGGAGTTTGCGGCTTGGCCCGCCAGAAAGCGGCGCTTGACTGGCCTTTCGGTTTTTCCCTACAACCCATATTCCGCTTCGACCGCGCCGCGCCCGCCATCGATCGCGATAGTCTGGCCGCTGAAACAGCGCGCGTCGTCGCTGGCCAAAAACCCTACCAGCGCGGCGAGTTCGCGCGGTTCCCCCCAGCGTTCCAGCGGCGTTAGCTGAAAGGTGGCGTCGATCATTGATTTGTTAAGGGCTTCGGACATTTCGGTTTTGAAAAAACCCGGCGCGACATGCATGACCCGGATGCCTTTTGGCCCTACCTCTCGGGCCAAGGCGCGGGAAAAACCGACTAACCCCTGCTTTGCCGCGTTGTGATTGACTTGTCCCAGTTGGGCGACCAACCCGGAACCGATGTTGATGATCACGCCGCTGCGGTGGCCGGCCATGATGCGGACTGCCGCCTTGCTACAATGGAACACGCCGTTCAAGTCGACATCCAGCACTTCCCACCAATCGCTGGCGCTCATCAGCAAAAAATAAGCGTCGCGGAGGATGCCAGCATTATTGACCAGAATATCCAAGCGCCGGTGCCGTCCAAATACCTCTTGAAACATCCGCTGTACTTGCCGCGGATCGGTCACATCCGCCTGATAGACAGAACCCTCGCCGCCGTCGCTTCGCAATTGCTCCAGGGTGTCACGGGCTTCTTGCTCGCGCCGCCGGTAGTTGATCACCACATAAGCGCCGCGCCGCGCCAGCTCTAACACCACGGCGCGGCCCAAGCCGCGGGAACCGCCGGTCACCACCGCAATTCGCCTGTCGAGAGTAGCCATCGCCTGACCCCGAGCTTGACTGGTCGGTGTTTGCCGCGCCGCCCTTCAGCGAGAGCGGCGTCCTTTCAAAATCCGTTGCCACCGGCGGTCAACCCACCGTCCATGACCCACAGTTGGCCGGTGATATAACCGCTGTCCAAGACCAGAAACGCGAGGCACTTGGCCACATCGACCGGTTCCGCCCAGCGCTGCAAGGGCGTGGTGGAGGCCAGGACGCGCTCGCTGGCCAACAGCTTGATCTCGGGGGCGTCCAGCAATCCGACCAACAACCCGGTGACCCGCACCCCCAATCGGGCGTGGCGGATACCCAGGGTGCGCGTCATCCCGGCGATCGCGCCGCGCGCGGCCGCCACGCAATGCCCCAGTTCGGTATCGGCGAACGAAGAGGCCAACAAAAACTGATTGACGATCATTCCGTTATTATTATAGAGAGCGATGATGGCCGCGGCGGCTAGGTCGCGCTGATACAGCTTCAAGGCATAAGACTGGAGGTCGGCCACGCCGGTTTCCCCACTCGGAACGAACAGGTTCACCAGGGCATCCAGCCGGCCGCAGCGCTCGGCGATTCCGGCCAGATTGAGTTCGACATCGCCTTCATCCAATGGCCGCTCGCTCAGATCGAGCGCGCTGCCCTCGGCCGATAGCTCCCGCACGATAGCCGCAGTCTGCGCGGGTCGAGCGGCGTCGTAGAGAGCGACGATCGTCCCGCGACGGACGAATTCCCGTCCCACCGCCAGCCCGATGCTGGTTCCAGCGCCGTGGATCAGAACCGCCCGGACATCGGCATCGTCGCTTAGCATGTTTGAACTTTCAAAAACAGCGCCCGTGGCGGCCAACGGACGGTTCGGTCCAAACCCAGCGCAGGCGTGCTGGAAGCCGGCTCCATCGCGGCCGCTCCGAGCTCAGGCAACCGTCCGCCGGTAGGCGCGCCGATCCGCCAGCACGTTTGGAAAGCGGTTATGACGGGAATTGGCGGAGCGGAGCGGGACAATGCGACCGGCGTCGTATTCGGCCCTCGCGCGATCCGTTTTATCAAAGTAGCTGTCTTGCCGGGGACGAATGCGCAGGCTTTCATTGAAAATGAATGGAGCCGAAACGGTCTTCACCGCATAACCGCCACGCTGGCCGCCAAGGCGGTAATTTAACCCGACATAAGCGTAATCGACCTCCAGAAAAGCCAATGCAATCCAGCGATTCAAAGTAAAAGAGAAAGCGCGGTTGACAACCTCTCCAATTTTGACGCCATCGGCATAGAGGTGCTCCCCGCACTCGATGGGCGCCTCATTGCCCGCGTCTTCTTCCAAGACTAGCCCAATCAGACGCCGCCGGATGCCTTCATGAAGCGTTTTCTCGACGGCTGCCCGACCGATATAGTCTTCCTTTTTGCGGCTCGCCGCGATCCGGGTATTGAGTTCCAGAACATGCGTCGCCCACCGTGCTTCACGATGGATGTTGGTGAAGCGGTTTTCCAGCTTGCATAAATCGAGAGCGGCGTAGCCGGCGGGCTGTATCTCAAAAGCTCGGCCGACTTCTAAAAGCTGTCGCCACAGATCGACCACGTACTCGATATCGACTTGTAGCAGATAGCCGTACTCACCCGTCTTATCAGTACGGTATAACGTGAACAAAATGCCATCCAGTTGGTTGCCAGAAGCGAGCTCCAGATGGCGTATCCCAATGATCCCCGGCCCTGACAACCGTTTGAGCAGCTCCCATGAGTAAGGGCCATCGAGACCGATAAAGGATTGGCTGCGAGTTTCGTCAACGATCGAAGCCTGCCAATCAGCCGCGGCCAGCTCGGCGTCGAACAGCGCATGGACGTGAGCCGGTTCGACGCCTTCGCTTAAAATTCTGTAAAAATCTCCGCAATTAGCGATTAGCACCTCACAAAACACACTGCCGTCTTCATTAAGAACATAAGAAGGGCTCAGGCAACCGCTGGGAAGATCCCGCAGATTGGAAAAACAGAGCTTATCGATCAACTGCAAAGCATCCGATCCTTGGACTCTAAAATGGCCCAGATAAGTATAATCCGCCAAGGCAATCCCTTTACGTATTTTCTGATAGTCCTTTTCCAAGCTATCATGCACGTTGGCGATCAAGATGCCATCCCGCCAGCCGATGGTTTCATTATTATCATAAAATGCCGCGATCTTACTGAGCTTATTCATCATTTCGGACCTGCTTTGCTCGGTCTAGCTTCTAGCTTGTACAAAATCGGCCAAGGTGTTGATGGTCCTCATCGAGAAAATTTTTTCTTCCGGCAAGGTGATTCCAAATCGAAATTGCAACCCAACAATAATATCTGCGGCGCTGATTGAATCCAGTGACAAACCGCTCCCAAACAGAAAAGTATCATCATCGATTTCGTCTATACTGTATTGTAATTGAAGCCGATCGATCAATTCCTCTTTGATGGTTATTAAAATCTTCTTGCGTTGCTCGATTTTATCCCGCAGATATTGATTCATAGCGATTTCCAGCCAATTAGTTTTAGAGTCGCTAAATCAATAGAACCTATAACGGTCCAACGCTCTCAAAAGGCATTGGTAATTTTAAGCCGATTTAAAATGAGCTCTCTTTTAAAATTGCGTGCGCCCGCCCTACTGAGTCGCGATGGCTTAGCGGCCAAAAGCTCCGCCAACGCCCGCGAATACCCGCTTAACTTGAGAGTGTTTCAATCCAACAAGCGAAGAACGGCAGCCCGTCGATGATCGTCGGCGGTCCGGCGCGATGTGCATGAAAGCCCGCTCGATGCAGCAACCTTTCGACGCCAAGGGGAGAAATGGTGATCAAGCGTTTGGCGCCCTGAGTGGCGGCATAACGGATCGCCTCCCCGAGCAGGCCGATCGCTACCGCCGACGATCCGATGCCTGCCGTCGCGGCGGACCGGCCGTCGAAGTCCACCGCCGCGAACCGAGACAGCTCCCATACTTCGGGGGAGCACGGCGCGGGCAAGCCGTTTAGCAGTTCGGAGAACACTTCCCCCAAAAGGTAAGGGCGAACGGTGGGAAGCAGCCTGGCGCAGCCCAAGATACGACCGTCGTCGCCTTGCGCGACCAAATAGACAGTATCAGGACGATCGAACTGATCCAGCTCCGCCCCATCCCGCGTTCGGAGATTCCATCCCAGTCGCTCGACGAAAACCGCATAGCGGTATCGAGCCACCTTCGCAGTCAAGTCTCCCGAAAATTCTGTAGAAATACCCGATACGATTTGCATATCGCTTCCAAACGACACTTGGGCATCGGGATTTAAATTAGCAGCGTTATTAATAGGGCGTAACTGTCATATGTGACAGGTTGTCACACAAATCGAGTATTTATATGGTTATAGATTGCTTGCTTCCATGTTAAGCTATTAATAGCGGCTTCCAGCAGGGCGGCGGTTTCGCGCGGACCCAGGTCGCGCTGCCGCTCATCGACGAGCATGATGTTACTGCGTGGAGCGCTGGATCGGATGTAAAGCGGCGCCGCGCTCGCCACCTCCAGCCGCCAATCCCAACCGAGGGTGAGGGTAGGCTCGGTGGTGCTGATCCATTCGGTATAGCCGGAGATCGTGGTGACACCCGCCCCTTCTGGCAACGAACCAGGAGCTTCTTGATCCAGGCCGGACCACAAATGCACCAACGGAGTGGCCAGCAGGTTTTGCAAGGTCAGCCGTACATACCCATCTTCGGACGGGGTAGGTCGGGATGCGGGCGGGCACGCCTTGGTATCGGTCTGATCGGACAAGGTCGGTCTTTCGCAAATTCGCGCAGAGCTACCTTACCCGACAGTCCTGACCCGCGAAAGTGTCAAGTCTGACAGGTCAGGTTCGATTCGAGCGAACCAGGGCGGGAGCGACCCACCCTGGCTCCGCAACGCGTTTCTCAGGCAGATCACCGTGAGAGTCTGGCAGGAAGATCAATTACAGACGTTGCTCGGTATAGCGCAAGAGCAGGAGTATTTCCAAACGCTCGTCGGACTGGCGCGCGAGCTCGGCTTCGATTTCTGCGCCTACGGGCTGCGCCTGCCGTTCCCCTGCTCCCAATCCCGGATCGTCATGTTCAACAATTATCCGGCGGCCTGGCAGGAACGCTACCGGCAACAAAACTATTTGGCCATCGACCCGACCGTACAACACGGGATGCGTTCGGTGTTACCGGTGATTTGGTCTGATGACTTGTTCGTCCCGGCGCGGGAATTTTGGGAAGACGCTCGTTCCTTCGGCCTGCGCTTCGGCTGGGCTCAGTCCAGCCGCGACGCCAACGGCGTCGGCGGTATGCTGACGCTGGCCCGCTCCAACGAGCCGCTTTCCGATGCCGAACTGCGAGACAAGGGCCTCCAGTTGGCTTGGCTCAGTCAAGTGGCGCATCTGGGCATATCGCAGCGGTTGATGGCCAAACTGCTACCGGAAAGCCAAGCCCGCTTATCCAAGCGGGAATTGGCCGTGCTGTGCTGGACCGCCGAGGGTAAAACCGCCGCTGAAATTGCCCTGATTTTGAAAATTACGGAGCGCACGGTCCATTTTCATATCGGCAATGCGATCACCAAACTGAAGGTTTCCAACAAAACCGCCGCCGTCGCTCGGGCGGTCATGCTTGGAATGCTGTCTTGAGGGACGACCGGGCGCTCTAACCCAACAGCCAGGCGGTTTTATCCCTGTAGGACCACCATGGAGCAACCTTCCAACGCACCCTCCCAAGCGGTGCTTTTGGCGCTTTTAATGGTGTTTTTGCCCGCCCGCGGACGAGACCGGCCTGTAATGGCGGAACCGTCCGGTGGCGAAAAACGCGCTGGCCTGCGCCATTGCGGTCGGGTCCACCAGCATTTGCATGTGGGAAACCGGTAGACAAATGTGATCGGCCATGCCGGATAGTTGGGTTTCGACCACCGCGATCAGCCCATCGGACGGCTCCGGCATGGCGGGAAACAGCAGCCCGAAACCGATGTTCAAGGTGCCGGCGATGGAGCCCAGTTGATTTGGCGCGGTCCAGGTCGGCGCGTCACCTAACAAGCCGCCTTCCAGACCTCGGCCCACGCAGAAATCGAGCCCGAGATCGTGCATGATCCGCGCGGCATAGCTGCCCTGGTGCGGCGTGCCCAGCGTCACCACCCGGCCCGGCTTCTGCTTTGGATAGTCATGAAATAAATAGCGCACCACCAAACCTCCCATGCTGTGCGCCAGAAAATGGACAACCGGCGTGTCCACCTGTTCGAGCAGCCCTTGCAAGGTAGTGGCGTTTTCCGCCGGCGACCGGGTCATGGTCGGATAGGAATAGTTCACCGTCTGATAGCCTGACTGCTCCAGCCACGACTCCAGCAGGCACATCCACAGCCCGTGAACGTACAAGCCGTGGACTAATACCACCGTTTCCTGTCGCGTGCTCATCGTCAGTTTCTCCAGGGCATTTTTTATGGTGTTTTATCGTGCCCGACCATTCTAACGAAATATGCCCGATCCTGGTTTTTTCGCCTTCATCATTTTGAAAATTATCGGTCAAGTACTTGCAATAGTGTCAATAAGACACTAACATAAGGTGTAATTTTTACACCATGTCGGAACCGAGTGATGGCCGGCCCTGTCTCGCTAACTCTGAGTACTGATGTTGTGCCCTTCGCCATCCGCGCCGAGCGGTTGGAGGTGCTGGTGGTGCGACAGCCGGGAGGTTGGCGATTGCCCGGCGGCTCCCTCGGGGTCGGCGAACATCTGGATACGGCCGCCCGCCGGCAGCTGATCGAGCAAACCGGCTTGGATGAGGTCTATCTGGAGCAGCTTTACACCTTCGGTCGACCGGCGCGGGGAGTTGGAACGCTGGCGGTCGCGGTGGCCTATTACGCCCTGGTTCCCACCGGCGCCCTAGCGGCCGACTCCGTGGCATCCGGCGCCGCAACGGCCTGGATTTCCGCGGAGGCGCTAACGGATTTGCGGTCGGATCACGCCGATATTGTCAGGTTGGCCCACCGGCGGCTGGCCTCCAAGCTGGCGTATTCGACCATCGCCCTGCAACTGATGCCGGAGCGGTTCACGCTGAGCGAGTTGCAGGCGGTCAACGAAACCATTTTGGGCGAGCCTTTGGACAAGCGTAATTTTCGCAAGCGGGTTCTGGCGCTGGACTGCATTGAGGCGACCGGGGAAATGGCGCGCAGCGGCGGCCATCGCCCGGCTCGGTTGTACCGAGCCAAGCGCCCCGGTCAAGTTGACTTCATCAAGTGACGCGACCGTCTCGGTCGCCGGAGAACACCTATGAATGCTGTCGTTGCCCCGATTGTCGTGAAGGACCGTCGCTTGTCGCCCGGGCAAGTGCCGCCCACCGTGGTCGAAACGCTGGAAGCTCCCGAACGCGAAAAGCTGGTCGCCAAGATCAAGCGCCTGCTCATCGAGCAAGACGCTACCTTGGTCGCTCATTACTACACCTCGCCGGAATTGCAGGAACTGGCCGACGCCACCGGCGGTTACGTTTCGGATTCGCTGGACATGGCCCGCTTCGGCACCGAGTGCGCGTCGCAGACCCTGATCGTGGCCGGCGTGCGGTTCATGGGTGAAACCGCCAAGATCCTCAATCCCGAAAAGCGGGTGTTAATGCCGGATTTACAGGCCGAATGCTCGCTGGATCTGGGCTGTCCGGCCGACGAATTCGCCGCGTTCTGCGCCCGGCATCCCGACCGGACGGTGGTGGTCTACGCCAACACCAGCGCGGCGGTGAAGGCCCGTTCCGACTGGGTGGTGACCTCGGGCATCGCGCTGGAGCTGATCCGCCATCTGGCCGAAAGTGGCGAAAAATTGATCTGGGCGCCAGACCGCCATCTGGGCGCTTACATCCAGCAGGAAACCGGCGCGGACATGCTGTTGTGGGGGGCCGCCTGCGTGGTGCACGAAGCCTTCAAGGCCGACGGGTTGCGCCAGCTGCGCGCCGAACATCCCGACGCTAAGGTGCTGGTCCACCCGGAATCGCCGCTGGACGTGATCGCCCAGGCGGATGTGGTGGGTTCGACCACCGCCTTGGTCGAGGCCGCGCGGAAGCTGCCGGCCAAGAAGTTCATCGTCGCCACCGACAACGGCCTGTTTCACAAGATGCAACAGATCGCGCCGGGCAAAGTGTTTCTAGAAGCGCCGGTCGCCGGCAAGGGCGCCACCTGCGTCAGTTGCGCGCATTGCCCGTGGATGGCGATGAATGGCTTGCGCAATCTGGCCCGCGTTCTGGAAACCGGCGCGAACGAAATCCACATCGACGAAGCGATCCGCGAGCGAGCGGCCTTGCCGATCCGCCGCTTGCTGGAATTCGCCAAGCAGCGCAAGCGCGTCGTGCTGGGCAACAACGACGCCTGAACGCCGGGACCGCCGCCGCTCAACCCCCAGCGGCGGCTCCACTTCGAAATCATTGAGCATCGCCAGACAACGGCGCCCGATCGATCAGCTCGGCGATGGGCCGGGCGCTGACCACGAACACCTGAAAGGGGCTGCGCTCCAGATACGCGGCGGTGAAACCAACCGAAATGGCGGAGGCGTAAATGAGCATCGCCGCCAGTTGCGAGCGCCAGTTCTCCAGATGGACCAGTCCCACCGACAGCAAGGTCAGCGTTCCCAGACAGGCTACCGCAAACCACTTCAACGGATCGCCGCGCCGCTGGCTCAAGGCCAGCCGGTGGTAGCGCGCCGAGCGCGCCTTCTCCAGATTCTGCGCCAGCGCATACTGAGGTCCGGCGCTCAAGCGACCGGCCAGCGCTTCAGCCAACGCAAGACGGCTCATTTGACGCAACAAATCACCCGCCTGCGGGCTGCTTTCTCCCCGCGCCAGCAACGGCCATTCCCGCACCGTCGCGCCGGCGTAGCCGCGCACGGCGGCGGCGAGCGGCGCGCCGACGTCCGCTGGCAGCCCTTGAGCGATATCGAGCAGACCGTGCAGGCCATCGGCTTCTTGCAAGATCATGGTCTGCGCCCGATCGCGAATATTCCAGATATCATTGGCGAAAAAAGCCATGTACAACCCGAACAACAGGCCGATGATCGCGACCAATTGCGGTGAAACGTTGGTCAGCGCTCGAAAAGCAAGACGGGTGCGCGGCGAATTGATGAGCCAGAAAATCAAGCCCACTGTGGCATAGGTCGCCAGAACGCCGAGTAACAGCAGCGCGATGTAGTGAAATTCTTGAGAAAAAGTCATAAGTTGGCGGAAAGGCTCGGCTATGATTAGGCGCGGTCAGCGGCTGGTAAAACCCCCTGTAGTTCGGCCGATCCCGATGGGGCGGTGGGTTTTGGCAGCGCCTGATACCCTCTGGCTTTCACCCGATCCCGCGCACCGAGATGGTCGGAACACCCGAACAGCAATACAATACTGTGTTTGACGCTAGTCTCCAAAACTGCACGGATACCTCACCGACGGAGCCGTAACGCCGTGAAACTTCGAATTCTGCTGAGTTTGTTCTTGCTGGCGGGCGCTTGCTACGCTCCGGTGGCAAGCGTTGGCGCGCCCAACGTTCCCGAAGCCACTCCGGCCACGACACCCCCGCCCAAACGCTTCAATTTCGTCGATATCCGCCGCCGCGCCGAAGTGCTGGCCAATCAGCCCTATCAGGACCCCACCGGCAAGCTGCCGGATTTTCTGGCCAAACTGGATTATGACCAGTACCGGGATATCCGCTTCAAGGGCGAAAAAAGCCTGTGGCGCGATAGCGGGCTGCCCTTTGAAATCCAATTTGCGCCGCTAGGATTTTTGTTCAACCGCCAAGTCACCATCAACGTGGTCAGCGATGGCGAGAGCAAACCGGCGGAATACGCCAACGACCTATTCGACTACGGTCGCAACGCCGTGCCGGATAACCTGCCCAAAGACTTGGGATTCGCCGGCTTCAAGGTGTTGTATCCGCTGCACACCGACAGCCATTACGATGAAGTCGCGGTCTTTCTGGGCGCCAGCTACTTTCGCGCGGTCGGCCAAGGCCAAAATTACGGCTTGTCGACCCGCGGCCTGGCTCTCGATACCGGCCTGCCCAAACCCGAGGAATTTCCCTATTTTCGTGAGTTCTGGCTGGAAAAACCCACCAAGGATTCGACCGAGCTGATCGTCTATGCCCTGCTGGACAGCCAGAGCGTCGCCGGAGCCTACCGCTTCGCTATCCGGCCGGGCGTCGCCACCCAAATCGATGTCAAAGCCAGCCTGTTCGCGCGCAACAAAATCCAGAAATTCGGCGTGGCGCCGTTGACCAGCATGTTTTTCCACGGCGCGCTCAACGAACGCTTCTTCGACGACTTCCGCCCGCAGGTGCATGATTCCGACGGCCTACTGCTGGCCAGCGGCAACGGCGAATGGATTTGGCGCCCGCTCAACAACCCGCCGCGGCTGCGGATCAGCGCCTATCAGGACACCAACCCGCGCGGCTTCGGCCTGCTGCAACGGGATCGTGCTTTCGACAATTACCAGGATCTCGAAGCTCACTACCAGACCCGACCCAGCCTATGGGTCGAGCCGCAAGGTGATTGGGGCAAGGGTTCGGTGGAATTGATCGAGATTCCCAGCGACGCCGAGCGCTACGATAACATCGCCGCGTTTTGGGTTCCCGAAAAACCCGTCGAAGCGGGCCAGCAACTGGAGTTCAACTATCGGTTGTCGTTCTCTCTCGATTTGCCGAATCTGTCACCGGGCGGTCGGACGCTGGCCAGCCGGGTCGGCGCGGGCGGCGCGGGCGACCTCAATCCCGACCTGCGGCGCTTCGTGATCGATTTCGGGGGCGAAGCGCTGGCCAAGCTGGCCAACGATGCGCCCGTGCAGGCGGTGGTCAGCGGTTCGACCGGCCAGATCAAGAACGTCGTGGTCCAGAAAAACCCGCACGGCAACAGCTGGCGCTTATCGTTCGAATTATCGCCGCAGGGTACCGATCCTTCGGAACTACGGGGCTTTCTCAAACTCGGCAACGACGTGCTGACGGAAACCTGGAGCTACCAGTGGACCGTGGCAAAGTAAGCGCGGCGCATCCGTATCTGGGCCCGCCCGCCACCGCGCCCGCCACCGAATTGCTGTTCGGCCGGCTCGGCGCTTACTGGCGAATGCTGGGCGTGACCGATCCCGCGCAAGTGGCCGCCTTGAGCGAACAGGCGTTGCGACGCGCCAATGAGCTCACGGAACCGGCCGGACTCGATCCGCTGGGGCGCACGCTGCTGGCCACCGGCGAGCTGTTGGGCGACTGGCTGGCCCAGACACTGAGCTTGCCTCGGACGCCGCAAGCCTTGGCCGCGGCGCGCGCCGCGCTATTGAGCGGCCTCGCGCCGGATTGGCCCAAGCTGCTGTTCGCCCCACCCGGCGAAGGAGACACGCTGAGGGAGACCCTGGGTGAGGCCATGGCCGAACCCACACCCCCGCCCGCGCCCGGCACCATGCCGACCCAACCGATCGAGCTCTTTTCAGTGCTCAGCGAAATCCGCCGCCTGTGGCAAAAAACGCCGGACGCTTGATGGCGTCCTTTCATCGGGAAGTATCATGACCCCTTCCGTTCAAACTCCCCCGGCCATCGGGCACGCCTTGCGCCGGACGGTATTTTTCGTGCTGGTCGCCATTACGACGCTGCTCGCGATGGGTTTGTTGGTCAGCGTGTTCCACACCGACGGCCTCAGCCCGATCGAACTGATCTTGCTGCTGCTGTACGCCATCCTGTTCGCTTGGATTTGCATTTCGTTTTGGAGCGCGCTGCTGGGCTTTTGGGTGATGCTGACCGGGCGCGACCACTGGGCGATTTCCCGCCAGCCAGGCACGCCGCCGGACCCGGCCGCGCCGCCGCGCACCGCCCTCCTGATGCCGATTTACAACGAAGACTCGCAACGGGTCTTCGCCGGCCTGCGCGCCGTGCATCGCTCGCTGGCGGATACCGGGCAGCTCGACCGGTTCGACATCTTCATCCTCAGCGACACCCGCGATCCCGATGTCTGGGTGGAAGAGGAACTGCGCTGGCAAGACATGGTGCGCGAACTCGACGGCAAGGGGCGGATTTTCTACCGGAACCGCCCGGAGAACACCAGCCGCAAGACCGGCAATCTGGAAGATTTCTGCACGCGCTGGGGCGGCCGCTACCGCTACATGATCGTGCTCGACGCCGACAGCATCATTAAGGGCGAAACCCTGGTGGAAATGGTGCGGTTGATGGAATGCCATCCGAGGGCGGCGCTGATTCAGACCCCACCGGTGCCGGTCAACCGCGAATCCTTGTTCGCGCGCATCCTGCAATTCGCCGGCAGCATCTACGGGCGGATGTTCACGGCCGGCCTGAACTTTTGGCAGTTGGGCGAAGGGAATTACTGGGGCCATAACGCCATCATTCGCATTCAGCCGTTTCTCGATCATTGCGGGCTCCCGAAATTGCCGGGGCGTGAGCCGTTCGGCGGCGAGATCCTCAGTCACGACTTCGTGGAAGCGGCGCTGCTGCGCCGGGCGGGCTGGGAAGTGTGGCTGGCCTACGACTTGGAAGGCAGCTACGAGGAAATCCCGCCCACCCTGATCGATTACGCCAAACGTGACCGGCGCTGGTGTCAGGGCAACCTCCAGCATCTGCGGCTGGCGCTGTCCCATGGTTTCAACGGCCTCAGCCGGATGCACTTTCTGATGGGGGTGATGTCTTACGCTGCCTCGCCGCTCTGGCTGTTGTTTTTGATCGCCACCGGCGTCCAGGCCTTCCTCCAGACCCAGCACGAAATGGTGTATTTCTTCGGCGAAAACTGGATGCCGGTGTGGCCGGTCTCGTTTGCGGTGGAGATGACCACCGTGCTGCTGGTGACGCTCACCATGCTGTTCCTGCCCAAGCTGCTGGCCTTACTGCTGCTGTTGAAAGACCGCAAGCTGAGCGAGGCGTATGGCGGCATGATCGGCGCCGCGGCCAGCGTGGTGCTGGAAACCGTGTTTTCGGTGCTGACCGCGCCGGTGCTGATGTTGTTTCAAACCAAGTTCGTGCTGGCGATTTTGATGCGGCGTGCGGTCGGTTGGCCGCCGCAGCAGCGCGGCGACCACATGACCAGCTTCAAGGAAGCCGCGCTGGCCCACGGCGGGCATACCTTGATCGGTCTCGTCGTCGGTCTGCTGAGCTATCAATATGTTCCAGCATTCTTCTGGTGGTTGACGCCGGTGTTGTTGGGGCTGGTTTTGTCCGTTCCGGTCTCGATGCTGTCCAGCAGCATCGCCCTAGGCCAACGAGCGCGTGAAATGGGGTTATTTCTGACCCCGGAAGAAACGGCCCCGCCCGCGGTGTTGCTCTATCTGGCGGAAAACCTGCAAGACGACGATCCGGCGCTGGCGGCGCTGCGGGACAGGCCGCACAGCCGCTTCGTTCAGGCGCTGACCGATCCCTACGTCAACGCCCTGCATCTTTCCTTGCTGCCGGTCCGGGAACCACCGGGCAAGCGGCGTCGGCACTATCTGGAAGGGCTGATCCATCAGTTGGAGGAAGAAGGGCCGGACAGTCTGAGCGCGGTGCAAAAGCGCGACTTGATCGCCGAGCCGGAAACCCTGTTGCGGCTGCATGTGCTGTTTTGGAGCCGGCCCCCCGCCAACGCCGGAGCCTTGCCTTGAAGGACCTCCTCCATTGGAAATGACCACAATGACCGCCGAGCCTCAGATCATCGTCTCCAGTCAGGATTTAGAACGGTTGGAAGGACTGCTGGATACGGTATCGCCCGAACACGCGCCCGGACTCGATGCGCTGCGCCACGAATTGGATCGGGCCGAGGTCGTAGAACCCGACGCCATTCCACCGGATGTCATCACCATGAATTCGACGGCGCGCTTCGTGGAAGAAGCCAGCGGCCGGGAATTTGAACTGACCCTGGTTTATCCCGACGACAGCCACATGACCCATGGCACAGTCTCGATCTTGGCGCCAGTCGGCAGCGCCCTGCTGGGTTTGTCGGTCGGTCAGTCTATCGAATGGCCGCTGCCTGGGGGCCGAACCATGACCTTGCGAGTGCTGGCGGTGACCTACCAGCCGGAAGCGACCCGAAAACAGCGCGCTTGATAAGACGCAAGCGCTCCAGCCCGCGAACCCTTGCGGGGAAACTGGCATCACCGGTGGGGGATCGTTAGAATGGTGCGTATTGGAGAGGTGGCAGAGCGGTCGATTGCGACGGTCTTGAAAACCGTTGACCCGCGAGGGTCCGTGGGTTCGAATCCCACCCTCTCCGCCACTTTTGCTGTATCTGCTGTATTTACTGAGATTACAAAATGGTTCGAAGATCACGTCCGCCTAACCACTCGCCCACCGAAAAGTGCTAGAAAAAAGTGCTAGAAAAGGTGCCACGCGGCGGTAAGACGACTTGAGAAGAAAAAGCCGCCCTTGAGATAGTTTTCTTCTTTCCGGCTTCGATCATCCGCTCACAACACGAGTTCGGTCTGTTTGCGGAACTCTTCAATGCTTACTGACTCTCCCGCCACGATCTTCTTGTAAAGAGCCTGCATTTGCTCCGGTTTAATGCCCTTGTTGAGAAAGCGGAACGAGGACGCCGCTACGTACTCAGGTAATGCTTCGAAGGCCATCCAGCGCCGCCCTTCTGCCTCTGCCACCTGCCCAGTAGTGTTCGAACCCCCGAATATGTCCACCACGAGGTCGTCTGGCTCCGTGAGCATCCGAATGAAGAACTCAGGCAGCTTCGCGGGGAAGCGAGCGGGATGGCTCTTGATACCCACGGCCTTGCAGCCTGACAGGTACTGGCCGTTGGATTCGGAATTGGAAATCTGTAGCAGGTTCGGGGGGATCGCCCCGCCGTTATCTTTGGCGAACCCCTTGCCAATGTCGTGCCCGGACGGACGGACCTTGGGCGTGTAGAACTTATCTGGATTCTCAATCAGTTTCTTCATCCTGACGCTATAGGGGGCGAGGACTTTCGTGATGTCTGACTTTGGCCACTCAGTCTTGCTGAACCACCACACGGTGTTGACGGAATCTTTCACGCGCAGCTTGCGCTTGTTGACCCACTCAATCGGACTCGGCAACCTCGACGGATTGAACCAATAGAAATCCTCCGCTAGAAAAAAGCCTAAATCGTCAACCATACGGATCAGGACACGGAAATTGTAAAGACTTCGCGCCGGGACACCCTTCATGTAGGCCCCGCCAAAGTCAACGACAAAGCTGCCGTCATCGCGGAGTTTTCGATGGACGATGCGCCCGAACTCCAAGAACCAATCGATGTAAGCGTGCTGGTCAAGGTTCCTGTATTCCTTCTGGCGTTGCAGAGCGAACGGCGGGCTGGTGACCACAAGGTTCACGCTCTCGTCCGCTAACTCCTCTAGCAACTCGCGCGAGTCGCCAATGAAAGCGACTCCTTTAGAGGTGTAGTAGGCCGGGACAATTTTAGATTTCATCAGCATGTAGTGCTACTCAAAGTCTGTAGATTCATTGTCATCATCTGCGCATTATCGCGCGAATGAACAGGAAGTTAAATTCCTCAACCACAAGAAAGCGTTTCGCGCTGAATCTGAGGAAGGCGCGAGAAGGGCTCGGCCTTTCTCAAGAGGCATTGGCCGATGCAGCAGGCCTACATCGAACCTATGTCGGATCGGTGGAGCGTGGTGAGCGGAATATTTCCATCGACAACATCGAACGATTGGCATTGGCGCTCGGAGTCTCTCCTGCATTACTACTTGAGGAACCGAAGAAGTGATGCTGACGCCGCACGACGACTACCAGCGCCTACTCGAAATCTGGCCCGCCGTACAGGAATATCAGGCTCTTGCCACCAAGCACGGGATTGATGACATATTTCAGGACAATGGCGGCAAGTTGTTGCAGGTTCTACTGATGCTAGGCTTGAAAATCATTCCGGGCCGCGAAGGCAACGATGCAGTGGATGGCTCCGGGCGTGAATATGAACTGAAATCGGTCAACATCGAGCTGACCCACGGATTTTCGACTCATCACCACATGAACCCCGTCATCATTGCTAAATATCGGAAGGTACCTTGGGTGTTTGCAGTCTATCGGCATATTGTGCTTCAAACGGTCTATCTGCTCGAACCCGCTAACCTTGAGTTCTACTTCGACAAGTGGGAGCAGAAGTGGCATGCGGACGGCAGAAAGGACATTAATAACCCGAAAATTCCGATCAAATACGTGATGGCCCACGGACAGATGATCCATGGCACGCCGCCAGACCTTTCCATCAAGCGCAAGCCTAGAACTCCGACGGATGCTGGCGGCTTTGAGCCTGACAAGGTGTAGAACAAGGCTTCTGGCGATCCGAACAGCAGGTTTCCATTTCAATCAGCCCAGCCCCTTCCGCGCCCCACCATGAAATCCGTCGTCGCGCTCCGTCACGTCGCGTTTGAGGATCTCGACGCCTTCGCTCCAGTGCTGCTGGAGCGCGGCTTCGCGATTCGCTATGTGGAAGCCGGGTACGACGACCTCGCCGCGCTGGACCCGCTGGCCGACGAATTGCTGGTGGTGCTGGGCGGGCCGATCGGCGTCTATGAAGACGAAGCCTATCCGTTCATCCGCGACGAATTGCGCCTGTTGGAGACGCGATTGAAGGCCGACCGACCGACGCTCGGCATCTGCCTCGGCTGTCAGATGATGGCGCGGGCGTTGGGCGGCCGGGTTTATCCGGGAGGCCGCAAGGAAATCGGCTGGACGCCGCTGCGCTTGACAGACGCCGGCCTCACGCACCCGCTCGCCGCGTTCGCCGATCGAACCCCGGTGCTGCACTGGCACGGCGACACCTTCGAGTTACCCGACGGCGTGACGCTACTCGCCTCCAGCGATCTCTACCCGCATCAAGCGTTTACCTGGGGCCAGCGCGCGCTGGCTTTGCAATTCCACATCGAGACCAGCGCGTGGGGTCTGGAGCGCTGGTTTATCGGCCATGCCGGGGAAATCGCCGGGACGGAGGGTTTGAGCGTGCCGCTGCTGCGCGCCGAAACCGTCCGCCACGCCGCCGCCGCCCAAGAACGAGGCCGGCGTTGCTGGTCCGCTTGGTTGGAGCAAGTGGGGCTTTCTTGACGGCCTTCCATCATGATCGATCATCCGTATTGACGCTGTCCCAACCCAATTGCGGCAAAAATTTGTTTCTCCAAAAATTGTCTTTAATGAATAAATTACGCTCCGATCAGCCGCGTGTTTCGCTGGCTGTTCGCGGCGATCGCGCTTAAAATTCCAATCCTTCGGAAACGCTCCCTGGCAATCGAGCGCTTCTGGTCTCTTCAACCCTATAAAAACCGAAGGAGAGCCCGATGGAACGCGAAACGATGGAATATGATGTGGTGATCGTCGGCGCTGGCCCATCGGGCCTGTCGGCGGCCATCCGCATCAAACAACTGGCGGCGGAAAACGAGCGGGAGGTCAGCGTCTGCCTCATCGAAAAAGGCTCCGAAGTCGGGGCGCACATCCTGTCCGGCGCGGTGATCGAACCGCGCGCCTTGAACGAACTGATCCCGGATTGGAAGAAGCGGGGCGCACCACTGAATACCCCCGCCACGGAAGATCGCTTCCTGCTGCTGACCCGCGAAATCTCCTACCGGCTGCCGACCCCGCCGCAGATGAACAACCACGGCAACTACATCATCAGCCTGGGCAATCTGTGCCGCTGGCTGGCGACGCAGGCCGAAGCGTTGGGCGTGGAAATCTACCCCGGTTTCGCCGCCGCCGAAGTGCTGTACAACGATGAGGGCGCGGTGGTCGGCGTCGCCACCGGCGACATGGGCCTCAACCGCGAAGGCCAGCCGACCGACCAGTTCGCGCCCGGCATGGAGCTGCGCGCCCGTTACACCCTGTTCGCCGAAGGCTGCCGAGGTTCGCTGACCAAGACCCTGTTCGAGCGTTTCAACTTGCGCGAGGGCGTAGATCCGCAGACCTACGGCATCGGCATCAAGGAACTGTGGGAAGTCGATCCCGCCAAACACGCGCCGGGCAAGATCGTCCACACTGTCGGCTGGCCGCTCGACCCCAGCACCTACGGCGGCTCCTTCCTCTATCACATGGAAAACAACCAGGTAGCGGTCGGCTTCGTGCTCGGCCTGGGGTACGCCAATCCTCATTTATCGCCGTTCGAGGAATTTCAGCGCTTCAAGACCCATCCCGACATCCGCCCGACCTTCGAGGGCGGCCGGCGGATCGCCTACGGCGCGCGCGCTATTTCGGCCGGCGGCATCCAGTCGCTTCCCAAACTGACGTTTCCCGGCGGCGTGCTGATCGGCGACACCGCCGGCTTCCTCAACATGCCCAAGATCAAGGGCACGCATACCGCCATGAAGTCGGGAATGGTGGCGGCGGAAGCGGTGTTCGCGGCGGTCAAGACCGGACGCGGCGCGGATGAAGTGACGGACTATCCCGATAAACTGCGCCAAAGCTGGCTGTGGAAAGAACTCTATGACGTCCGCAACATC
This sequence comes from Candidatus Competibacteraceae bacterium, assembly GCA_016713505.1. Taxonomy (NCBI): domain Bacteria; kingdom Pseudomonadati; phylum Pseudomonadota; class Gammaproteobacteria; family Candidatus Competibacteraceae; species Candidatus Competibacteraceae bacterium. The sequence continues at coordinate 3,170,200 of JADJPA010000001.1, read as the reverse complement.
AAGCCCTCGTTCAGTTGGGGGCTGTGGGCGGCGATCGCCTATTCGGCGCTCGACACCTACCTGTTCCGGGGTAGGGCGCCGTGGACCTTCCATCACAAGCCCGACCACACCAAGCTGAAGAAAGCCAGCGAGTGCTACAAGATCGACTATCCGAAACCGGATGGGGTGATCAGCTTCGACCGGCTGTCCTCGGTGTTCATCTCCAACACCAACCACGAGGAAGACCAACCCTGCCATCTGACGCTGAAGGACGCCAGCGTGCCGATCCAGGTCAATCTGGCGCTGTACGACGCGCCCGAACAGCGCTACTGCCCGGCCGGCGTCTACGAAATCGTTCGCGACGGCGACGGCAACAACCCACGCTTGCAGATCAACGCCCAGAACTGCGTCCACTGCAAGACCTGCGACATCAAGGACCCCACTCAGAACATCAACTGGGTGACGCCGCAAGGCGGCGGCGGGCCGAATTACCCCAACATGTGAAGCGCCCGCGAGCGCCGGCAAGGCGCTCGCGGCCTCTAGGCTTCCTTGGCTTCCACCGCGCTCGACTGGACCCCCTCGCGGCGCGCCCCGCCGCTGAAGTCGAGCAAATCAGGAGACACCGCCCCGCCGGACAGGACGAAGGTCATCGCTTGATCCATGGTCCAATCGATCACCGTCACGGCGGCCAACGGCACGATTTCCAGATAACCGGAAGTCGGGTTGGGCGCGGTCGGCACGTAGATCACCGCCAGCTCCTGACCCGTGGTTTGGTCGCGCAGGACGCGGGTGATAAAACCCAAGGTCTTCATGCCCGGCCCCGGAAATTCGATCAAGACCACCCGTTGGGACGTTTGGGAGGTTTCCTGCTGAAAGGATTGAATCAGCTTGCGAACCGCGCCGTAAACCGCTTGAACGCCCGGCACCCGGCCGATCAAGGTATCGAAGCTGGCGATCACCCGCCGGCCGATCACCTTGGTCGCCGCCCAACCCAGCAGGTACAATCCGAGCAAGGTAATCAACGCCGCCAGCAGATTTTGAAACCAGACTTGAAGCAACAAATCCGACAAAATCGGCAAGTCGTCGCGGATCGCGCGGGACAGCGCCCAAACGCCGGGTTTGCCGGCTCGGGTCAACTGACGCAGGACAATCTCGAACACCAACCAGGTGATCCAGATCGGGACGATGGTCAAAATCCCGGTGAGCAGATACCGTTGCGCGTGTGGGGATAGCTTGTGAGGCAGTTTGCTGGACGGCATTGCTCGAAACCTCAAGGGACCCACACAGTAGCTGATTTATGGCGACCGTTCCAGTGAAGCGCAAGGCCGCCCACCCGCCAAGACCGTTCTGGGGCCGACGGTCCAGAAAAGTGCGGGCTCGGCGCACACCTATTGCGTGCTATGCTACTTGGGCTGCCCGCGCGTGCGCGGCTATCCGGGTTCCTGGTCGGGCTGGGGCAACGATCCCGCCTTGCCGGTCGCGGTCTGAACGCGCCGTCAACCGGCGGCGAGCGGCGCCACGAACAAACGCTGGCGATAAAAGCGCAACTCCTCAATCGAATCCCGAATGTCCTGTAACGCCAAATGGGTTGAGCTTTTGTTGAACCCCTTGCCCTGCTCCGGGTACCAGCGCCGCGCCAATTCCTTAAGGGTGCTCACGTCTAGGTTGCGATAGTGGAAATAGGCTTCCAATTCCGGCATACAGCGGGCCAGAAACCGTCGGTCCTGGCAGATGCTGTTGCCGCACATCGGCGATTTTCCCTTCGGTACGTGCCGGCTCAGAAATTCCAAGGTCAGCCGTTCGGCCTCTCCTTCATCCGTGGTGCTGGCGCGGACGCGCTCGATCAAGCCGGATTCGCCGTGTTGCTTCTGATTCCAGTCATCCATCGCCGCCAGCATCGCATCGCTTTGATGGATGGCCAACATCGGGCCCTCGGCTAGAATGGCGAGCTGGCTGTCGGTAACGATGGTGGCAATTTCGATGATACGGTCGGTTTGCGTGTTCAAACCGGTCATTTCCAAATCGATCCAGATCAGATTATCGGGAGACATGAGTTCTTTTAACGGTACGGGCCGGGTGGAACAATCGGCTTGCCAGCGCCGGACGAGCCTATCGGGTGAGCGCGAGTTTAACCTGATTTCCGCGCCCGCGCGTGCGGCTGTCGCATGAGCCGTCGTCTGACCCGCCGCCAGCAACAGCGTATCGACCGCTCGCAGGAACGCCGCCGGGAATTGGCCGGCAAAAAATTGCAACGGCTCGATGAAGGGGGGCTCGGTCCAGAGCAGGTCGGTTTGGTGCTGACCCATCACGGCCACACTCTGATCATCGAGGACAACGACGGTCAGTTGCACCGCTGCGCGGCGCGCCAAAATCTGGGCCGGCTGGCCTGCGGCGACCGGGTGGTCTGGCAATTATCCAGCGTGGGCGACGGCGTGGTGGTGGCGATCGGCGAGCGCCGCTCGCTGCTGACCCGTCTCGATTACAACAGTCAACCGCGCCCGCTCGCCGCCAATCTCGACACGGTGGCGGTGGTGCTAGCGCCGGCGCCGGAACCGAGCGAATATCTGATCGACCGTTATCTGGTCGCCATCGCCGCCGCCGGGGCGCAAGGCTTATTGGTGCTGAACAAGGTTGATCTGCTCGATCCGCCGACGCTGGCCGCGCTGCTCGCACGGATGGAACCTTACCGCCGGATCGGTTATCCGCTGTTGCAAGCCAGCAGCTACAGCGCGCAAGGGCTAGCCGGGTTGCGCGACGGGCTGCGCGGGCGCGTTAGCCTGCTGGTGGGCCAATCCGGGGTCGGTAAATCCTCGTTGATCAAAGCGCTGTTGCCGGATCGCGACATCCGCATTCAGGCGGTGTCGGCGGCGACCGGCCACGGCGCTCATACCACCAGCGCCAGCACCCTCTATCACCTGCCGGATGGTGGCGATCTGATCGACACCCCCGGCGTGCGCAGCTTCGAATTGGGCGAGATCAGTCCGAACGATCTGGAACGCGGCTTTCCGGAGCTGGCCCCCTATGTTAACCGCTGCCGGTTTGCTGACTGCCAACATGATGTTGAACCGAATTGCGCGCTGCGGGAGGCGGTCTCCAAGGGAGTTATCGCCCCTCGCCGGCTGGACAGCTACCGGCAATTGCGGGCCGAACTGGCAGCGGCGACCAAACCGGGACGACACGCTCCGTGACCTTTCTGCTGTCCGGCATTTTGTTGGGGTTGAGCGGTGGACTTTCACCGGGTCCACTGTTGGCTCTGGTCGCCAGTGAAACCTTGCGCCACGGCGTTCGCGCCGGGATTTGGGTGGCGCTGGCCCCTTTGGTGACGGACCTTCCGATCATCACGGCGGCGGTGCTGTTGCTGCGACCGCTGGCTGACCAGAATCTGCCGCTGGCGCTGATCACGCTCAGCGGCGGGCTGTATCTCGCTTGGCTGGGCTGGCGGGGTTTGCGGTTTCGGGGCGCGGAGCTAGGGTCGGATGACTCGGCCGGCGCGTGGCGGCGCGGCGCAATCGCCAATCTCCTCAATCCCAGCCCTTATCTGTTCTGGCTGGCCGTGGGCGCGCCGACCGTGCTGGCGGCGTGGCGAGAGGGCTGGCCGTCCGCCGTCGCGTTCGTCGGCGCGTTCTACCTGATGCTGGTCGGCTCCAAGATCGTGCTGGCGCTGGCGCTGGGCCGCACCCAGCAGGTGTTGCTGCGCAGCGGCGGCTATATCGTCTTGATGCGAGGCATGGGCTTTCTGCTGCTGGGTTATGCGCTGTTTTTTCTGGGCGAGGGCTGGCGGTTTTTGAACAATGCGGTGGCGATGCCACCATCACTTTGAATCCATTCTGTCTTTTGCAAATTTCCCACGTTCCTTAACTTTGGAGTTGTTTATGTTAGTACGCCGTTTGTTCTGGCCCCTCGTGTTGCTGCTGGTACTAGGTCTCGGTTTCGGTTCCGGCGCTCGTACCGCCGACAAGGCCGTTATTCTATTGAACGTGTCCTACGATCCCACCCGCGAGTTCTACACTGACTTCAATGCGGCCTTCAACAAATTCTGGCAGGCCAAGACCGGCGAGTCGGTCACGGTCCGACAATCGCACGGCGGCTCCGGCAAGCAAGCCCGCTCGGTGATCGATGGCCTGGAAGCGGATATCGTGACGCTGGCCTTGGCCTACGACATTGATGAAATCAGCGCCAAGGGGAAACTGCTGCCGGCCGACTGGCAAAAGCGGTTGCCGCACAACAGCGCGCCTTACACCTCGACCATCGTATTTCTGGTGCGCAAGGGCAATCCCAAAGGCATCAAGGACTGGGACGATCTGGTCAAGCCGGGAGTCAGCGTGGTCACGCCCAACCCCAAGACCTCGGGCGGCGCGCGCTGGAATTATCTGGCGGCCTGGAGCCACGCCCTGCACCAGCCCGGCGGCGACGAGGCCAAGGCCCGCGACTTCGTGGCCAAGCTCTATCGGAACGTACCGGTCCTGGATTCCGGGGCGCGCGGTTCCACCACCACCTTTGTCGAACGCGAGATCGGCGACGTATTGCTGACTTGGGAAAATGAAGCGTTTCTTGCTGTCAAGGAGATGCACAAAGGAGATTTCGAGATCGTACTGCCCTCGACCAGCATTCTGGCGGAACCGCCGGTGGCGCTGATCGACAAGGTTGCCGACAAGCATCAGGTCCGCGCGACCGCGCAAGCCTATCTCGAATACCTGTACAGCGCGGAAGCCCAGGAACTGGCGGCCAAGCATTATTACCGTCCGCGAGATCAGGCTGTGGCCGAACGTTATCGGGCGCAGTTTCCAGCGCTGAAACTGTTGACAGTCGATGAAGTATTCGGTGGTTGGGCCAAGGCGCAAGCCGCGCACTTCAAGGACGGCGGCACCTTCGATCAGATTTACCAGCCGGAGCGCTGACGGTCATGCGCTCCAGCGCCAGCATGGGCTGAGACTTCAACAGGCGGCGTCATCTTGGGTCAGGCGCACGCGCTTTTGGTGCAGGTAGACGCGAATCGCGCGGCGGCGGTTGCTTTCTTCGCCGGTCAACGCGCTCAGCTTGCGTTGGCACTCGGGGTCGTCCGGCTGTAGATCGCACATTTTTTCCACAAACTCGGCCGCTTCATCATACGCTCCGATCTCCATGAGCATATCGCTCAACAAGTCCAGCGACGCTAGATGATCCGGGTCCACGCGCAGGCCTTGAACCAGTAAAGGCAGGATGCCGGAAACAATGTCTTCCGAGTCGTGCAAATCAAGCTCGACCGCTTCCCGCCATTGCTGGCAGGCCCGCGCATAAAGCTCGGTGGCCGTTGCGTTCTCCACGAATGACCCTCATGCCTGTGTTTTTCATCATTTTGGCATGGGATTCAAGGCTTGCAATCGGAATCGGTCGGTCTTGCATAAAATCGCTGTCAAGCCGCTGTTCCGCGCGCTGGCCGAAGTCAATCCGAGCCCAGCGCCGCCCCGCCGCCGCGGATCACTTCGGTATAAAAGCGGGCGCTGGCCTTGGGCGTGCGCTGCTGGGTGGCGTAGTCGACGTGAACCAGCCCGAACCGCTGCGAGTAGCCGTAGGCCCATTCGAAATTATCCAGCAGCGACCAAGCGAAGTAGCCTCGCACATCGACGCCGTTCCGCCGCGCCTCCAGTACCGCGCGCAGATGAGCGCGCAGATAAGCCTGGCGCAACGGATCGGCGATTTCGCCTTTGGTATGGGGCGGGTCGTAGAACGCCGAACCATTTTCGGTGACGTACAACGGCAACGGCCCATAGCGGCCAGCCACCCATTCCAGTATGTCGGTCAGCCCTTGCGGGTAAACTTCCCAGCCCAGGCCGGTATGGGTCTGTTGGGGTTGGCGCACGCGGGCGGCGGCCAGCGGCCAGTCGGCGGGATCGTGGCGGACCACTTGCCGGCTGTAGTAATTGATACCGAGAAAATCAAGCGGCTGCTTAATCAGCTCGAAATCCGCCTCAGTAAAGGTCGGCCACGCCGCGCCGAAGATCTCGGGCAGTTCGGGTGGGTAACTCCCCAAAAAAACCGGATCGAGATAAAAGCGGTTCCAGTAGGCGTCCGCGCGCATGGTGGCGTCTAAATCCTCGGCGGTTGCGCTGGCCGGATATTTCGGCTCCAGGTTGACCACCAAGCCGATCTGATGGCGGCCTTCGGCGCGATAAGCCTGCACGGCGCGACCGTGCGCCCGCAACAAGTTGTGGGCGGCGACCGGCGCGGCGAAGGGGTTGCGCTGGCCGGGCGCCAAGCCGCCGTGCAGATAACCACCGTCCACCACCACCCACGGTTCGTTCAGCGTCACCCACAACTTCACCCGGTCGCCCAGCGCCCGAAACAGCACGCGGGCGTAATCGGCGAACCAGTCGGCGCTGTCGGGATTGAGCCAACCGCCCAACCGGTCCAGAGCGGCCGGCAAATCCCAATGATAGAGCGTCACCATCGGTTGGATGCCTTGTTCCAGCACCGCATCCACCAGTCGTTGGTAAAAATCCAGTCCAGCCGAATTGACGCGTCCGCGCCCCTCCGGCAGCACTCGCCCCCACGCCACGCTGAAACGATAGGCGTTCAGGCCAAGCGCCCGCATTAACGCGATATCTTCCCGATAGCGGTGATAGTGATCGCACGCCGTATCGCCGGTATCGCCGTCGCAAGTCCGGCCCGGTGTGTGGGAAAACTCGTGCCAGATGCTGGCCCCGGCGCCGTCGGCCAGCGGCGAACCTTCGATCTGATAAGCTGAGGTGGCGGCGCCCCACAGAAAATCGGCGGGGAACCCAGTCGCTTCGTTCATGAGCGAAAATCCCAAAATGACATTTAGGGAATGGAATCGGCGGCTCCGTTGACCAAGGTCAAGCCGTCGGTTCCAAACAGATGCAATCGGCTCGCGTCCATGACGAGGCGAACCGGTTGGCCCTTGTCGAACGGGCGGATGCCGGCCAGCCGCGCCACTAACACCGGCGCGGGCGCAATCATGCCGTCGATCCGTACATGCAACAGAGTCTCGTGACCCAGATATTCGGCATCGACCACCGTCGCGCTCAACCCGCTCGCATCTGTGGAGACCAGTCGCAGATGTTCGGGCCGGATGCCGGCGGTCAACGGGCCATCGAGCCAAGCTCGCCAGCGCTCGACGGTCGGCTCGGGCAACGTCAAGGGCAAACTCTGTTCGCCCGCGCGCAGCGTCAGGCCGCCATCGGCGGCGGTCAGTTGCGCGGGAAACAGATTCATCGGCGGGTTGCCGATAAAGCTGGCGACGAAAACGTTGGCCGGCCGTTCGTACAGCGCTTGCGGCGGCGCGACCTGTTGCAGCCGGCCGCGATCCATCACCGCCACCCGATCGCCCAAGGTCATCGCCTCGGCCTGATCGTGGGTGACGTAGATGGTGGTGATACCGGTCCGCTCCAGCAATTCGCCGATTTCAGCGCGGATTTGCACCCGCAGTCGGGCGTCCAGATTGGACAAAGGCTCATCCATCAGAAACACGGCGGGCTGGCGGACCAGCGCCCGGCCCATCGCCACCCGCTGGCGCTGGCCGCCGGACAGTTGCCGGGGCAGCCGTTCGAGCAGGTCGCCGAGGCTGAGCAGTTCGGCCACCCAGGCCACCAAACGGGTGATTTCAGCTTCGGGCAGATCGCGCATTTTCAGCGGGAATTCCAGATTGCGCCGCACCGTCATGTGCGGGTAGAGGGCGTAATCCTGAAACACCATGGCCAGATTGCGCTGCTGCGGCGGCAGCGCGTTGACCGGCTGGCCGCCGATGCGCAGCGTGCCGCGCGTCACCGTCTCCAGCCCGGCCAGCAAGCGCAGCAGCGTGGACTTGCCGCAGCCGGAAGGCCCGACGAACGCCACCAGCTCGCCATCGGCGACCGCGAGGTTGTAGTCGAAGATCGCCTGGGTGCCGCCGGGATAGATTTTGTCGATGTGCTCGAAGTCGATGCTGGCCATGGCATAAGCTTGGTGAGACGGATCGTCCTCAGTAGCTTAGCAAACCAGAGAATTAGTGCTTTATGATCTTGCAGGCCGCGCTCAACGATTCCGGGAGATAGCGGTAATGGCCAGTGATGGCATAGGCGAACAAGATATTGTCCTCCACGGCCCCGGCTCCGATATTGTGGATCACCAGCGGCGTCCCCGCCTCGGAAAGCCGGTCGGAAACGATCCCGATATGCGGAACGCCGGCCGGCAAGCGCCACGTCACCAGATCGCCCGGCAGATACGCGTTCGGATCGGCTCCGGTCGGTGCGGCCTGGCCGTGCCGCCTGAAGAATTGGGCCAGATTGGGGACGCGGCGATGGTCGATGTTCGGATCGGGCCGCTTGAGACCCCAAAGTTTCGGATAAGCCGAACCGTCCCGCCGCATGTCCTCGTGCATCAGCCGCTGCAAGTCGATTCCGAAGGGGCGGTAGGCGCGCACGATGACATCGGTGCACACGCCCCGCTCCGGCGGCACGTCGCCGCCCGGATAGTCCAGCACCACGTAGCGGCTATCGTAGAGCTTGGTGACGCCGACCTGCTTGCGGGCGGCCTCGACCAGACAGGAACCGGGCTGAGCCAACGCTGACGGTGCTAGCGCCGTCAGCAGCAGTACGTTGAAACTCCAATGAACGATGAAACGGCACCGAGAATGAAGTCCGGCGGCAACGCTCGCGCCGCGCTTGCGCATAACAAGGCTCATTCCTCGAAAAACCGCTCCGCCGCCAACATCGGCAACACCCGCTGGATGATCGGATCGGCGGCGAAGTATTTTTGAACGACGCCATCACGCAGATGATTGGCCAGCGCGATCAAGATCATGCTTTGATCGAGCGCCAGATAATTATAAGCCACCTGCCCGGTCGTCGGATCTAGCGCATCGTAGAATCCAAAATCGCCGTAGAGCGGATAGCGTTGCACCAGTTGCCGCAAATTCGCCACGGCGGGCGCTGGATCGGCCAGCAAGGCGAGCGCCGCCGCGTGCGGGGTCACCGCGCCGGAACGGTAACCGCGCGCGCCGAGAATCCGAACGCCGTATTCGCCGTAACCGTCGCCGGCCGGCGTCGAACTGGGTGACAAGCCCCAGACCGGATAGCCCAAATGCTCCAGCGCGAAGCGGCGCTGGATCTGCGCGTGCGCCCGGGCGTTCTGACCCAAACTGGCGGGCGCGTGATGCAATTCGTCCAGCACCAGCAGCGGCATCAGCGCCTCGAACAGGCTACCGCCCCAGGAGGGCACGTACTTCACATCCTTCCAGGAATAATACCCGCCGGGGAAGCGGTAACCGTTGACTGTCCGCTCCAGGCGATATTTGGGCGATTGCGACTGCCAGTCGAAACCGGCCGGAAAGGTGCGGGCCATGCGATACCAATGCTCGACCGGCGCTTCGCCCTTGCCGATGGCGATCAGGCTGCCCAGCCGCGCCTCGCTGTACAACATCCCGTAGCTGTATTCCGCGCGCTGCGGCAGGTTGACGTAATAGCCGTGCATCATCAACCGCTCGACCGGATCGTAAAAGAACCGGTAATCCTCCCGCTCAATCAGCCGCGTGCACCGCCACGCGTGTTCGGGAACCGCGTTGCGCGCCACCAGCAACCCGGCGGTCAGCCAGGCGGAATCGACAAACGAAATAAAATGACTGGTGCGTTCGAGCGTGGTGGTGTCGTAATAGTTGTAAAAAAAGCCCCGATAGGTTTCCAGCCGTTCCAGCGTAGCCAAGGTTTGGCTCAGCCGCACCCCCGCCTCCAACGGGTCGATCAGCCCCAACTCCCGCGCCGCAACGATATCGATCAGATACAAGCCGATGTTGGTGACGTTGGTATAATCCCCCACCCAGGCGCGCTCCGGCATCAGAGAACCGTTCAAGCGCACGGTATCGAGCGGTACGCCGTGGGCGCGGTCGCTCAGGGCCACCAGCCCGCGCCAGGTATCGCGCGCCAACCGCTCTAGAAAAGCCCGATCAGCGGCGGGTAGTTCGGTCGGATCGACCGTCAGCCGCGCCGGCCACCCACTCAACCGCGCGCGCAGGTAAGGTTGGGTCGCCGCCTTGCCGCCCACGCTGTTTTCCCAAGCGGTTTTCAGCGGCGGAACCACCCGCTCATAGATGCTGGGACCGGGTCGGCTGGTTTTGATCAAGGCAACGTCATCCAGCCAATAGCCGCCCGTCGCCGAAGGCGCGCGCAGCGGTTGCAACACGATTCCGAACTGGCGCAGATGGGTCCAGTCGGCGATGCCGCTCATCAGATTCAGCGGCACCCGAAACCGCCGCCAAGTACCGTCGATACCGGTCACCACGGTGCTGCCCTTGCGCAGCAAACCGGCAGGCGCATCCGCCAGCGGTTGCTTGAATTCGACCTTCAAGGCGTTGTCAGCGTCGGAATCGCCGCGAACCCAGAACTCCAGATGATCGTAAGCCGAGGCGTCGAGATCGGGCAGCGTGAGCTGCCAACCGATGTCGCTGTCAGCCTCGGGATTGAAGCGGTATCGCAAATGCAATGCCCGACCGCCATCAGGCCGTTGCGCCGACTGGATGCCGTACCGAACTCGACCGGCGCGACCGCCCGGCTCGGCGGTCCAACCGCTCATGACCACCCCCGGCAGCGGGCTAAGGGTCTGCTCGAAATCGTGCAACAGCAGTCTGGCCGCTATCGGGTCCAACGAGTCAGACAGCGGCTGATCGGTGGCCGACATGACCGGGCCACACACCAACCCACAGACGGCATAGCAATGCCAACGAATAGAAAAACGGATCACGGCGGGTTCCAAACAAGGGGGCCATCAAAGCCCCGCTAGCGACGGGATGAAAGCTACTGACCGATAAGTATGCTGTCAGACAGACATTTTTTGAAGCAGGGCGACGAATTCGTGCGCTGGCACCGGGCAACTCAAATGGTAGCCTTGAATCTCGTCGCAGCGATTGGCGCGCAGAAAGGCCAGTTGCGTTTCGTTTTCCACGCCCTCCGCGATGACGGTCAGCCTCATGCTGTGCGCCATGGCGATCATCGCCAGCGTAATGGCGGCATCGTTGCGGCTGGTCGCGATTTCTTCCAGAAAAGACTTGTCGATCTTCAATTGATCGATGGGAAACTGCTTCAGATAATTCAGGGAGGAATAACCGATCCCAAAATCGTCGATGGACAACCGGACGCCGATATCCTTGAGCGCGCGCATGGTCGAAATCCCCGCCTCCACATCTTTCATCAACAGGCTTTCCGTGATCTCCAGATCCAGCAGCTGGGGCTCCAACCCGGTCTCGCGCAAAATTCGAGTGACCTTATCGATCATGCCCGAGCGCAAGAATTGACGGGGCGACATATTGACCGCCATCCGCAGCGGCGGCAACCCCTGCTGCTGCCAAGCCTTGGCCTGCTGACAGGCGGTCTCCAGCACCCACTCGCCAATCGCTTCGATCAAGCCGGTTTCCTCGGCCAAGGGGATGAAGTCCAACGGCGGCACCAAACCACGCTGGGGGTGACGCCAGCGCAGCAATGCCTCGACGCCGATGATACGGTTTTGCCGCAAATCCATTTGCGGCTGATAAAACAGTTCCAGTTCGCGGCGCTCTAGGGCATGACGTAAATGCTGCTCCATGGTCAGCCGCTCCAGGATACGGACATGCATGTCGCGGGCGTAGAACTGAATATTGCCGCGGCCGCTCTCCTTGGCGCGATACATAGCGGTATCGGCATTCTTCAACAGCGCCTCGACGTCCTCGCCGTCCTTGGGGAACAAGCAGATTCCGATACTGGCGGTGACAAAACATTCATGAACGCCAATCTGAAAAGGGGTTTTTAATACATTCAAGATCTTGTTGGCCAAATCCACTGCCCGATCTTCCTGCTGCAAATCTTCCAGCACGCAGATGAATTCATCCCCCCCCACGCGGGCGATCGTATCCTGCTTGCGTCCGCAATCCAGCAATCGCGCCACCACTGCTTTCAGCAGCGTATCGCCGACGGTGTGGCCGAAGGCCTCATTGATTTTCTTGAAATGGTCCAAGTCCACGAACAGCAGCGCCAAATTGTAGCCGGCGCGCTGGGCGCGGGTGATGGCGTGCTTGAGCCGATCCCGCAATAGATTGAGATTGGGTAGCTGCGTCAGCGCATCGTGGGTCGCTTGATAGACCATCTGCTGGGTCAGCCGGCGGGTTTCGGTGATGTCGCCGAAGGCGACGACAGCGCCCGAAACCCGGCCCCGCTGGTCGCGCATGGGCGCCGCTGAAGCGCGAATGGCATACTCCTGACCCAATCGGTTGACTAGAATGCTCGGCTCGGAAAGTTTGATCAGCTGGCTTTTTTCCAAACATTGGGCGATCAAATCCACCGGTGAGTAGCAATCGCGGTCGTCGGCCACCTGAAAGATCGCGCCCAACGGTTGTTTGCGCAGGGTCATGGCAGAACCGCCCAGCATGGATTCCGCAACAGGATTCAGGTACTGCACGTTACCCTTGGCGTCCGTGGTGATCACGGCGTCCCCGATGGAATGCAAGGTGACCTGGGCGAGTTCTTCTTTCTCGAACACCGAACGGATCGCCTGATGCAGCCGCTCCCAACTCCACAGGGGATAACTCAGACTCTGGACCAGCAGCGCCACCGCCGGGGGAAACCAGAGCTGGGCACCGTGCAACAAGCCAAAACTGACCAGAAGCGTCAGCAGCAACGCCAAGCCAGCCAGCAGCAACGTCCAGCGCGGCGGAAAAAGCGCATACAGCACCAACGGGAACAAGACAAAAAGCTCGGTCAACAGCAGCGACCACACCGAACCCAACGGCCGGATGATCAAACCCTGCTGGAGGGCGTCGAGTACGTTGGCGTTGAATTCCACGCCGGACATCGGCCGCGCCAAACCGGAAACCGGCGTGGGCAAGGCATCGTCCATGCCGCTGGCCGTCGAACCGACCAGCACGTATTTATCGTGAAACGATGCCGGATTGACGGCATCGCGCAACACCTCGCTGTACGAATAATGGCGGAAGTGCCCCGGCGGGCCGGCAAACGGAATCAACACCCGGTAATTGCGCCGCCAAACGTAAGGAGAGGCGGGACCCGTCGCCTCGTCCAGCCGTTGGCCGGGCAGCGCCCGTTCGCTAGCGGCGCCGGCCACCTGCAGCATGGCCAGCGCCAAAGTGGGCCAATAGGGCGAGCCCAGACCCGCTTTCAGATAGGTGCCGCGCGCGATGCTGTCGGGGTCCAATCCCACATTGACATGCCCGATGCCGGCCACCGATTTCGCCAAGATCGGCAGCGGCAGGGTTTCCACCAATTGGCCGCCCGCGCGGTTTTGTTCGCTGAGCACCGGCAATATCACCCGGCCGCTGTCCGCCAGCGCGGCGGCCAGCTCCACATCCGCCTCCGGATCGGCGATGTCGGGTTCGGCAAACACGATATCCAGGGCGATGGTCTTGGCGCCGGTCGCACTGAGCTTGCGGATCAGGGCGGCGTGGATGCGGCGCGACCAGGGCCAGCGGCCCAACTCCCGCAAGCTTTGCTCGTCGATGGCGACGATGACGATATCGGCGGGCGGCTCTCGCGACCACGCCGCCAAGTTCCAATCGTAGATCAGAAAATCCCAACGGTACAACCAATCGGACCGGACCAGCAGCAAGGCGAAAACAGGCAACACGACTGACAAACCGATCTTTCCCAACCAGCTGGCGCGGGATCGACCGGTCGCCGTCATAAAGCCAAGACCAACGTTAAAAAGACCACCAAACCGATCGGCCAATAGCTGGCGGGTGGAACGTCGATCCGTTGCACCGGGCCATACGGCCCCGCGGAACCATCCGGCTCGATGGTACGAATCCGAAGATAATGAAAACCGGAGTCCGGACGCCGGATGCTCAGCTGGGGCTCCGCGACTTCAGCCGAAGCGACGAGCTCCTCGAAGTCGGCATCCTTGGCGATTTGGAACTGATAGCGCTGGCCGGGCAGCCCCGCGCTCCAACGGAAGGTCATGCTGTCCGCGGTGACTTCGGGCGGCTGTAATTTCGGGGTCGGCTGCAGCTTGAAGGACTGGGGGTCGCTGAAGGGCCCTTCCTTGCCCGATGAGTCGCGTACCGCGACCCGCCAGTAGTAAACGCGCGGCTCCAACGGACGCTCCGGCGTAAGGGTGGTTCGGGTCTGTCCGGCAAGATCCAGCAACGGTGTGGTAAAGCTCTCATCCTCAGCCAATTGAAAATGATAGCTCGCGGCGTCTTGCGGTTCAGACCATTTAAAAGCCAGTGCTTTTTCGAGGACAGCGCCCTGATGGGCCGGCTCGATCAAAAACGGCGGCGCCGGGCGGGCATGCAGGCGAAAGCGATGGTAGGCATCGCGGCCTTCCAGGCCTCTGGCGTCGATACCGCGAACCCGCAGCAGGTAATCCCCATCGGGCAAATCCGGCCCGCGAACCGCCGGAGATGGCGATACGCCATCGAACAACAGGCTTTCGAACCGATCATCGGGAGCAATTTGGGCGCGATAGGCCACCGCGCCCTTCAACGCCGGCACAGCGAGCTGGATCGGAACGCGCGTGACGACCGGCGGCAACGCGGCGGCATTCGGCGGCGCCAGCAACGGCACAGGCGGCAACAGCGGCTTGTCCGATTTTGCCAAAGAGCCCAAACCCTTGGCGACGGTCTGGGTTTTCCCGCCCCCTCGAAAGCTCACGTTCCCTTCCAAAACCTCCGTCCGCGCGGTATCGGTGCCGGTTTCCATGCCGAGCCGGTAGCGGGTACCCCGCACGGCCGAGGTGGCGACGGGCGTCGAGATCTCATAGCGGGCGCCGGCCCCCGAGCGTGGGACAACCTGGTTTTCCACCCGTCCGCGCAGTAATTGCAAAAGCGTGTCTCTCACGTTGGTGCGGCCATAAGCGTTTAGGCTCTTCAAATTCAGCTGGCTGTTGGCTTGCACCAACAAGCGCGAACCATCGCCAAACTCCAAAGTGGCGTTACCGTCCTCCCCAGTCAGGACCGTATCCCCGCTTTCCAGAAGCTGGCCGGTCTTGAGCGCCACGGTTTGATTGGTAGTGGCGATCACGGCTTGGTTCTGACCGTGCGCGCTCAGAACCTGCGCTGTCGCTGGCAACCGTTTGAGCCATGCGATGGGAATGCGCAGTTTCATCCCTGGCGGCAGATTTTCCGGATTTGAAACCTGATTCAGCACTTGCAACCTCGGCCAATAATCCATTCTGGTCAGATGTTCGGCGGTTACGTTCCACAAATTGTCACCCGGCCGCACGGTATAGAGCCATTCCTGAGCACGCGCGGTTTCCGCCCCTAGCAACACCAGCGCTATAAAACTGGTAACAGCGCACGTCTTGATCGCCCTCCTGGGACCAAACCGTCTTTTTGCAATTTGCATACCGTTCTCGGCTCCTCAGTTTGGTAACGAACGAATTATTGACCGGAAATGTTGGATAGAGGAATCACGAAATCAATGACGGTCCTTTTAGCGAACAACCTACGAGCGAGTCGCCACAGCGCAATTTACGCGGGCGCGCTAGTCCAGGCGTTCAACTGGGGTAAACCGATCGCAATCAATTCAGCTTCAATTAATTCTTGGCCTGTACCTTAGCCATAGTCACCCTACCCGGCGTCCTCGGATGCGAACGGTAAGCGTTCGAATCAGCTACGCTCGATCGGAGAACCTGTGAATTCCGGAGGCGTGGGGCGGACATGATACCAGAATCACTTCAATAGGATACCGCCAATGATTTCAAACTATCGAGTTCTATTGACCTTCCTTTCTGGCCTTGCGCTCGCCATCCCGCTGACGGGCTGGACCGCACCGCCGGCCGGCCGTTTGTTGGCCTCGCAATGCGCTCAATGTCACGGCACTAACGGCCAGGCCGTAGGTGACATCGACAGCCTGCGCGGAGAAAGCGCCCAGGAAATCTATGAAGAAGTGCTCGAAATGAAATACAGCACTAAAACTAACGATATCATGCACCGCCAGGCAAAAGGATATACCGACGCGCAAATTCGGTTGATCGCCGACTATTACGCGGGATTAGGCAACGGCGGCGGCAGCGGATCGGACGGAGGCGGCGACGGTGGCGATCACCACGAGCACGATGATGATTGAGCGGCGTCTTTACGCTCGACCCTCGCCTTCCCATCGAACTCTGTAGAGGATAAACGCCATGAATACGATCTCGCGACGCCATTTTCTGAAACTGACCGGGGCCGCCGCCGCGCTGGCCGCCACGCCGATTTACCTCAAGGCGCAAAGTTTGTCCGGCCGGGTGGTGGTGGTCGGCGGCGGCTTCGCCGGCGCCACCTTGGCCAAATATCTGAAGCTGTGGGGCGGCGCGGGTGTCGCCGTTACCTTGGTGGACGCCAACCCCGCTCACATTTCTTGCATCCTCAGCAATTTGGTGCTGACCAATTCGCTGAGCCTGAATCAAATCACCTTTAATTATGGGTCGCTCCAACAACTCGGCGTCAATTTCGTTCAAGGCCGGGCGATGAGCATCGAAAAGCCGACCGGCAGCACCTGGCGGGTGCAGGTCGCCGGTCGGACTCCGCTGGATTGCGAGCATGTGGTGCTGGCTCCCGGCATCGAGTTCCAACCCGTCACCGGCTGGGATCCCAACAAAGTTCCCCACGCTTGGCAAGCGGGCACGCAAACCACGCTGCTCAAGCAACAGATCCAAACCATGCCGGCGGGCGGACTGTTCATCATGACCATCCCGCCCAAACCCTATCGTTGCCCGCCCGGACCTTACGAGCGCGCCTGCGTGGTCGCCGATTATCTCAAGCGCACCAAGCCCGGTTCCAAGGTCATCGTGCTGGACGCCAATCCCGGCATCGTCGCCGAGCCGGAAACCTTCACCAAGGCGTTCACCCAAACCCACGCCGGCGTCATCGAATATCACCCCAACGCCGCGCTGCTGCGAGTGGATTCGGACCAGCGGATCGCCTATACCAGCGCCGGCGACTTCAAGGCGGACGTTTTGAACGTGATCGCCCCTCAAAAGGCGGGAGCGTTGGTCACCAGCGCCGGTCTGACAGGCGCCGGTCTTTGGGCGCCTGTCAACCCGCTCAATTACGAATCCACCCTCGCGGGCATGACGGGCGTCCACATCATCGGCGACTCGCAAGGCACCGGCCAACCCAAATCCGGCCATATCGCCAACGCCGAGGCCAAAGTCTGCGCCGACGCGATTTTACGGGCGTTCGCCGGCGAAGCCCCCGATCCGGCTCCGGTGACCAATTCGGCTTGCTACAGCCCGATCACCGCCAATACCGCCTCGTGGCTGACGGCGGTTTACGCCTATAACCCGGCCACCAAGACCATGGATTTGGTGCCCGCCTCGTTCGGAGAAGCCGCCTCGCCGACCCGCGATAATTACGAGGACATGTTCGACTGGTCCGCCAATCTGTTCGCTGACACCTTCGCCTGAACGCCGGCGGGTAAACCCTCGGGAGGCGGACCCCAAGCACCGCAGCCTCGCTCCTGGTTCCAGGCGATTCCCCAAGCCTCCAAGAGCGAGGGCCACGGACGGTTTTTTCAATATTCGACCTTGGCGTACAGCGCTTTTTCGGTGGCCTCACGAGCGTCTTGCAAGGTGCGGACCCCGTGCGCCGCCAGCAGTGGGATCATCCGCAAGAACACTTCTCCGGTCACCAAGGCGTCGCCCAACGCGGTGTGGCGGGCGACCACCGCAACGCCCAAGCGCTCGGCGATGGCCTCCAGCGCGTGCGATTCCTGGTGGGGATGCAGCACTTGCGACAGCAGCAGCGTATCCAACACCGGTTGGGTGAAACGGACGCCGGTTTGGGCTTCCTTCATTTGCAAAAAGCGCATGTCGAACGCAGCGTTGTGCCCGACCAGCACCGTATCCTCGCAATACTCGTGAAATTGCGGCAGAACCTGGTCGACGGTCGGCTGGCCGCGCAGCATCTCGTGGGTGATGCCGTGCACGGTCTGCGATAAGGAGGCGATCGGCCGCTTGGGATCGACCAGTTGTTCGTAGGTTTCATAGCGTAGCAGCCGGTTGTTGACGATGCGCACCGCGCCGATGGCGATGATCTCGTCGCCGGTTGAGGGATCGAGGCCGGTGGTCTCGGTGTCGATCACGGTGTACGCCAGCTCCGCCAGCGGAATCTGATCGAGTTCGGGGGTTTGACCGGCTTGATGAAACAAATCGAAATCGTAAAACTCCGGCCGGCTTTCGCCGAAGCGGATCGGAGCGCCGGCCGAAGCGCGCGTCGGCTTGACCATCGGTAACAGGAATCGAATGAAAGGCCGCTGTCGGGTCTTGTCGATCATGTAGACGATTTCCGCCCCCAACCGATCGGTCACGTCACGCAACGTCAGCGGGCTGTCTTCCCCGCCGGCCCGCATGGTATCGGTCTCCCAATCGTACAAAACCCCTTGCGACAGGATGGGCTCGGACCAGGCCAGATCGAGTTCCACAACCCGTGCGTGCCGCGTCAGATTGAAACACAGCTCGCGAACCTGGTAGCCGTCCTTTAGCCGACCGGCCAAGTAAGCGAATGCCTGCACCAGCGTATAGCTGTCAACCTTGATCCAAATCGAATCGTCGAGCACCTCCGAACGCGTGCGCAACCCCAGCCGGCTCTCGATCCGACGTCGCGCCGCCGCGACCGCATCGACCGCCAGCATTTCCTCCAGCGGCCAGCGGGTCTTGAGGGAATCGGCGTAATCGGAGGTCGTCTTATCGAGCCTGCCGCTCAAGGCGCGGGCCTCTTCCCGAATGACCTGAAGGAAGCGCGCGCGATGCGCCGGATCGCAATCCGGGTAGTCGGTCAAGGTTTCCACGGCGGCGCGGATGTTCGCCAGCGCCGCCCGGCTGCCTTCCGTCAGCGCTTGCAACAACATATCGCGCGTGCTGTCCAGTTCGAAGGTGTGAGTGACGTTTTCCAGGGTCATGACGAAACCGCTGAGGGCGGGCGGCGGCACTGGCACGGACGACCCTTCTGAAATCGCGTGCTGGCGCTCGGGCTCTGCACCGCTTGGAGGCGCTTCCGGCGCGACCACCACCGGCGCCAGCCGCACCCGAACGAGCTGTCCGGTTCGGGTGGTGAACACGAATTGCGCGCTGGGACCAGGTTCGTCTTTTTCCAGCCGGGCGCGGATGTTTTCCAAGGCGTGCGCCAACAGATTGCGGTCGATGATGGTAAAAATGGATCGCCCAAGGCCCACCAGCGTCATTGAGGTCTCATTTTGCGCACCGTCCGCGGCGCACAGCGTCTGACGCGCGCGCTCGTTGTAGAGCAGGATGCGGCCGTCGGCGTTGCAGACCAGCACGCCTTGAGTCAACTCGGACATCAGCGCCGCCAGTCGATTCTTCTCCTCCTCGACCGAGGCTTTGGCCCGAGCGACCTTGGCTTCCAGGTCGCGCGCCAGCAGTTCTCCATGTTCGGCCAGATCGTTGACCGCCTCCATCAGCCGCCTTAGCTCGGACGGACCCGCTGATTCCAGGCGGTGGCTGGAATTGGCGTTGAGAGTGATGCGAATGCCTTCCGCGATCCTGAGCAAACCCTTCACGTAGACCTGATAGGCTGCGGCGAACGCAATGCCGAGGAAAGCCAGCAGCAGCGCCCCAATCTCGGCGATCAGTTCCGCCTTAGGAGCCACTATCTTGACGACGGTTTCTTTTTCATCCACTTCCAGGGCATGGTAAACCGCATAACCCGCCGCCAGTCCCAACCCGGCCACCAACGCTAAAAAAGCGGCAAGCGCAAGAACGAAGCGAAGATTTTCATTCATCAAATCGAGCTCATCTGTCAGGTAAAGGCAAATAGTTATTTTGACCCAACCGCTCCAACAGGTGTACATCACCTGTGAGACATTAGCAAAACTGTTGGCCTCGTGTGGAAAAAATAGAAAGTCTTTATATAGTTATAATACTTGGTTACGCTCTTGCGCCCAAGACCATGCTATCTACCCACATAAAGGAGAAACAACAAATGTCGTCTGAAGTGTACGAACGGATCCGAAGAAATCCGAAATTCGATGAACTGGTCAGCAAACGCAGTCGTTTTGCCTGGACGCTGACGGCGGTGGTGCTGGGCCTCTATTTCATCTTCATCATGATCGTGGCGTTCAATCCGACGATGCTGGCCAAGCCGATTTGGGACGGCGGCGTAGCCACCATCGCTTGGCCGATCGGCGCGGGCTTGATTTTGTTGTTCTGGCTGTTGACCGGGGTCTACATCCGGCGCGCCAATACCGAATTCGATGACATCAACTCAGAGATCATCCGGGGAGCCATCGAATGAACCGTCGCCTCCTACAAATTACCGCCGGCGCGCTGGCGCTGGGCTGGATGGGCTTGGCGCTGGCGGCCCCGGACGTCGGCCAAGCGCAAAAACAGGCGCTCAACATTCACGCCATCGTCATGTTCTTCATCTTCGTGATGATGACCTTGGGCATCACCTACTGGGCGGCCCAGCGCACCAAGACCGCCAGCGACTATTACTCCGCCGGCGGCGGCATCACCGGCACCCAGAACGGCTTGGCCATCGCCGGCGACTACATGTCGGCGGCTACCCTGCTCGGCCTGACCAGCATGACCTATTTCCAGGGCTTCGACGGCTACATCTACTGCATCTGCTTTTATGTGGGCTGGCCGTTCATCATGTTCATCATGGCCGAGCGGCTGCGCAACCTGGGCAAATTCACTTTCGCCGACATTACCTCCTACCGGCTCGATCAGCGCCAGGTCCGCACCGTCGCCGCCATCGGCTCGCTGACCGTAGTGGTGTTCTATTTGATCGCGCAGATGGTCGGCGCGGGACAGCTCATCAAGTTGCTATTCGGCTTGGAATACTGGATCGCGGTGGTGATCGTCGGCGTGCTGATGGTGGTTTATGTCACTTTCGGCGGGATGATCGCCACCACCTGGGTGCAGATTATCAAAGCTTGTTTGTTGCTCGGCGGCGGCACGCTGGTGATGCTGCTGGCTTTTTCCCAGTTCGGTTTCAGTCTGGAGACCCTGGCGTCCAAAGCCGTGGCCAATTCCAAAAAAGGCATGGCGCTGATGGCCCCCGGCTCGTTCCTGTCCGATCCGATCACGGCGGTGTCACTGTCTCTGGGCTTGATGTTCGGCACCGCCGGCCTGCCACATATCTTGATGCGCTTTTTCACGGTGCCGAACGCCAAGGAAGCCCGCAAGAGCGTGTTCATCGCCACGCTGTGCGTCGGTTTCTTCTTCACCGTGGTGGCGATCATGGGGCTATCGGCGATCACCATCGTCGGCACCAATCCGGAATACTTCGAGGGTGGCGATCTGGCCGGCAAGCTGCGCGGCGGCGGCAACATGCCCGCCATGCACTTGGCGCACGCGGTCGGCGGGAATTTGATGCTGGGCTTTTTGTCGGCGGTGGCCTTCGCGACCATTCTCGCGGTGGTATCAGGGCTGGCGCTGGCCGGCGCGTCCGCGATCTCGCACGATTTGTACGCCAACGTCATCCGCCGGGGGCAAGCCACCGAGGCTGAGGAAGTCCGCGTCTCGAAACGCTCGTCGCTGTTCTTGGGCGTGCTGGCCGTGCTGCTCGGCATCGCCTTCGAGAAGCAGAACGTGGCGTTCATGGTCGGCCTGGCCTTCGGCGTCGCCGCCTCCTGTAATTTCCCGGTGTTGATCCTGTCGATGTATTGGAAGGGTCTGACCACGCGCGGCGCAATTTGGGGCAGCATCGCCGGCTTGGTGTCGGCGGTGTTGATCGTGGTGCTGTCGAAGGCGGTTTGGGTCACGGTGCTCGGCAACAAAGACCCGATCTTCCCCTACGAGCAGCCGGCGATCTTCTCGATGCCGCTCGCCTTCTTCTTCGCGTGGCTGGGTTCGGTGACGGACACCAGCGCCAGGGCGGCGCAGGAGAAAGAGGCGTTCGAGGATCAGTACGTGCGCGCGCAGACCGGCTTCGGCGCAGCGGGTGCAGCGGCGCATTAGGTCTTTGCCAGAAGTGGCCCGACGGGAGGTCGGGCCGCTCGCTAGCTCGCTTTTTCAGGCTATCCGTCGCAGCAGCGCCAGCGTTTCGACGTGCTGGGTTTGCGGGAAGAAGTCGTAAGGATACAAGGCGTCCACCGCATAACCCGCCGCCGCCAGCGCCCGTAAATCACGGCTCAGGGTTCCGGCGCTACATGACAGATACGCCAGTCGATCGGGCCGGAACTCCTCTGACGCCCATGCCAAGACCTCCGGTTCCAAACCGGGACGCGGTGGGTTGACATAGAGCAGCCGGCTCCCCGTCAGTTGCGCCCAACCCCGTAACTGCGGGATGCGCTCGGCGCATTTGCCGCGCAGAACCTCAACCTTCGGCGCGTTTAAACGAGCGCATTCCACCGCCTCGCCGCTCAGTTCCACCCCGATCGCCCGCGCGCCGCGCACGCTCCAGCGCCTCAGACTGGCGCCGATCCCGCAATAGAGATCAATGAGGCTGTCGCCTGCTTGTGGCGCTAAAAAGGACTCGGCCGTATCCAGCGCTCGGCGATACAGAGCGGGAAGCAGTTGCTGAAAAGCGGTCGGCCCATAAAGCAAGCCGAACCCATCCCGCGAACGCGGTTGGCCCCACAGCAATTGCCAGCCGTTGCGGGCGAACAGCCGCCGGCCGGCCGCCGGATGCCGGTGCAACCACAAACCGTCCAGCCCGCTGGTCGCCAGTTCCTCACCGTCCCTGTCAGCCAACCCATCGAGCGCCGCACTCTGATGCGCCTTTACAATCAGCGTCGCCTGCGCGCCGGATTGAACCAAGAAGGCCAAAGGAAACAGCGGATAAGGCGGCAACACCCGCATCAACCAGCGCACCAGCGTCCGCACCAGGCCGGCATGAACCGGACAATCGGGAATCGGAATCAGCTCGTCGCGCCGCCACAGACCGAACTGCCAACCGGCGGCCGCGCTCCAAACCGCCGACAGGCAGACCTTGCGCCGATAGCCCCAACGCGCCGTCTCGGCGACGGTTTGCAGCGGCTGCAACCGTTCCGCCCAAGGCGCGAGCTGTCGCCGCAACCAGTCCATTTTTTGCATTTCGCTGGCGGTCGCGCTCAACAGCCGATGGCTGCAACCCGGACAGCGCGCTTCGCATCCGACCGGTAATGGCACGGCGGGATCGCTCGGCGAATGAGACATCACGGACATGGCGGCGATACTATAAAGCAAGTGAGCAAACCAAGAAGGAGGCGGCGATGGTCAGCAGCTATTTGATCTGTGATGTGTGCGGGCGCTTCGGCCCACCGGCCGGTTTCCTGAGCCAAAACGGCTTGCGTCTCTGTTATCAGTGTTGGTTTGAGGAACAGCAGGACCTGCAACCGTCCGCCCCGGAACAAGGGACTGCATCCAGCGAAGCGCCTGACAAGGCTCGGGCATACTCCAAGCCACCCTCGCAGGGTTGAGGTTCTCGCAACCGTGTCAGCGCCAAGGCGCTCAAACCCGTTTGTCGGCGGACGGCGCCGAGGCGACAACCGTTGCTGCTTCGCCCGCCGCGGGCACGGATCGATCTACCCCCAATTGCGACAGCAACATGCCGACGAACATTAGCCCGCAGCCGAACAGGCCGCGCTCCGTCAAGGTTTCGTTCAACCAAAGCCAACCCGCCAGCACCGCGAACACGGTTTCCAGGCTGAGGATGATGGCGGCGTGCGCGGGCGGCGCATCGCGCTGGGCCACCACTTGCAACGTGTAGGCAACCCCGACCGACAACAGGCCGCCATAGAGAATCGGCAGCGCCGCCGCTTCCAACCCTGGCAGGGTGAGCGACTCGGTGGCTATCGCCACGATCAGGCTCAGCACCGCGCAAACGCTGAATTGCAAACACGCCAGCAACACCGGCTCGACGTGTCGGCCCGACAACCAGCCGATCAACAGGACATGACCGGCCCAGAAAAAAGCACCGACCAACACCAGCCCATCGCCTTCGGCCAGCGTGAAAGCATCGGTCACGGTCAGCAAATACAGGCCGATCACGGCCAGCACCGCGCCGGCCCAGGTCGCCCGCGGCGTGCGCTGACCCCATAGCAAGCCGACCAGCGGCACGATGACCACGTACAGCCCGGTAATGAAACCGGCCTTTCCCGCGGTCGTGTACACGATGCCGACCTGCTGCAACGACGCGCCAGCGAACAGCAGCAGGCCCGCCAGCAGGCCCCCGCTCAGCATAGCCCGCTTGTTCCTGGCTCGGGAACGCGAAGCGGCGCGCCGGCCGAGCCACAGCCAGGGCAACAGCGCCAGCGCGCCCAGCACGAAACGGACGCCGTTATAGGTGAAGGGACCGACATGCTCCATGCCCACTCGTTGCGCGACGAAGGCGGAACCCCAAATGACGGCCGCCACCAACAAGAGCAATTCCGCTTTCAACACCTTCGAAGTCAACATGTCGATCATTTCATCAGTTCGGTCCGCTCCGGCGCACGTTGGGGATCAGCGCGACGCACGCGGGCGGTCATGGGAGCGAGCGCGGCATCATACCGGACTTGACGGATTCCGGCATGGGCGCAACGGCTGGAGCCGCTTTATATACGATGAGCGGTCGAACAATGATGGCGTTCGAATGGCAAGTTTGCTTGCCCGGCAGCGGAAAATCCTTATACTTGCAGTTCTCTCTCCCAGCCGGGATGGCGGAATGGTAGACGCAGTGGACTCAAAATCCACCGGTAGTGATACCGTGAGAGTTCGAGTCTCTCTCCCGGCACCAATCTTCAGTCGCTCTGTTCCTTCTCCGCTCGACCAGCGACGACGTTCATGCCCGAACACCCCGCTGTCTCCACCGTTCTTGCTTATTTGCGGGAATTACAGGACCGGCTGACCCAAGCCCTCGAAGCCGCCGACGGCGCGGCGATCTTCGCGGAAGACGCTTGGCAGCGTCCAGCATCCGATGGCGCTCTCGCGGGCGGCGGCCGCACTCGCGTCCTGCGCGACGGGGCGGTGTTCGAACAGGCCGGCATCAACTTCTCGCACGTCGCCGGAACCCGGCTGCCGCCCTCCGCCACCGCCCAACGCCCGGAACTGGCCGGACGGAGCTTCGAGGCCATGGGCGTGTCGTTGGTGGTGCATCCGCGCAATCCTTACGTTCCCACTTCCCATGCCAATATTCGGTTTTTCAACGCGGCGTCCGAGCAGGCCGAACCGGTGTGGTGGTTCGGCGGCGGTTTCGACCTGACGCCGTATTACGGCTTCGAAGATGACTGCATTCACTGGCACCATACGGCTCGCACCGCTTGCGAACCGTTCGGCCCGGAGGTCTACCCCCGTTTCAAACAGTGGTGCGACCGTTATTTCTTCATCAAGCACCGCAACGAGCCGCGCGGCAGCGGCGGGCTGTTCTTCGACGATCTCAACGACTGGGGCTTCGAGCGCTGCTTCGCATTTCTACAAAGCGTCGGCGACCACTATTTGCCAGCCTATCTGCCCATCGTGGAGCGGCGGCGGGAGCTGCCCTACGGCGAACGCGAGCGGGCGTTTCAACTGTACCGACGCGGGCGTTACGTCGAATTCAACCTAGTCTACGACCGGGGTACGCTGTTCGGCTTGCAATCCGGCGGGCGCACCGAATCCATTCTGATGTCGCTACCGCCCCTGGTTCGGTTCGAATACGCCTGGCAACCCGAACCCGACAGTCCGGAAAGCCGGCTTTACGAGCATTTTCTCAAGCCGCGCGACTGGTTGACCTTAGAGGACTACCAAAATGTCGGGGGCGATTGAATCAGCGCGGAAGCTCCACTCGCGCTTCCAACCCACCCCGCGGATGATTGCGCAAGGTCAATTCTCCACCGTGGGCGCGGGCGATGTTGCGCGCGATGCTCAAACCTAGGCCGGTGCCGCCGGTGTCGCGGCTGCGCGAGCTTTCCAGCCGATAAAACGGCTCGAACACCCGTTCCAGTTCCGTTTCTGGAATGCCGGGACCCTGATCGCGAACGCGCAGCGTCACCCGCGCCGGCGTGTCCTGCACGGCGATCTCGGCGCGCTGGCCGTATTTCAAGGCATTGTCCAGCAGATTGGTCAGACAGCGCTTCAAGGCCAGCGGCCGGCAGTGCAGCGGCCGATCGGTTGCGCCGTCGATGCGGATGGCCTGACCGGTGTCTTCGGCGTCCTCCTGGAGCGATTCCAGCAAGGCGTTGAGATCGACCGGCGCGAGCGGTTCGCTGTCTTCGCCGCCGCGTAAAAAATCCAGCGACGCTTGCGCCATTCGCTGCATGTCGTCCAGATCGGTCAGAAATTTCTCCCGCAGTGGCGCATCGTCCAATAATTCGGTGCGCAGCCGCAGCCGGGTGATGGGCGTCTTGAGATCGTGCGAGACGGCGGCGAGAATGCGGTTGCGATCTTCGATATAGCGGATCAACCGTTCCTGCATGGTGTTGAAGGCGCGAGCGGCGCGCTGGACTTCCAGCGGCCCGCCCTCGTCCAGCGGTGGCCGGCGGATATCGCGGCCGAGTTCGGCGGCGGCATCGGCCAGGACGGCGAGCGGTCGGGTGAGCGCCCGCACCGCCAAACCCGCCAAGATCGCCACCGAGGCCAGCAACACCAGCAAGATCAACAACAAACGGCCCGGCCAGGCGATCACCTCCTCCGGCAACACCTGCTGGAAGGTCACCGTCGCGCCATCGCGCAAACGCACCTGCACCACGAAATTGCGCAAGCCCAGCAGCATGGCTTGCATCCGCCAGCGCGGCGGTCGGTCGACTCGGCCCCGCCATGCGGGCGGCTGATCCGAATTCAACCAGTGCGGCCGGTCCCGCGGTGGCGGCGGTGGCGGCAACTCATCGTTGATTTCCAATTGGAAAATCCGATCCGCGCCCAACTGACGCTGCAACAACGCGCGGAACAGCGTTGTGTGATAGCGCTCGTCTGGCTCCACCGTCTGTTCCCAAGGGAGTTCGAGGCTGATGCGAGTGGGCGGCAAATCCAGCGCGGTGACCAGCCGCTGGCGCTCGCTTTCAGTCAGGGTGTCGAGCAGATTGACGATGGCGGCAATGCGCTGGGCGACATGACCGCCGATGGCATGGTACAGCGCCTGATCGCGGTCCTTGAGCAGGATCGCCGCGCTCAGCAATTGGGCGATGATCAGCCCGCCCGCCAGAAACAGCAGCAGGCGGCCGAACAGCGATTGCGGCAACCCGCGCATCAAAACTCCCGGCTGACGTGAGCCGCCAGCAGGTAGCCTTCGTTGCGCACGGTCTTGACGATGGCCGCCTCGCGGGAATCGTCGCGCAAGCGCCGCCGCAGCCGGCTGACCTGCACGTCGATGCTGCGGTCGAAGGGAGTGGCCTCGCGGCCTTGGGTCAAATCCAATAATTGATCTCGGTTCAACACCCGCTGGGGATGCTCCAGAAACACCCGCAGCAGCCGGTATTCGCTGGAACCCAGCGGGACCAGCACCCCATCGGGCGCAACGAGCTGGCGGGCCTCCACATCCAGCGTCCAGCCGGCGAAGTGCAAGCGCCGGGTCTCGCCCGGTTCGGCGGGCGCGCTGCGGGCGCGGCGCAAGATGCTGTTGATCCGCGCCAGCAGTTCGCGCGGGTTGAACGGCTTGGGCAGATAGTCGTCGGCGCCCATTTCCAGACCGACGATGCGGTCGGTATCGTCGCCGCGCGCGGTCAGCATGATGATGGGGACCGGCGAGCGGGCGCGCAGGTTGCGGCATAACACCAGCCCGTCGTCGCCGGGCAGCATCACATCGAGGATGACCAAATCCACCGATCCCTGTTCCAGCGCCGCCCACAGTCCGCGCCCGTCGGCCGCGCCACTCACTCGGAAACCGTTGCGGCCCAGATAGTCGGCCAGCAGTTGGCGCAGTTCGGGGTCGTCGTCCACGATCAGAAGATGGTCGTTCATACCTTGAAGTCGCGTTGAAACTGTTGCGATTGTAGACTGTTCGCAAAACCGGGGTTTTAGCGGATTCGCGATTTTTGCAGCCGATCTGACTGAATCACCGTTCGCCGCCGTACCGTTCGATTTGGCCGTGCTGTGGGGCTGATACAAAGCGTTACAAAATGCCGGTTCCGGCAAAATCCCGGTTACATCCCCAGTGTCTAATAGCCCCAAGCAAACAACAGGAGTCGAAGATGAAACCGTTACGTAAAAAGTTGTTGGTCGCCACCGCTGTGGCGGGTTTGGGTTTGGCCGCGGTCGGATTTGCCGGCCCTTGGGGTGGCCACGGCATGACGGGCGGCGGCATGGGCGATTGCGGCATGATGGGCGGCGGCATGGGGAAAGGGCACGGCCGGATGGGCGGTAACCCGGAACAACGGATGGCGATGATGCAGCAGCATCGCGCCGAACAAATGGAATTACTGGCGGGACGGCTCAAGCTGACGCCCGAGCAGCAGACCGCCTGGAAAGGCTTTCTGGCCGCGCAAGACGCCCATCATGCCGATAAGATGAAAATGTGGCAGAACGCGCGGAACCAGGAAACCGGCGCGGTCGCCCATTTCGAAGGCATGATACAAGGCATGGAGCAGCATTTAGCCAGCCTGAAGGCCATGGCCAAGGCGACTGGCGATCTGTACGCCGCGCTCGATCCAGCCCAGAAAAAAGCGATGGATGATTTCTTCGCCAGTCGACCCATGCACCGCATGATGCGCGGCGGGCCGTCAGCTCCACCGGCCCAACCCGCCCAATAACGCCAAATCCGTCAATTGCTATCAACGGGGCGACACTCGACGCCGCTCGCCCCGATTTTTTTGCAAAGCAGCATCCTTTCCCCTTGCTTTTCTGCTTGGTTGGCCGCCAACTCATTTAAAATAGGGTCGAACACTCCAAGTCGATCAAAGCGGCTAAAGACGAAAAAGGTAAGGGCGATGCTGGAACAACAGATTCAGAAAATCATCGAATTGCGCCATGACGCACCTTACGACATTCTGGGGCCTCACCCAGTCGCGGGGAAACGAGCGCTCACGATCCGCGCTTTTCTGCCGCGGGCCGAACAGGCTTATGTGCTGGCGGATGGGAAAGGCAAGCGCGAAATGCGGCGGCTGCATCCAGACGGCTTGTTCGCCATCGACATTCCAGGCGTCACCGAACTGGAGTACCGGCTGGTAACGGTCGATGCCAACGGCCATGCCGACACCTTTCACGACCCTTACGCCGTCCGTAAGCCCTTCTTCACTCAAGCGGACGGGCGAGCGTTCCAGCGCGGCGCTCTCGATGCGCTATCCGGCAAGTTGGGCGCGCATCCACGGGTCAAAAAAGGGCTGAGGGGGATCAATTTCACGCTCTGGGCACCTCACGCCAGCCGGGTCAGCGTGGTCGGCTCCTTCAATCAATGGGACGGCCGCCGCCATCCCCTGGAGCGGCACGACTCCGGTGTCTGGGAAGTCTTCATTCCCGATCTCGAACTGGGCGAGCTGTATAAATACGAAATCCGCAACGCCGAAGGCGCGGTGTTTCTCAAACCCGATCCGCTGGCTTTTCAGACCGAAATTTATCCGCATAATGCCGCCTTCATATGCGACCTCAAGCGCCATCACGACTGGCACGACAGATTGTGGCTGGCGCGCTTGCAGGAAACCCCAGGCTGGACCTTGCCGGTCGCCGTGCACCGGGTCGATTTCGGCGCGGGCAGCGCCAGCCCGGAGCGCGTCTCCCGCTACAGCCAACTGCAAGAGCTCGTGCTCCCACACCTGCGGGCGCACGGCTCCACTCATGTCGAGTTGGCTTTGTGGACTTTCGACGAAACGGTGTCCAGCTATTTCGCGCCCAACCCGCGCTACGGCCGTCCCGCCGAATTGATGGCCTTCATCGACGCCTGCCACCAGCACGGCATCGGAGTGATCCTCGACTGGATTCCGCCGCTGCTGCCGCGCGAGGGTCAGGAGTTGAGCTGGTTCGACGGTTCGCGGATTTACGACGCTGATGCTCCGGACGCGCCGAACCTGTTGGCTTTCGATCTGGAACGCCCGGAAGTGCGCAACTTCCTGTTGGCCAATGCCCAGTTCTGGCACCAGGTTTATCATGTGGATGCATTGCGGACCGATGTCCGCACCTACGCCGCCCGCCTCAAGGGCCACCCCATGACGGCCGATTTGCGCTTTCTACTGCGGGAGAACGCCGCTATCGGCGCCACGTTGACCGAAACGGAAAGCGCCGTGCTGGCCGGCCATTTGGGCATTGCACCGCCAGAACCCGTTGCCCGCGACACCCTGATGCGGGCCGCCCACGACGCCATCCAGGATGGGAAAGACGCCAGCCACGGCGCTGGAGACGGCGCCAAACTCCAACACGAGGACAGCGGTCCGCTTTGGAAAGAGCCGACAAAGCAGCGTCCCTATATCGCCCGGCGATTCACCGATCCCCACGCCCTGCTAGGACCGCACCCGCTGGCGGAACCCGGTTTGTGCGTGGTTCGCGCGCTGCTGCCGGACGCCGAAGCGCCTTGTTTGCTGCTCGAAAGCGCGCCCAACCTGCTGCATCCGCTGCAATGGGTGCCGGAAGACCGGCTGTTTGAG
This sequence comes from Candidatus Competibacteraceae bacterium, assembly GCA_016713505.1. NCBI lineage: Bacteria > Pseudomonadati > Pseudomonadota > Gammaproteobacteria > Candidatus Competibacteraceae > Candidatus Competibacteraceae bacterium. Next base: position 3,139,877 of record JADJPA010000001.1, on the reverse strand, counting down.
GCGATCGTCGCCGCCGATCCGACCGCGCTACGCTATCGGCTCAACGCCACCGAACACGGCTGCAACCATACTTTTGTCGATCCTTATGCCGCCACTTTCTCGTTCCTGGGCGATCAGGATTGCTATTTGTTCGCCGAAGGCAACCACTACCAAATTTACGAGAGGCTGGGCGCGCACGTTTGCGAAGTCGACGGCCAAGCCGGGGTCAACTTTGCGGTCTGGGCGCCGAACGCCCAACGGATCAGCGTGGTGGGTCCGTTCAACTACTGGGACGGCCGCCGCCACCCGCTGCGACTGCGGCCGGGTTCGGGCATCTGGGAGCTGTTCGTGCCGGGTCTGGGCGAAGGCGAACTCTACAAATTCGAGATCGTGCCGCGCAGCGGACCCGCGTTTCTGAAAACCGATCCATACGCCTTTTACACCGAGGTTCCGCCCGGCACCGCCAGCGTGGTCTACGACCCCGACGGCAAGTATCCCTGGCACGACGGCGAGTGGGTGGAGCGGCGGGCGCAAAACAAGGTTTGGGAACGGCCCGTGGCCATTTACGAAGTCCACTCCGGCTCGTGGCGACGCAAGGCCGATGGCGAGTTTCTGTCTTACCGCGAACTGGCCGACCAGTTGATCCCCTACGTGTTGGAGATGGGCTTCACCCACATCGAATTTCTGCCGCTGGCCGAACATCCCTACGGCCCGTCCTGGGGCTATCAAATTTCCAATTTTTACGCCCCCACCGCCCGCTACGGTCGGCCGGAAGAATTGATGGAGCTGATCGACCGCTGCCACCAGCACGGCATCGGCGTGATTTTGGACTGGGTGCCGGCACATTTTCCGAAAGACGCCCACGCCATGGCCTGGTTCGACGGCACCTGTCTGTACGAGCACGCCGACCCGCGCCAGGGCGAGCATCCCGATTGGGGTACGTTGATCTTCAATTACGGCCGCCATGAAATCGAAAACTTCCTGATCGCCAACGCGTTGTACTGGCTTAAAACTTTCCATTTCGACGGACTGCGGGTGGATGCGGTGGCGTCGATGCTGTATCTGGATTATTCCAAGAAAGACTGGATTCCCAATCAGTACGGCGGCAACGAAAATCTGGAAGCCATCGAATTTCTCAAGCACACCAACGCGGTGGTGCACGCTCAGTTCCCCGGCGTGATGATGATCGCCGAAGAATCCACCGCCTGGCCGAACGTGTCGCGGCCCACCCACATGGGCGGGCTGGGCTTCGGGTTCAAATGGAACATGGGTTGGATGCACGATGTGCTGTCCTACATGAAAGAGCAGCCCGAGCACCGTCGCCACCACCATCACAAACTAGATTTCGGCCTCAGCTACGCCTTCAACGAAAACTTTATCCTGTCGCTGTCGCATGACGAGGTGGTGCATTTAAAGAAATCGCTGCTGGGCAAGATGCCCGGCAACGAACGACAGCAGTTCGCCAACTTGCGGGTACTGTACGCCTTCATGTACGGCCATCCCGGCAAAAAGTTGATTTTCATGGGCGGGGAGTTCGGTCAGCCGAGCGAGTGGAACCACGATGGCGAACTGGAATGGCCGCTGCTGCGCCAGCCTCACCACCAACGCTTGCAAACCTTCGTCGGTGCTTTGAACCGACTCTACGCCAGGGAGCGGGCGCTGTATCAAGTCGATTTTCGCGGCGCCGGTTTCGAATGGCTGGATGCGGGCGGCGCGGAAACCAGCGTGCTCGGCTTCGTCCGCAAGGCCCGCGATCCGCGCGAGGCGCTGCTGTTCGTGCTGAATTTTTCAGACCGACACTATTCTCACTATCGGATCGGCGCGCCGTATCCGACCACGTATCGGGAAGTATTTCACAGCGACGCCCACGAATACGGGGGTTCCAGCAAGATCGTGCCGGGCTATGCGATCACCGCCGAAGAGGTCTTCAGCCACGGCTTCGCCTTTTCCATCGTGCTGAATCTGCCGCCGTTCAGCGCGGTGGTGCTAAGGCCGGACCCGTTGAAATTGGAATAACTTGGCCCGTTGATCCAAAGTCGGACCCGGCTTGATGCCCGCCGCGACGGGTCTGACCGCCCTCAAAGCGCCGCCTAAGGTCTAGCCACGTTTCGACTGATGCTCCCATCAGGATTGGCGCGCACATAATCCCCGGTGTTTAAGCGGAGAACACTATTGTGGGAGCCCGTGCCCGCATAGACCGGCACGTTGATGATGCGGGCGAAAGCGGCGAGCAATTTCTCGTTGTTACCGATCTCGCAATTTTGCAGATGCACAAAACCGCTTTGATCGAATTTACCTTTGAGCAAACCCAAGATTTTGGAAAAAGAATCGATATTTTTCTCGTCGATGCAATCGCTACCGATTTCCATTTGCTTCGGATTACCGTGATCGAGAATATTGAGCCTGCTCATTTTGCGGTTTTTATTGAACCTGCGAAAAAACTCAAGACGGTCGATCACGTTCTGCACCATGGTATTGGTGTCGGTCATCGTCACCGTGCCTGGCATTTCAACCAAAATATTGTAGGCAGCGAGCGCGCCGCCTACTACGGGTAAGCCGTATAAGCTAAGCAAGGGCATGTTGAGCGGGCCGGTTCGTTGCAGAAACGCCGCAGCCCCGGCCATCGCGGGCAAACTGAATTTTTCTATCCGAACATCGATAGCGGTTATTTCTATGCCCATGGCCATGTCCCCTGAACTCTATCGGCTATGCCGCGGCGGACCTATTCGGTCTTTCAAGATTCAGGGCGATCATCACTTAAAAGAATTTCACAGCCATTTCAGAATCCTGGAGTTTTATTAAGTTTGTAACCAACGTGTAAAAAGCGGCTGGCCCAACGACAAAACACTCTCCGTCAGCCCGCCAAACTTTTGAGTACCGCCCGCGCGGGCGCGCCATCGCCACCGGCCAGCTTGAGCGGTAGCGCGATCAGTTCGTAAGGACCCGGCTCGATCTCGGCCAAATTTAAACCCTCCAGAATCACCACGTCGGCTTCCAACAAAGCGATGTGAGTGTCCGGCCCGTCGTGAAAGCGTTGCACTGATAGATAATCGACGCCGATCAAGCGCAAACCGCGCGCCACCACCCAGCGCGCGGCGTCGGCGGTCAGCGCCACGAAATCTTTGCGGAATTCGCGCTCGCCCTGCCGCCAGCCCTCGGAATTGCGGGTGCGCAGCAACAAACGCTGCGTGTCGGCGGGTAAATCGAGGGCTTCCAGATCGCGGGCGCTAACCGCATCGACGCCCGGCAACGCCGCCACGACCGCCGGCCCGAGCAAGGCATCCAGCGCTAGTTGGGTCACATCCGTACCGTTCGCTAAAAAGTGAACGGGCGCATCGACATGGGTGCCGGTATGGACGCCGAAGCTCAGCGCGCCGTCGTTGACAGGATCGCCCCGCGCCATGTCGCGGCGGCGGGTGAATTCAACGGGCGGACTACCCGGCCAACGCGGCAGCTCGGAGGAAATGGTCAGCGAAATATCGAAATATTGGGTCATGGCTTCAGCTCCACGAAGATAATGCTGTTCACTCGAACTCCCGCGTGGCTCCAACCGCACGACGGGTTTGCTTCTTATCGCCGAGCCGCCGCTTGGCGTCCATGCGCCGCTGCTTGGCGGCGCGCGAAGGCTTGGTTTTAAAGCGCGGCTTGGGAGCCTCGGCCGCTCTTTGAATCAAGTCGATCAACCGTTCGATGGCGTCCTGCCGGTTGCGCTCTTGACTGCGAAAACGGCGGGCGGTGATCAGCAATTCGCCGTCCTGCGTCGCCCGGCTGCCGGCCAGCGCCAGCAACCGCGACCGCACCGCATCCGGCAGCGACGGCGAATGAGCCGCATCGAAACGCAACTCCGCCGCCGTCGCGACTTTGTTGACATTCTGACCGCCGGGGCCGGACGCCAGTTTGAATTGAAAGTGCAGTTCGTCCTCGGCGATGTGGAGCTCAGGCGTTACCTCGATCATGGTGGATTAGCTCCCGATCCCTTCCAATAGCCGCTCCACTGCCACCACTCTGCTCTGAGCATCGGCCAATTCCTTGATAAAACGCAGCTTGTCCTTGCCATCCAGCTTGTAGACGTGGTGTTGCTGTTGGATCAGTTGGACCAGTTTAACCGGGTCCACCTTGGGTTGCGGCCCAAAGACGAGCCGCCCACCTTTGGGACCGGCTTCGATTTTCTTGATCCCGATGGGTGTAGCTTTCAATTTCAAGCCGGTGACCCGGAATAGATTCTTGACCGGCTCCGGCAACAGGCCGAAGCGGTCGATCATTTCGACCTGCAACTCGCGCAGTTCGGCCTCGTCGCGGGCGCTGGCGATCCGCTTGTATAAAATCAACCGGCTGTGGATATCGGGCAAGTAATCGTCGGGAATCAGAGCCGGGCTTTGCAGGTCGATCTCCGGGCCGTGATCCAGCGGCCGATCCAACTCCGGCACCCGTCCGGCCTTGAGCGCCTGCACCGCCCGCTCCAGCAAATCCATGTACAGGGTAAACCCGACTTCATGAATCTGGCCGCTTTGCTGCTCGCCCAGCAGTTCGCCCGCGCCGCGAATTTCCAGATCGTGATTGGCCAGCATGAAACCCGCGCCCAAATCCTCCAGCGATTCGATGGCCTCGATCCGCTTGATCGCGTCCGCCGTCATCGCCTGGCGCGGTGGGACGATCAGATAAGCGTAGGCGCGGTGGTGCGAGCGGCCGACCCGGCCGCGCAACTGGTGCAATTGCGCCAGCCCCAGCTTGTCGGCGCGATTGATGAGGATGGTGTTGGCGCTGGGCACGTCGATGCCCGATTCGATGATGGTCGTACACAACAGCAAGTTGCAGCGGCGATGGTAGAAATCCAGCATCACCTGCTCCAGATCGCGCTCGCGCATTTGGCCGTGGGCGACGGCGATCCGCGCCCCCGGCGCGAGCTCGGCCAACTGCGCGGCCATCCGTTGGATGGTGTCCACCTCGTTGTGCAGGAAATAAATTTGCCCGCCGCGCTTCAATTCACGCTGGCAAGCTTCGCGGATCGTGGCCGGATTCCACTGGCTGACGAAAGTCTTGACCGCCAGCCGACCGGCCGGCGGGGTGGCGATGATCGACAGCTCGCGAAGACCGGCCATCGCCATATTGAGCGTGCGCGGGATCGGGGTGGCGGTCAGGGTCAGCACGTCCACCTCGGTGCGCAGGGCCTTCATCCGTTCCTTATGCTTCACCCCGAAGCGGTGTTCCTCGTCGATGATGGTCAGTCCCAGATTTTTAAAGCGGACATCGTTCTGCAACAGCTTGTGGGTGCCGATCAGGATATCGACCTTGCCCTCGACCAGCGCTTTCAAGGTCTCGCTTTGCTGCTTGGCGGAACGAAAGCGAGACAGCAGTTCGATCCGCACCGGCCAGTCGGCGAAGCGGTCGAGAAAATTTTGATAGTGTTGCTGGGCCAGCAGCGTGGTCGGCGTCAGCACCGCTGTCTGGCGGCCGTCCTGCACCGCCACGAAGGCGGCGCGCATCGCGACTTCGGTCTTGCCGAAACCGACATCGCCGCACACCACCCGATCCATCGGCTTGCCGGCGCGCAAATCGGCGATCACCGCGTCGATGGCTATCTGCTGGTCCGGGGTTTCCTCGAACGGAAAGGCGGCGGCGAAAGCGGCGTAATCGGCTTCGCTTAAAGTGAAGGCGTGACCGGGCCGAGCCTCGCGCCGGGCGTAGATGTCGAGCAATTCCGCCGCCGCGTCGCTGACTTGCTCGGCGGCCTTGCGCCGGACCTTTTCCCACTGGCCGCTGCCGAGTTTGTGCAGCGGCGCGCTTTCCGGCGACGCGCCGGTGTAGCGGCTGAGCAAATGCAGCGAGGCGACCGGTACGTACAGACGGTCGTGGTCGGCGTATTCCACCACCACGAATTCGCCGTCGATGCCGGCGACTTCCAACCGCTCCAGACCCTGATAGCGACCGATCCCATGTTCCTCATGCACCACCGGCGCGCCGGGATTGAGGTCGGTGAGGTTGCGGATGATGGCGTCGGGATCGCGGTTGGCCACCCGCCGCCGGGTCTGCCGCGCCCGCTCGCCGTACAACTGCGGTTCGGCGACGATCGCCAACGGCGGTTCGGTCAGCAGCAAACCTTGCTCCAGCGGCGCGACCGTCAGCGCCAACCGCAAATCCTCGCGCGCCAAAAACTCGGTCCAACTCTCGCAAACCGTCGGCTTGATCCCGTGGCCGCGCAAGGTCTCTAGCAGCACCTCGCGCCGGCCGGCCGATTCGGCGGCGAACAGCACCCGTCCGGGAAAGCCCGCCAAAAAATCCTCCAGCGCGGCGGCCGGTCGCTCGGCGCGGGCTTGAAACGGCAACAGCGGCGGCGGCGCGGTGGGAAAGTTGACCTCGCCATCGCCCGCCTCCCGCAATTCCACCCGCAGGTAACGGGCCAGCGCTTTCTCGACCTGCGCCGCTTCGACAAACAACAGCGGCGGCGGCAACAGCGGTCGTTCGGCGTCGTACCGGCGCTGCTCGTAACGGTCCAGCAACTGCTCTTGAAACCCCGCCATCGCCGCGTCCACCCCTTCCAAGCGCACCGCCAGCGTCGCCTCCGGCAGATAGTCGAACAGGGTGGCGGTTTGCTCGAAAAACAGCGGCAGATAGTATTCGATGCCGCCAGGCGCGTTGCCGGCGCTCACTTCGCGGTAAATCGAGCTACGCTGCGGGTCGCCTTCAAACTGGCGCCGCCACGCCTGGCGAAAGCGAGCGATGGTGTCTTGATCCAGCGCGAATTCTCGCGCCGGCAACAGTTCGATCTGTTCGGTCTTGGCCACCGACAACTGAGTATCCGGATCGAAGTCGCGGATGCTCTCGACTTCATCATCGAACAATTCGATCCGATACGGTCGTTCGGCACCCATCGGAAACAGATCGAGGATCGCGCCGCGCACCGCGAATTCGCCGTGCTCCACCACCTGAGAGACACAGGTATAGCCCGCCGCTTCCAACCGGCGGCGGAAATCCTCCAGATCCAGTCGCTCGCCCACCTTCAGCAGTAGGGCGTAACGATCCAGATAACCGCGCGGCGCTAACCGTTGCAGCAGCGTCGCCACCGGCACCACCAGCACCCCGCGCCGCCGTTGCGGCAGGCGGTAGAGCGCGGCCAAGCGCTGCGACACAATGTCTTGATGCGGCGAGAACACGTCGTAAGGCAGCGTTTCCCAATCCGGGAACGCCAGAATGTCCAATTCCGGCCCGCCAAACACCCGCAATTCGATTTCCAGCCGCAGCGCGGTCTGACTGTCCGGCGCGACCGCCAATACCAACCCGCGATAGCGATTGGCGGTGGCGGCGATGATCAACGCAGCGCTGGCGCCATGCAATTGCCCCCAGTGCAGGGTTTTTCGAGTATCGGGCGGCAGGATAGGTTGTAGCAAATTCGACGCAGCGGCGTCCTCGGTAAGCACGGACATGAAATTTTGGTAAACCGCATTGATAAAGATATCGGTTATTGTCCCATACCCACGTTGCAAACGCGCGAGGCGGCTTTTGATGTATTTATTCCTATACAAATTAACCTTATTAGTCTTCTAAAAGCACCTAAAATAGACATAAGTATTTCTGCAATACGCTTAATTTGCCCAAAAATCGGCCGATATAGCCCTCAACGATTTTCGATGGAGCAGGCTTGCCTGAAATCCTCAGTCATCACCAACAAACCAGAGATACTCATGTCCACTCCTCATCGTACTTTGAGCTGCCACGATCATTGCCATTATCACGCTCACTCCGCTCTCAGCCGGCGTCGCTTCGTCCAGCTTGCCACGCTCGGTAGCGGCATCGCCTTGCTGGGACTAGCGGCTCCCTGGCGGTTGGCAATGGCCGAAGCCGGGCACGGCGCGGCTCCCTCCGCCCAAACCGGGCATGGGGTCGATCCGCAAGCCAACACCGGGCATGGGGTCGATCCGCAAGTCGGTATCGCCCCGGCACACACTGCCGAAGCCCTATTACTGAGTTGTATGGATTACCGGTTGATCGATGACATTACCCACTACATGGACAAACGCGCCATGACCAACCAGTATGACCATATCGTCCTGGCAGGCGCTTCACTGGGTGTACTGTCCGACTATTGCAAGGAATGGAAAGAAACCTTTTGGGAACATCTCAAAATCGCTATCGACCTCCATCACATCAAAAAAGTCATTCTGATGGACCATCGCGACTGCGGAGCTTACAAGGTGATTTTGAAAACTGATTTTTCCAAGGACCAACAGATAGAAACGCGCGTCCACGGCAAATTCCTGCGCGACTTGATGGTGGCGATCCACAAACGCTATCCAGAACTGGAAGTCGAAAGATTGATGATGAATCTTGACGGCACCGTGCAAAAAATAAGCTGAACGGGCCAGAATGAATCCGACTGATGCCGCGCCCTCGCGCGTGGCGTTGCTCGGATTCAGCGAACCTCATCCGGTCGTGGCAAGGTCGGCTGGATGGCGAGCAGCTGATTTTCACGCACCAGCGCGGCGGCCTGTAGCTCGCCGTAATCAGCGGCGACAAAAAAAGCGCCAATCGCTCCTGTCGGCGGTAGAGTTTGCCGAAATTCCAGTAATGCCTTGCAATAGTGCTGGTTGCAAAGGTCCGCCCGCATATCTCGCGACAGGGCGCAGCCGTCGCGTTGATGGAAGATGCACGACCCCTGGTAGCTTCGCCGGCCCACGCGGCTCAGATAAGCCCCCAGCACGTCGCGGGGGCGCTGGTCGGGGTGTTCGGCCCGGTAACGCCGGATGGTTTCGACCTTTAAATAAGCGTGATCCCCTCCACCCTCGCAGCAGCGGCCTTTACAACACGAGCACGCCATACCCAAGACCGCTCGCGCTTCAGGGGTCGGATCGGAAACGACGGGAGGCGCCTTTTCTTGCTTCGAAATCGGTTCGGGCGGCAGCGCGGACTGGTCGATGAGCGCCATCAGATGCTCTCGAAAAGTCCGGCGGCGCTGTGTTGGCAGGCTGACGAGTTTGGCCGTGAAGGCCGGAATCACCACCAGCGGAAAGACCTCCGGTTGGCTGAGTCCAAAATTGCCCATCACCCGGTCGCGCAATTGGATCGCTTCGGCGACCTCTTGTTCGATCAAAGCCTTAGTGCGGGTTTGCCGGCGCTCGGCGACTTGGCGCGAGAATTCCGCAAGGCCGACGCGCTGGCAGTCGAGCGCCGCGCATAGCCGAGTCGGCAATTCCGACAACGCCAGCGGCCGCCCGCACACCTTGCACAACTTCTGCTGTCGCCGCAACAGCGCATACTGCCAAGCGCATTCCCGCCGGCCGCATAATTTGTCGTGCCGCGCGCGCCGCGACACCAGCGGCGCGGCGCATATCAGACAGGCCAAAACCGCGCTCGACTTCGATTTTTCGCTCATGAGGCTTCACCAAACTTTGGGACAACCGCCAGCATTCGATCTTCTGACAGAGCCAAACTCAATCTCCGTTGTAAGGATATTGGCACTCATCCTCTTTGACGATCAGGTTGAAACCAACCCAATTCAGAGCAAGATGTCTTAAAATTGAATCCGACTCACTGGGTGAGTTGGTCCTTCCCAGCAATTTGCAGGCCAGGAGTCTCGCTCAAGCGCGCTCGCGCCTGCGTGTCGGCCAGGACGGCCGCAACTGGAAACCGCTTCGTTGCCTTTCAAAATCATGATTAATTTAGGGGAGCCCTTATGAGGTCAATCCGCATGGTTGTCGCCGCTGTTCTGCTTACCGGATGTGCGTCCCAGCAAATCACCCAACCGGCCCCGTCACCGACTCGAACGGAAACTTGCCATCCGGTGACGGAGCCCGAAATCGCCGCCCTGTTCGATCGTTGGAACAACTCCTTACAGTCGGGCGATCCCCGCAAAGTCGCGGCCAATTACGCCGGACATTCGATTCTGTTGCCGACCCTTTCAAATGAACCGCGCCTGACACCCGAAAAGAGAGAGGACTATTTTCATCACTTTCTAGCCGATCAACCTTCCGGAAAAATTGACTTCCGCCATATCGATTTGAGCTGTAACGTCGCCACCGATTCCGGGCTTTATACCTTTAGCTTCGCCAAAACAGGTGCCGTCGCCAGCGGTCGCTACAGTTTTACGTATGAATGGGACGGCTCGGATTGGTTGATCACCAGCCATCATTCCTCTCTTATGCCGGAGCAAGCCTCGAAGGCCAAAGCGGTTAAAGCGGCGGCAAGAAAACACTGAGCAGGCCCCCTTGGCCCGGAGCCGCTTGAACGGTCTCCGGGAATTCAGGTCATTATGAACCAGTCCTATTGACCCCACCGGATCGGCGCGCTGCAAATCAGCCTCAGCGGCCGGATGGATTTCATTTTTCAGAGCCGCGCTCGACCTCAATTGACTATTTCCATTTCGGCGGAACCCAGCAAGCGCTCGCAGCTTGTTTTGATTGTCGCGGCGCTGGCGTTGATCGCGCTGGTGCTGTTCGTCACCTTACCCTCACGCCTCAAGATTTTGGATGTACTCAACGACACAGCCCATGCTCCGGCTCTGGGCGCGTTCGCGTTTATCGTGCTGCGGTTGGTTCGGTTGGGACAACAACCGATCAAAAGAGCATTCGGTTACGGGATCGCCTTTCTGACCGCCGTTGGCGTTGGCGCTTCAATCGAGATTGTCCAATCCTTCATAGACCGGGATGCCTCGCTGGGCGATTTGGAAACCGACGCTCTCGGCGCGGCGTGCGTCTTGGGAATCGCCGCCGCGTTCGACCGAAAATTGTGGTTGGCCCACCCGCAATCGACTGGCCGGATCGCCACCGCCGTGTTGGGCGTGATCTGCGGCTTGTGGGCCTTGTTACCGCTGGGTCAAGCGGCGGTTGCTTACTTCGATCGGGCTTCAGCATTTCCGATCGTGGCGCGCTTTTCAGCGCCGCGTGATCTGTACTTTATCAGCAGTCCCACGGCAACGCTGTCGCTGCAACCGCTTCCCACACAATGGGCACGACTCGATGACGCTTTGAGCCTGCGCGTCGCTTATCTCGCAGCGACCGTTTGGCCGGGCGCGAGTCTTGACGAACCAGAACCCGACTGGCGCGGTTTCTCAGCGCTACTCTTGGATGTAACCAATCCGGCGGCAACCTCTCTACGGTTGATGGTGCGCGTTCACGACGCAGCGCACGACCAACGGCATGAAGATCGCTTCAATCGCGACTTTGAGGTGATGCCCTTGAGCCGGGCTGTCTTACGAATACCGATCCAAGACATACTCACCGGGCCGGTTGGCAGACCGCTGGACTTAGCGCGGATCGCCGGAGTCGTCATCTTCGCGAACATGGAATCGGTCCCGGTAGGCGGATATTTCTATCTGACTAAAATCTGGCTTGAATGAAGCCGGAATGATCGATGATGGCTTAAAGTATTTTTATTCAATGTTAGTCGGCAGTGTTTTTTCGTTTTTTTATCTCGTAAATGGCGATTCCTGAAACAAATTGGAATCATTCTTGCAAAAACTTCATGCGGCGACGTTGAGATTGATCAGTACACCCCTGATCATGCGTGATGATGAGCTGTTCACCACTCAAAGACGGCAATATATTCTTGAGAGGCAACCTTTAAACCATCGCAGAAAAATTCACTATTTTATGTGGAAACTCACGAGTAGAATTAGTGCCAGCTCAAGCATAAAAAATCGCTATGCTGTAGCAATAATTCAAAGAAATTCATCGAAAAAATACTATGGCTTTACCCTTGTCGAATTGTTGTTAGCACTTACTATAGCTGGAATTTTGGCGATGATTGGCCTAAATTCTTATCGTATTTATTATGACCGTTTGCAAATCAATAATGCAAAAAATGATATTTTAATTATCGAATTGGCAATCCAACGTTTTTATACCATTAATTCTACCTATCCTGAGACTTTAAACGAGCTAACGGAGCAAATCCCTTTATTGGATCCATGGAAAAATCCTTATCAATATTTGACTATGAGTGACGCTAAAGGAAAAGGCAAGGTGCGCAAAGATCACAACTTGAATCCATTAAATACTGACTATGATCTGTACAGTGCCGGAAAAGATGGAAAAAGCGTTTCGCCGTTAACCGCAAAGGCGAGCCAAGATGATATCATTCGTGCCAATAACGGAGGATTTATTGGGTTAGCTTCCGACTATTGATAGCAAGCGACAACCCCATTTGCATTATGAAAATCGAACTGACTTTTCTCCACAGCAAAGTCGCACGAAGAATATTTTTACTATTTATTATCTCAGCGCTAGTACCCGTTATATTACTGGCCGTGTTGTCGTTTAATCAAATAAACAATGTCCTTACCAACCAGCAGTCTGAACAGCTTAAGCAAAAAAGTAAAAGCTATGGCATGGCACTTCTAGATCGTCTGCTATTATTAAAAATACAGTTGGATTGGACCGCTCAAAATTTTCGCCAGAAAGAGCTGACTACAGACTCAAAAACAAACGAATCGATCAACCTGAAAACTGGCGGTAATTTTGAAAAAATAACATTAATGATCGATCCAAAGCAGCCTGTGCCCGCTCTCGCTAATAGCGAAAAACTAAAAAAACTACTTCATGATGGAAACGATCATCTTAAGACAGGCAGCAGCATCCTCCTCAGCGAGTATCAGCCTTATTCGTCGGTAAGAATTTTTCTAATTCAATTGCTTGACCCGCAAGCTCCAGAGAGAGGGTTGCTGATTGGAGAAATTGATTCAACGCATTTATGGGGCGATACTGACTCACTTGGATCTGAAGTACAATTTTGTATTCTCGATGAATCTGGCAGCGTACTGTTCTGCTCTCACCAGAACCATGCAATAAGTTTACAACAACTAAGCGCCCTGAATAAAACGCTTACAAGTCAATTCACCTGGCACGCTCCAAATGACGAAGAATTCTTAGTAAATTATTGGGCAATTTTTTTAAAACCTCATTTCTTCATAGCGAAATGGACCGTGGTAATTACCCAACCAAAAGCCAGCTCATTAATACCCATAAAAGACTTCAGTACTATCTTTGGATTTATTAGTGTATTAACACTCGCTATCGTAGCATGGTTGAGCATTCATCAGATTCGCAGAAACTTAATCCCTCTCGAAAAATTGATGGAAGGCGTACGGCGTATTGCCAACAAAAACTTCAAGAAACCGGTTGAAGTCACGAGTGGCGACGAATTTGAAGATCTAGCTGATTCAGTGAACCATATGGCGGTTCAAATTGACAAGCAGTTTCATATCTTATCCACAATGGCAAATATCGATCAATTGATCCTTTCAACTTTCAAAATTGAGGACATTATTAAAATCGTCCTCACACGCACTCAAGAAATTATCGCATATGATTGTATTAGTATAATAGTAAAAGACGGTGATCAAACCGCAGCCTATCGCGTCTATACTTTGGTTGAGCTATTTAGAGAAACCATCATTTCCGACCTGCTGGAGCTAGCCCCGACAGAGCGCCAGCATCTGTTGGTAAATCAGGATCACTTGGTGGTTTCCAACCAGAATGACTCGCCTGCTTATCTTGCTTCCTTGAAAAAGCTTGGGGCTGTTTCATTTTTAGTGCTTCCTATTGCTCTAAAAGAGGACTTATCCGCTATAATCTGCCTCGGGTATCGAAAATTATCTACTTTAAAGGAAGATGATATTCTTCTGGCCCGAGACTTTGTAAATCGTGTAGCCGTTGCTCTTTCTAATGCAAGCTGGGAAGAGCAGCTCTATTACATGGCTCATTACGATAATTTGACAGGATTACCTAACCGTTTGTTACTCAAGGATCGACTACAGCACGTTCTGGCGCTGGCGGAACGTAAAAAATCTTTTGTAGCCGTTTTATTTATTGACCTAGACCGCTTTAAACATGTGAATGACTCTCTAGGGCATCTGGCGGGTGATTTACTCTTGTGCGAGGTCGCCCAACGATTGGTCAAGAACTTACGCAGGGAAGACACGATCGCGCGACTTGGCGGCGATGAGTTTGTTATTGCGGTTTCCCACTTTGAAAATGTTCAAGAACCGCTAGCGGTGACCACCGCCATTACTAAAAAAATCATATTTGAGCTATCGGCACCTTTCGTTATCGATGACCGTGAAATTTATTCAACAGCCAGTATTGGTATTGCGTGCTATCCCACGGATGGGCAAACCAGTCACGAGCTTTTAAAAAATGCCGATTCAGCGATGTATCATGCCAAATCAATCGGTAAAAATAATTATCAATTTTATTCAAAGATTTTGAATGCCGCTGCCCTAGAAAGATTGGACATGGAGAATAGCCTTCGCCGTGCGTTGGAGCGTTGCGAATTTGAACTTTACTACCAGCCAAAAATCCAAACCACTACTGGAGCAATTTGTGGGGCCGAGGCTTTGTTACGGTGGAATCACCCACAAAAAGGGCGAGTCTCACCCGCACAATTTATTCCTCTTTGTGAAGAAATTGGCTTGATTATTGCCATTGGAGAATGGATCATTCAGACGGTATGCACGCAAGTCAAGAATTGGCACGATCAGGGTTTTTCATCGTTGCGGATCGCCATTAATCTCTCGCCGTTACAATTTCGACAACCTGATTTGATCAAAAAAGTCGAAACCATTTTAGCTATTGCCGGCCTTGATCCCGATAAGTTGGAGTTTGAAATTACTGAAAGTGTGGCCATAGAGGATATCGATAAAACCATTGCAACACTGAAGGCCTTTAAAAATATGGGCTTACATCTCAGCATTGATGATTTTGGCACAGGTTATTCTTCATTAAGTTATTTAAAGCGCTTTCCCATTCATAACCTCAAGATTGACCAATCTTTTATTCGCAACCTTCATACCAGCTTTGAAGATGCAGCCATTGTAAAATCAATCATTACTCTAGCCCATAGCCTAAAACTTAGGGTTATCGCCGAAGGCGTTGAAACGCAGGAACAACTTGCCTATCTTCAAGGTCTTGATTGCGATGAAATTCAAGGGTATTTGTTCAGCCCCCCGATTTCAGCGGATGCATTCAGCAAATTGTTGGCCTCTACAAATACTAAGCTTGTAAAAAAGCTTGCGCAGGATTTCTGATTGTCCCGCTTCCTGCGGCGACTTGTGTCATTTTCTTGTAAGGCCCAACCGGATGAATTAATTTTGAAGAGCCCACCATTGATTAACCGACCGATCCAAGCTTCTTCTGTGCTTTGCGCTGGCCGCTGAGGCGGATGCCGACCGGGTGCGAGAGGAACAAGACCTCGACAGCGCTTGGCAGGCGATGAATGCCAAGTTTTGACGGTCTACATGCCCATAAAGACCACCTGTGCTGGTATTGGCAAACGGATATGAGCCTTCGGCCCGGCTAACCGGGATAGGGTTCCGATCGAGCTTCGGCGGATGTACCCCGCAGCCGAGCCCACCACTGCGCTATATCGTCCACGTAGGTAAAGAAGGCCGGAACCACCAGCAGGCTGAGAAACGTCGAGGTGATCAGGCCGCCGATCACCGCGATCGCCATCGGCGAGCGGAAGCTTTCGTCGGCTCCGCCCCAGCCCACCGCAATCGGCAACATGCCCGCGCCCATCGCCAGGGTGGTCATCACGATGGGCCGCGCCCGCTTGAGGCCGGCGTCCATCAAGGCGTCGAAGCGCGACAGCCCGTGGTCGCGCCGCGCCACGATGGCGTATTCCACCAACAGGATTGAGTTCTTGGTGGCGATGCCCATCAGCATGATCAGGCCAATCAAGGACGGCATCGAGAAACTCTTATTGGTCAGCAGCAGGCCGATGAACGCGCCGCCCAGCGACAGCGGCAGCGCCGCCAGGATGGTGACCGGATGCAGCAGTTGCTTGAACAGCAGCACCAGCACGATGTAGATGCACAACACGCCGGTCAGCATGGCCAGACCGAAGCTGGCGAACAACTCGCCCATCACCTCGGCGTCGCCGACTTCCACCACCCGCACGCCGGGCGGCAGATTCTCGATCGCGGGCAATTCCTTGGCGGCGGCGACCACATCGCCCAGCGGCACGCCGGACAGTTCGATTTCCAGATTGACGTTGCGGGAGCGGTCGTAGCGGTTGATGATCGCCGGGCCGCCGCTGTAGCTCAGGGCGGCGACTTGACCCAGCGGCACCGGCCCTTTCGCGCCCGGCACCGGCAGCCGCGACAGCGTGTCCAGATCGTTGCGGGCCTTGTCGTCGAGCTTGACCACGATGGGGATTTGGCGCTGCGGCAAATTGAGCTTGGGCAGTTGCGCGTCGTAGTCGCCCAAGGTCGCCACCCGCAGCGTGTCGGCCATCGCGCTGCTGGTCACGCCCAGATCGGCGGCACGGGCGAAATCGGGCCGCACCGCGATCTCCGGACGCACCAGGCTGGCGGTACTGGTGATGCTGCCCAAGCCGGGGATTTGCCGCAGGTCGCGCTCCACCGCCCGCGCCGCGCCGAGCAACGCCTGGGCATCGTCGCCTTGCAACACCAGAATGTATTTTTCGCCCGATCCGCCCAACCCAACTTTGCTGCGCACGCCCGGCAGGCTCGCCAGCGCGGCGCGGATGTCTTTTTCCACGTCTTGCTTGCGCGGGCGTTGGCCGCGCGGGCTGAGTTGGATGGTCAGCGTCGCCTTGCGCACTTCGGCGTTACCGGCGGGCGCGAACGGATCGCCGCCCGCGCTGCCGCCGCCGATGGTGGTGTAAACGCTTTTAACGTGCTCCAGCCCGATCAGCCGCTGGCGGGTTTGTTCGGCCACCGCCTGGGTCTCCTTCAGGGTCGAGCCGGGGGTGAGTTCCAGATAAACCTGGGTTTGTGAATTGTCGTCCGGCGGAATGAAGCCTTGCGGTAGCAGCGGGATCAGCATAATCGAGCCGATGAAAAACAGTCCCGATCCGATCACGGTCAGCAGCCGATGGCGCACGCACCAGGCCGCCCAGCGCTGGTAGATGAGCAGCCAGCGCGGCACATGGACCAGATCAGAGGTCGGTTTGATCCAATAGGCCGCCATCATCGGGGTCAGCATCCGCGCCACCACCAGCGAGGCGAACACCGCCAGCGAGGCGGTCCAACCGAACTGTTTGAAGAACTTCCCGGCGATGCCGCTCATGAAGGCGGTCGGCAGAAACACCGCGATCAGGGTGAAGGTGGTGGCGATCACCGCCAAGCCGATTTCGTCGGCCGCTTCCATCGCCGCTTCATACGGGGTCTTGCCCATGTGCAGGTGACGCACGATGTTTTCCACTTCCACAATCGCGTCGTCCACCAGAATGCCGATCACCAGCGACATGGCGAGCAGGGTGACGCCGTTGATCGAAAATCCAAAAACCCAGTGCATCCCGATCAACGCGGGCAACATCGACATCGGCAGCGCCACGGCGGAGACCAGGGTGGCGCGGAGATCGCGCAAGAACAGCCAGACCACCAGCACCGCCAACAAAGACCCTTCCAGCAGCATGTGCAGGGAGTTGTGGTATTCCTCCTCCACCAGGGTGACGAAATCGAAGGCTTCGGTGATCGCCAGATCGGGCCGCGCCTCGCGCATCGCTTGTAGCGCTTGGCGCACGCCCGCGCCGACCTCGATTTCGCTCGCGCCCCGGCTGCGCGTCACTTCAAAACCGACCACCGGCTTGCCGTTCAAGGACGCCGCCGAGCGCGGTTCGGCGAAGGTGTCTTCGATGGTGGCGATCTGATCGAGTTGAATGCCGCGCCCGTCGGGCAGCGCGAGGCGCAACGCGCGCAGTCCGTCGGCGGACGCGACGGTCGCCAAGGTGCGAACCGGTTGCTCGCCCTCGCCCAAATTCATCCGCCCGCCGGCGCTTTCGGTTTGGACCTGACGCAACTGGCGCGAGACCTCGGCGGCGGTGATGCCGAGCGCTTGCATCCGCGCCGGATCGAGCGCCACCCGCACCTCGCGGTTGACCCCGCCGACCCGCGCGACCGCGCCGACGCCCGGCACCGTCAGCAGCCGTTTGGTGATGTCGTTATCGACGAACCACGACAGTTCCTCGTCGTTCAGCTTTTGCGAGGCGATGCTGAAGGCCAGCACCGGCTGGCTGGCGAAATCGAGCTTGTTGATGATGGGATCACGCAAATCGCCCGGCAAGTCGCCGCGCACCCGCGCCACCGCCGAACGCACGTCGTCCAGCGCTTCCTGCGGCGGTTTTTCCAAACGAAATTCCACCATCATCAGCACCGAGCCGTCGCCGATGGTGGTGTAGATGTGCTTGAGGCCCTGCACGGTGGCGATGCTGTTTTCCAGCTTGCGGGCGACTTCGTTTTCCAACTGGCCGGGCGTCGCGCCGGGCAGGGCGGCGGTGATGTTGATGGTGGGCAAGTCCATGTCGGGCATGTTTTGCACCTTCATGGCCTGAAACGCGGCCAGCCCCGCCAAGGAGAGCAGAACGAACAGCATCGCGGCGGCGACCGGGTTACGGATGGACCAAGCGGAGACGTTCATGCCTCGAATTCGCTCCTGGGAATGCCAGACTGCCGGATGATGGATTGAAGCGTACCGATGCGGATTTCCGAATGATTGGGTACGGGTACGGTGATCGTTGAATCCGCAAGCCGTTTTTGCATGGCGATCTGACTGCCGCGTTGACGCGCTTCCACAAAACCATGGCGAGCCAAGATGGCGCAAACTTCCTGGCCGGATAAAATACGCAGCTTACCCAATGGCGATCTCTAACTGGGTGATGTAGACCTCTTCGTGAAAGCGCTGCTGAATTTCTCCAGGTGAGGCGGTTTCAAAAAATAGTTCCAGCGCTTCTTGAAGATTGTCTCGCGCCTCTTGAACCGTATTGCCCTGGCTGGCGATATCGAGTTCGGGACAGAGCGAAACGTAGCCGTCGCTTTCTCGTTCAATAATTGCAGTCAGTCGTCTTTGCACGATTTCGCTCCCAAAGGAACAGGGATTGTAAGCAATTCCTTTGCGTTTATATTTGCCATTCCAATAATAGTCTTACACATATTTCGTAAAATCTTTTTTCCGAATGGGCTATTTAGATATATTCCTACATATTCAGGAACTGCCTTTTCATTAACTCTTAGTCTGACCAGATAACCAGCAAAGGCATATATTGAATTTCCTCGATAAACTCCTGTTTTACCAACGAGATCAGGGCTATTTGTTCGATTGAAAAGTATATCGCCATCTCGGACGGTGTATTTTTCAATATCTAAAGCGGATAGGTCGATGTATTTCAGGCTTGAATAATCGAAAGCTCCAGATTCATTAATGTTACCCATCCGCAGAATGGGAAAATTACCAACATCGCCCGCTTTGGAGCTTGTACCGTATTGGGTTGATGCAGTTAGCTCTTTTATAGTTACTATAGGCCAACTTTTTGGATTAGTAGCAGGATCACCAAACATCTCATAAAAAATCGCCTGCCCAAGCATGTTGAGGCGGTCAATGGCGCGCTGGCGCAGCCTTCGCAACGCATCAGCTTGATCAAGAATTGCGGCGATGCGTTTTTGCTCTTGTATAGGGGGCAGAACAATTTCAGAGTCTTTTAAGTATTTAAAATGACGACTATAACCAGCCTCTGGCATAGGAATCGTCTGGAGAAAATAGAATAAATATTTCTCATGTGCTTCTATTTTTGGACGGAGAATTTTTGTTCCATCAGCTCCTAAACAAAAAGGAAAATCGATATATTTAAAGCATTTGGTATGATCGCCAAATAAAATTACAGGTATTTTTGATTTGCAAAGCCGGTGTTTATCATTAGTGTATCCAGCAACAAAGCTTTTACCTTGATCAATGATTGGGTATAAACCACTAGATTGAAAATCACCTTGGGGGGATTTTACATTACCACCTGTTTCATCTGATACAACATCCTCAAAATGAATTTTTCTCCAACCTGATTTCACCCCAGTATCTCCTCAATTTGTTTCAGTCCTTTTAAAATCTCCTCCTCAATTTCCCGAAGCTCCCGAATAATATCCGCAGGTGCATCATGATTTTGCTCCTCGTGTTCGACCTCTCGATAGCGATTCAGTGAAAGATCATAACCGCCGGTCGCAGCAATCTCGGCTTTGGGCACGCAAAAACTCTGCCCCGTGCGCGGGTTCTCGCGCTCGCTACCGGCCCGCTGCCGCCAACGCGCCAACACATCCGGCAGATTATTTTTAACATGTTCCTCAACGCTCAACGCCTCGGTAGGAATCGGCCCCAGTTTCTCCGCTGGCAACAATGGATTCCGCTTATCATCCAAAGAAAACCCATCAGCTTGCAGATCGTAAAACCAAACCTGATCGGTGCCGCCGACACCGGTTTTCGTGAACAACAGAATAGCGGTCGATACGCCCGCATACGGGCGAAACACGCCGGACGGCAGCTTGACCACCGCATCCAGCTTGTGCTCCTCAACCAGCATCCGCCGCAATTCCCGATGCGCCTTGGACGAGCCGAACAACACCCCATCCGGCACGATCACCGCCGCCCGACCGCCGACCTTCAACAGCCGCAAAAACAACGCCAGAAACAACAATTCGGTCTTTTTGGTCTTGACGATCTGCTGAAGGTCTTTGGCCGTCGATTCATAATCCAGCGATCCCGCGAAAGGCGGATTCGCCAACACCAGCGAATAAGCCCCGGCGTCGGCGGCATGATCCTGGGCGAGGCTGTCGCGGTTGGTGACATTGGCGTTTTCGACGCCGTGCAGCGTCATGTTCATCGCCCCGATCCGCAACATGGTCGGATCGAAATCGAAACCGTGAAACAAGCCCTGATGAAAATGGCGGCGCTGCTTCTCGTTGCGGAACAACCCCGGATGGCAGCGGCGCAAATACTCGCCCGCCGCCACCAAAAAACCGCACGTCCCCGCCGCCGGATCGCAAATCACCTCCTCCGGCGTCGGAGCCGCCATCTCCACCATCAACTGAATGATATGGCGCGGGGTGCGGAATTGACCGTTCTGCCCGGCGGTGGCGATTTTGCCGAGCATGTACTCGTAAACGTCGCCCTTGGTGTCCCGATCCTCCATCGGGATTTTATCCAGCATCTCCACCGCCCTGGCGAGCAGGCCCGCATTGCTAAAACCAAGCCGGGCATCCCGCATGTGACGGTCGTAGCTCGATCCCTCCACGCCCAGAGCGCGCAGAAAGGGAAAGACGTGTTCATCCACCACCGTCATCATCCGGCGCGGCTCGAAATGTTTGAAATGCGACCAACGCAAATCGGCGTAAGGGCAGCCCTTCTCGTCCGCGCCTTGTGGGAAAATGCGCCGCTCCAAAGGAAGGCCGAGCGTTTGCGCCTTGTTCTCCTCCAGCGTCTGAAGATCATCCAGCCGCTTGATGAACAGCAGGTAAGTAATCTGCTCGATCACCGAAAGCGGATTGGAAACCCCGCCCGACCAAAACGCATTCCAGATTTGATCGACCTGATTACGAATTTCACCGGTCAGCACAGCATTGTCCTGTTTGCAAAATGAGAAAGCGCCATCGCCCCGCGCTTGGGTCGATGATCTGCGCAGCGAGAAAGAGGCCCTTCAGCGGGCTGGAAGGCTATTCGTGGCGGATGTCGGAGCGGTGTCGGCGCTGATTTGCACCAAATCCCCATCGTTGAGAAACGCCGCGCCGCGCACCGCCACCGTCTGATCCGGCAGCAGACCTTCCTTAATCTCGATGCGATTTTCACTACGACAAGCAGCCAGAGTGGCCAGTATTGCCTATTGGCGAATTGTCAGGCCAGAGCACGGAGCACGGCTTGCGGCTCTTTGGCCACCACATGCAGCAACGCCAGTGCCGGACCATGCGGTTTACGATCACCGCGCTCCCAATGGCGAAGGGTGGCCAGACTAATACAGAATTTGGCCGCAAATTCGGCCTGAGTCAGGCCCAGACTATGCCGCAACTGGGCAACATCGATTTTTTCTGGACGATGTACCTGAACCGTGATCGATTTGCCCTCATTGAGAGCAATAGCTTCTTTTAACCCTTGGGCAATGGTTTCGTACGCCTTAGACATTATGATTTCTCCAATGCAAGCCCGACGAGCGCATCAACCAGTTTAGCGAGATCGTTTCGTTCTGCCTTCGATAGGTTAGCTCGTTCATTCTTTCCAAAAATAGTGAGCAGATAGAGTGGAATAGCTGCACTGTGGTAATAGTAGATGATGCGGACTCCGCCACTCTTCCCCCGGCTTCCACGACCCCATCGAAGCTTTCGAATTCCGCCGGTTCCCTCCATAACATTTCCAGAACAGGGATGAGCCGCAAGGTAGTTGATGACTAATTGCCGCTCCGTTTCGCTGAGAAGATCAGTTGAGCGACGGATGTACTCCGGCAATTCGGTGACTGTGGTAAGCATATCTTAGGAAGTAATCCAATGGATTATTTCGTCAAAGCTACCAAAGAATTCGCCTGCTTCCGACCATTTTCACCTTTAACGATTTGCTGAGGGGACATTAACAGAGTTCGTTGTAGAACCCTCCGCGCTGACCTGCACCAAATCCCCGTCGTTGAGGAACGCCGCGCCGCGCACCGCCACCGTCTGATCCGGCAGCAGACCTTCCTTAATCTCGATTCGATTTTCCACCATCCGCCCGGTTTGCACCCGCTTGAGGCTGAGCCGCCGATCCGCGCCGACGACCAATACATGGGCGAAGCCATCGCGCATCACCACCGCCTCTTGTGGAACGGTCAACGCCCCGGTCTCGCCCAATTCAAAAACGCCCTGGGCAAACATGCCGGCCCGCGCCGCCGAGCCGGCGGGCAGATCGACATACGCGATGGCATAGCGGGTTTTGGGATCGACCGTCGGGGCCAGTTGGCGCAGCGTGCCTTGCGTCTCGCTTCCGCCCGGCAAGGTCACCCGAGCGCGCAGACCCGGTTTTAGACGCGCCAAATCGGCGGCGGTGACCTCCGCCCGCCATTCCAGCCGCCCGCGCAGCACCAGCCGGAATAATTCCGCGCCGGAAGCGGCGACCGCGCCCACCGTGGCGTTGCGGGCCGAGATCACCCCGGCATCCGGCGCTAACACCTGGGTATGCTTGAGCCGTAAATCCTGGCTTTCGACCAAGGCGCGCGCCGCTTTGACGCGGGCTTGGGCGGTTTTTTCCGCCGTCAGGTATTGGTTGACCTGTTGCTTGCTCATCGCGCCGCTGGGGGCAATCGCCCGCGCCCGGTCGGCGTTGCCGCTGGCGTCGATTAAAGCCGCTTCCGCCTCCGCCAGACCGGCGCGCGCCTGCGCCCGATCCGCTTCCACTAGATCGGCGTCGAACACGGCCAGCACTTGGCCCTTTTGCACGTGATCGCCGACATCCACCCGCACCTGCGCCAGACGCAAGCCGTTGACATCCGCGCCGATGCTAGCCTCTTGCCACGGGGCGATGTCGCCGTTGGCCGCAAGCTGTTCGGCCAAGACCATCCGCTTCGGCGCTTCTGCGGTGACGGTGAGCGCTGGACGGAGGGCGCTGGTGGCCCCTGTGGGGTTTTCGGCGCGCTTTGGCTGTTCCGAGGGTTGAGATAGCGAGCGGTTGACAAACCAGGCCGCACTCCCGATCAGCGCGAGCGCGAGCAGGGCGAGAATGGGCCAGAAAGAACGGCGGACAGGCAATTCAGACATGGAGTCAATTGATTGAGCAAAGATTTTAGAAAGCTAGCCGCTATTGAAGCCTAACCACTTTCTAAAAATTAAAAATTATACCGTGGCCGACAAGCTAATGCGCCTGCCCCTCAACGCCGTGAGCCGGTAGGCGATGACGGGTTGGACCGCTTTTGGAAGCGTTTAGCTCCGGCCAGTCAGCCGACGCCACACCGCGCCTAGCGCGCGATGCGGGTATGCGTACAGCGCCGGCAGCGGATCGTCGCGCCGCCAGAAGCCGTCCATCACGGGGGCGTCCGCCGACGACCAAAGCCCGATTTCCGGCTGGGCGCGCGCGGCGGCGGTGTCGGCCAGCCAGTCGCGCCGCCACAGGGTGCGGGATCGCGCTGTCGGCGGCGGCGGCTCCTCGCCAATCAGCCAGTGATAAGCGGCCAGCGCTAGATTGGTGCCGTTCAGGGTGGCGATTTCACCCAGCATCTCGGAACGCCCCGCCGAAGGCTCGATCATTACGAAACGGCCATCGCGCGCATCCCGTTTGTATTCCATGGCCGCCCAACCCTCCAACTGGCAAGACTGAAAAAACCGCGTCGTCACCGGTTCCAGTTCGGCGGCCATTTCTGGCGCGGGACCACAGCGAGCCGCGACCCCGATGCACGCCGGCCACGAGCGAATCTTACGCCCGGTGAACGACAGCGGCGGCCGGCCGCCGCCCGGATGGTATTGCAGCACGAAGTAAAGCGCGTCATCGCTACCTTCTATCCACTGCTGCAAGAGCAAATCGGGCATCACCGGCAGAATCCGCTGGCAAAGGTCTTTCGCCTCGGCAAACGAGTCGATTCGATACGCCTTGGCGAACTGGCGATCGTAAGCCGCGTTGCGCTCGCCGGGCTTGAGCGCGCAGGGGTAGGGCAACGCGGCCAGCTTTGGCAGATCGGCTTCGCCGGTGACATGGACGCCGGGCGGAACGGGAAAGTTGCCCTGTTGGGCGAGCGCTTGAAAACCAGCTTTGGTGTTCAGCGCGGTGGTGATAGCCGGCGGCGGCAACTGGAACCGATAATGCGGGGCTAAGGTTTCGCGATGCGCCGAGATGGTCTTGACCGTGTCATCGCGCGTGAGGAACAGCACCGGGCGTTGGTCCAGGCTCCGCGCCAGGGCGAGCAGATCCTCCACTAATTCAGAACCTGTCAAGGCGCGCAGCCCCAGCTTGCGGCCGTGCCGGGTACGCATGGCGGGCTGGCGCGGATTGGCGTCGGCGGCGATCAGCGGCACATCGCCCAACGCCAGACTGCGCAGGACGCCGAGGCCGTTGACTTCGACGCCGACGACCACGGCAGCGGCACGGGAAGCACTCACTTCGGCGGCTTCAAGCGGTCGAACAGTTCCAGGTACCGGTCGACCACCGTCGCCAGCGTGTAATCCTGGGCGCGCTGGCGCAGACGGTCGCGGTCGGGAACATCCGCCAGCGTCTCCAACATGGCGGCGGCCAACCCCTCCGCATCTCCGACCAATGCCAGCCGGCCGTACACGCCGCGCGCGAGGATTTCGGCGGGACCGGTCGGACAGTCCGTGCTGACGACGGGCGTTCCGCAGGCCAGCGCCTCGACCAACGTCAGCCCAAAGCCCTCAAATTGCGAGCTGACCACCACGGCGGCGGCGCGGGCGAACAGCGGCAGCGGGTCGGGATAAAAACCGGGAAACTCCACCGCCTCATCCAATCCCAACCGGGCGCGCAAGGCGAGCAGCGCCTCTCGTTCCGGCCCTTCGCCGATGACCAGCAACCGGGTGGGCGCGCGGCGTCGGACGCTGGCGAACGCCTCTAGCAGCGTGGCAAAATCCTTGAGTGGCACCAGCCGGCCGGCGGCGACGAACACCGGTGAACCGCCGTCCGCCAGCCAGGGATGCGGGCTGGGCGCGGCCATGCGTTGCGGATAATCGGGGGTGACCACCGGGTTGGGAATCACGTTCATGGCGCTGCGCGACAAACCCGCGTAACGCGCCAGATCGTCGGCCGCGCCGGCGGAAACCACCACGATGGCCGCCGCTTGCGGATAAGTCCAACGACACAGCGGCGCCAGAACGCGGTATTGCCAACCGGGCTGGGACGCGGCTTGCGCCGAAAGCACGGTATGCTCGGAAACGACAACCCGCGTGGCGGTCCGGGCCAGCGCCCGCGCCCACACGGCGACGAGGTTGTTATGCGTGATCGCCGAAAGCAACACATCGGGCGTATTATGCCGCAACCAGGCGCTCAGCTTGGGAAACGCGTTCAAGGTTCGGTCGGCGTGGAGAATATCCAGCGCCAAACCGCTGTCCCGCACGGTTTCCAATAACCCCCCTTCGGGTCGATCCACCACCAGCCGTACCGCGCAGCCTCGCTCCTTGAAGCCCGCTGCCAGTCGCAAAAAGGTTCGTTCCGCGCCACCAGCGGCGAGATTGGGTAGGTAAAAGGCAACGCTTTTCATCAATTAAAAAACAGCAAAGCTATACTAGACCATTGGAAAGCCAATAGAATATAACTTTATTTACCAAAGATGTTAAATAAATGAAAACAATCGGCACTCGCAATAGCACTGATCGTCAGGCGGCTGCGAGCGGAATGGACTGGCGAGGCATGATAACCGCGTTGGGGGCTGATCGCTGGGTGCGACGCTGGTGCGGCGGACGCGGGGCGATCCTGATGCTGCATGGCCTTCAAGAGTCTGAGACAGCGGATTGGCGAGGAAATCCGGGCCTGACCATCACCAGCCGCCAACTGACCGCCATCGTGGAGACCTTGCGCTCGGAAAGCTACGAGCTGGTTTCGCTCGATGTCGCTCTGGAGCGTCTGGCCGCGCCGCGCGCCGGTGCCCGCTTCGCCTGTCTGACCTTCGATGATGGCTACCGGGATAATTACCAACTGCTCTATCCCTTGTTGCGCCAGTTGGCCGCGCCGGCCACGATTTACGTCACCACCGGTTTCATCGATGGCGAGGCCGCGGCCTGGTGGCACGGCATCGAAGCCATTCTCCGTCGTCATCCGGCGCTCGACATGTCTTTGGCGGACCGGCATTATTCGTTTTTCGCCGCCACGGCAGCGGAGCGCGATTCGGCTTTCCAACAGACGTGCGACTTGTTACGGAAAGCCACCCCGGCCGCTCGCGCCAAGGCGCTGTCACAACTGGAACAAACTTACGAGATCGATTTTAGGGTGATCGATCGGGAACGGATGATGACGTGGGACATGATCCGGGAAATGGCCGCCAGCGGCCTGGTCGAATTCGGAGCGCATACGGTCACCCATCCGGTGCTGCGCGACCTACCGCAAGCCGAGGCGCGTCTGGAAATGATCCAGAGCCGGCAGCGGCTGGAAATCCAACTGGAGCGGACCATCCGCCATTTTGCCTATCCTTACGGCGATCCGTCGTCGGTGGACCCAGCGGTTGCGGCGCTCGCGCGCGACTGCGGTTTCGCCAGCGCCGTCCTGGCCTACGGCGGCCCGCTACACGCCGGCGCTGGCTTGCACGCCTTACCGCGCATCCCCTTCGGCGGCGGCGATACGGCGGAGGACTTACGGATTCGTTTGAGCGGGGCTAGAGCCGCGCTCGCACCCGCTTATGAGTAGTTTGCCGACAACAAGGGATCGTTCATGCCGACACCGTCCGTTTCTTCCGCCCCCTTACCGCGCGGGTCCGACCGCAGAGGATTCAACGACCTATTTTTCAACGCCGCCGAAATCAAACGCTTGTTCAGTCTGATGAATCCGGTTTTCGTTCCCGGCGAGGGCCTGGTGGTCGAATTCATCAGCGCCAATCCCGGCGAAGGCGTCTCCACCCTGGCGCGAGACTTCGCGCTGATGGCCTCTCAATACGTGGACGGTCGCGTGCTGCTGCTCGATTTCGACTGGCGGCGCGGCGAGCATTATCATTTTTTTCAGAGTATGGCCCAGGACGATCCGACCATCGCACCGGGACCGCCGCTAGCGCTGGGGGTCGATTTCGGCCGCTTGCTCCGTTCGTCGCAGCGCAGCGAAACCGAGGAACGCGCCCTGCCGCTGACCTTTCATCAGTTGGGCGACACTTCACTGATCGTCAGCCAGCCCGTCCGAGATTTGCACGATACGCCGCGCGTCGTCAACCAGCCGGACTTTTGGGCTGATTTACGGCGCTCGGTCATGCTGACGGTAGTGGATGCGCCCCCGGCCGCCCACTCTTTCGACGGTATCGTCATGTGCGGGGCAATGGATGCGGTCATCTTGGTCGTGGCGGCTGAAACCAGCCGAGTGCCGGTGATTGTGGAACTCCACGAAAAACTGATGGGCCAAGGCGCGCCAGTGGTGGGTGCGATCCTGAACAAACGCCGTTTCTATATTCCGAAGTGGGTTTACAGTTTTCTGAGCCGCGTATGAGAGTTCTCGCCAAGCCAATCCGGCGGCTTTATGAGACGAGCGCCCTGCTTGGCGGCTTGATCGTCTATCCCGCTTTAGGGGTGGCGCAAATCGTGGATCACTTCGTGGAGGAAGTCCCCACCTA
Source organism: Candidatus Competibacteraceae bacterium (assembly GCA_016713505.1). Taxonomy (NCBI): domain Bacteria; kingdom Pseudomonadati; phylum Pseudomonadota; class Gammaproteobacteria; family Candidatus Competibacteraceae; species Candidatus Competibacteraceae bacterium. Next base: position 3,111,923 of record JADJPA010000001.1, on the reverse strand, counting down.
TCAGAACGTGCCGCACAACCTGCCGCGCGAACCCTTGAACGTCCATGAAGACGTGCGCGGCGAGCTCAGCCCCGACCCACCTCGGCGTTCGTATTCTTTCGTGGGCCGGGACGACCAGCAGGACCCGCCGCCTCCCTTCGTCTATCTGGTGGGGCGCGAAATCGGTCGCGACCTGGCGTCCGCCACCCGCTCCTTCATCGGCGATGGCGTCCCCGACACCTGGCTGCGCCTGAATGCCCGCAATCTGGGCTTTTATATCGGCCGCGGCGGCGGCTATCACATCATGGCGTTTATTCTGCGGACCAAGGGCCAGCCGTTCCGGCGCTGGGATACGCTACCCAATAGTTCCTACCCTCTGTTGCAAGTCATCCACAACGGCCGGCGCCTCAACCAGGCCGACGGTAACATCGCCGGCTTCAATCCACCCCGCCATGAGGTGATCGATCTTTACATCGGCGACGACGGCTTGCTGGCGGCCCGACACACGCCGCTGGAATTGACCGTCGTCACGCTGGATGGCGAATACCGGATGGAGGTCGGCTTGTTCAATATGTGGGACAACAAGATCGACTGACGCCGGCTCGCGGCGGCTCAGCGACCGTTCCCGTTCAGATGGGTGCGGCGCAGCAGCTGGAAACCGCTGCGCCGGGGTGGGCCGGATGGTGTTTCGCCGGGGGTCTGCTGGCGTTCGGCGGGCTGGACTACCGCCTCGCTGGCCGCCTCGCGCCGGGTGATGGCCGCCGCCCCGGTCAACATGGCCACCAAAATCGCCAGACTTTGGGTTTTGGTGGCCAGCGAGTTGCTGCCGGAGGCGAGGATCAGGAAATTCAGCGCCGCCAGCCGCAGCGGGGTCGGCCCTGGCCAAGCCAGACTGAACACGGTCGCCAGCAGCGAACCCGCCAGGAAGATGAAGGGGATGGCACCAACCTGCAACAACAGTAGAATCCAGAAATTCTCGATATCGTTCAGGGTGGTGGACCCCTTGAGCTGATCCAGCGCCCACTCGATGCGCGCCGGCCCCATCCCCCACAGCAACTCTTCCAGCGACGGAAAGCTGAAGATGTGAAACGCCAGCAGCCGCGACTGAGCGCTGTCATCCCAGTAAAACTCCTGCAAGACGCGCTCGCCCAGCCCCAAACTCAGGCCCAACGCGCCGACCGCCGCCGGCAACACCAACACCAGCAGCGGAAGACCTAGCGCCAGCCGCAAATCGAAATGCCGGGCGACGATGCCCCGCATGAAAGAGAACCCGCCCCACACGCCCAGCAGCAGCAGGCTGGTCGCCAGCGCCGAGCGGCTGCCGAACGCCAGCAGGGCAATGGCAAACAGCGGAATCAAAGTCAACCGGAAGCGGGCGGGCAGCACCAGCACCACGAACATCAACACCGCCGTGCGCAGCGCGTTGGTCAGGGGATGCCCGCCTAGCGCGGTGGCCCGGAAAAACTCCTCGACCAACAGCTTGTCGCCAGCCATGTAAGGAACCAGCCGGTTGCCGACAGCGGCTTCGCCGATCCCGATCACCGCATTGCACGCCGATAGCCCCAACACGATCCAGAACACCACCGGCCGCCGCTCGCTGGGCGCTTGCAGCACGATCAGGCCCAGCAAGGCCGGCGCCAGCAGCGTATCGATGAAAAAGCCGCTGCCGGACGCGCCGAACCGAATCAGGGCATAGACCATGATCACCGTCGTCACCAACGCCAAGCTGCTGAGCGCCGGTGCCAGCTGAAGCAATTTGCCGAGCCGCTGCCAGGGATTGCCGCGCAACAACAGAACGAAACCCAAGCTGATGAAGTAGGTTCCCGGATGGATCTTGAACGGGAAAGCGCCGCGCGGAACGTTGTAGGGGATGCCGAGCGTGACCAGCAGGTTGTCGGACAACAGCAGATAAAGGATCAAGCCCAGGCAAGCCAATGCCAAAGGCCAGCGCCAGCGTTCGTCGCGCGCCGATTCGGTCTGAGCGGTCGCCGCAGCCGGCGCGCGCAGCAGAAACGCGGAGCGCCGCGCCGGCGGAACACGCCTCTCCATCAGCTAGAACCCCAATCGAACCAGCGCGCCGGCACCCAGCGCCGCACGCCGGAAACATTCAAGAGCAGCGCCGCTACCCCGTAGCACGCCATGCCGGTCGCGACGGCGGCCAGCAAACCCGCCCAGGTCGGCGGCCAGGGAATCGCCGCCAGCACCGCCCACATCAGCGCGCAAGCAGCGAGGCCCTTCATTAAATCCGGTAAGGCTAGAGGAATGGGAAAACGCGTGCGCATCAGCAGCAAGCGCGCGCCCAAGCCGACCGCATAGGCGACGATGGTGGCGGCAATGGCCCCGTTCAAACCCCAGACTGGAATCAACAGCACGTTGAGGGTGACGTTGACCGCCGCCGCCAGCACGGTCGTTCCCAGCAAAGCTCGGGTGCGGCGGGTGATCAGAAAGGCATGGGCGGCGTAATGGACCATCGCGCCGTTCAGCAGGCCCGCCAACGCGATCCAGGGCACGATGTGGGCCGTAGTGGCCCGAAAATCGGGGCCGACCACCACCACCGCCAGCGGCGCGGCGGCGGCGGCCAGACCGACCGCCGCGGGCAAGGCCAAGAGAATCAGGCTTTTGGCGGCATCGCTCATGACCTGGCGCGCTGCGTTTTCCCCGCTGCTGGCCAGCGCGGAAAACGCCAGCGGCACGGTCGCCATCCCCACCCAATTGAACAGTATGGTCAAGGTGCGATCGGCCAGGGCATAGGCGACGGCGTAGACGCCCACCGCGCTTTCATCCATCAACCACGCGATGAAGAAACGGTCGGAGCCCGCCACCACCAGCCCGAACAAGAAGGAAAAGGTCAACGGCAATCCATAACCCGCCAGCAGCCGCAAATCGTCCCGCGACCAGGCCAGACCCTCCGTTTGGCGCGCCAGATAAGGGATATCCGCCAGCAGGACCGCCAAATTGCCCAGCGCCAACCCCAACAACGGCGCGGGCGCGCCCCAATCCAAATAGATGGCAAAAAGCACGCCCAGCAACAGGCTGAGAAGGTACTGCACGCCTTCCAGCCAGGCGTAACGGCGCACCCGATGCGCCGCCCGGTGAAAATCCAGTCCGACCGCGAACAGCGACCGCGCCAGCAGCGCCGCCAGACCCGCTAGGATCAAGGGGCGATAGACGCTGAATTCCGCAACGATCAACCCGATCCCGCCGAGCAGTATCACCATCAGGATGGCGGCAACATATGCAGTGGCCAACAGGCGCGGCAGCCGCCCGGCGTCGCGGGCGGTATCGTGGAAGCGGGAGATGCCGGTTTGCAGCCAGTAGAACAGCAGGGTTTGGACCCAGAGCATCAAGGTGGTGGCCAGCGCATAATGGCCGTACTCCGCCGGCGTCAGCAGCCGGCTGAACACCATGACCGCCCCCAGGGTGATCGCGGCCTGCAACAGATTGACCGGCAGGTAGCCCGCGAGCAGGCGCTGGAGTCCGGGTGGCGCCATGATGGCTCGCGCGTTCGCTCAGGCGCGAGCCGGGCGCGCCGGCAGGGTTTTCAGCGGCACCGCCACCAGCACCGGCAAGCCCAACACCCGCTCGGTGTCTTCCGGCGAGATCAAGACTTCACGGAAAAAATCCTTCAAGAACGCCAGCGCCAGCGCCGCCACCAGCCCGCCGATCAGCGCCAGCCCCAACACCATCACTCGCAAGCTTTTGCCCTCGCGCGGGATTTGCGCCTGCTCGATGACCCGCACGTTGGCGGTTTTCTGCCGGTCGAGCTCTTCCTGAATCAACGACTCTTCCGCTTTCTGCGCGTAAATCTGTAGGTTTTTCTCCAGCAAGGTGCGTTGCAACATCAGCGTGTTGTAATCGCGCTCCAGCCGGTCGAACGCCCCCAGCCGTTCGGTGATTCGCGCCAGTTGCCCGTCGAGCGATTTTTGCCGCGCTCGCAGCGCGGCGGCTTCGTTCTCGCGGCGGACCTGCTCGGTCCCCAATTCATCGTAGAGCGGATTGCGACCGCTGCGGCGGCTGATCGACTCCTTGGGCGGCGTGCCGCTGATGATGGCGCGCAATTTGGCGATTTGATGGTCCAGATCGGTGATGAACCGGCTGGTTTCGCTGAACTTGGTCAGCAGCTCGTTGCGGCGGGCTTCCAGCGTCACCAAGGTGGCGCGGGCGGTGTCGCGGGCGTCTTGCTGGCCGCTTTCCTCGTACAGCGCGATATCCTTGGGAACGCTGGTCAGTTGCTCGCGGACCGCCGCCAGTCGCCCTTCGATTTCCCGCAGGCGGGTGCCGGTATCCATCTTGTCGTTCTGAATCTCCGCCTGCTGGCGCAGCACCATCGTTTTCTGATCGGCAAACGCGCTGAAGTCGTTCTTGAGCTTGAACGCTTCCAGCTCCTGCTCGGCCTTGCCAAGACGCTGGGAGAAATTATCGCGCTGCTGGGCGAACACCTGGGAACGGGACAGCGCGAAGACCTCATAACGCTGTTCCAGGTAAGCCTGAACCAACCGATTGAGCGCATCGGCGGCGATGGTGGGGTCCGGGTGGGAGAAGGTCAGGTGAATCACGCTGGAATCCTTGACCGGCAACACCTCCAGCTTGGAAATGAAGCGCACCACCGCCTGATTGAGCCGCTTGCGCTCCTGTTCGGTCAGCGGCTCGACCCCGGACTCTTTGCCTGTCTCCACCGTTTCAGGACCCCTGAAAAGCTCCGTGAGCGCCCGCCAGCCGCGCGGCAGAAAGGAGCCTTGATTCCCCGCGCCGGAGGCGATATCGGGATAAAGCCGCGCCAGCCCGATATCCTCGACGACGCGCTCGACCAACTGGGAGTTGTTGAAAATCTCGGTTTCGGAGCGCACGATTCGATCATCGCCCAGCGCCATGTTGACGCCGGTTTCGCCGACATCCTGCCGCATCACGTAATCGCGGCTGGGCAGCACCAGCAGGCGCGCTTCGGCGGTGTAGGTCATGCCCAGCTTGAGGGACACCAGCAGGCCGATCGCTAGAATGAGACTGAAAGTTAAGATAATCAGGCGACGCTCGCGAAAAATGACGATCAGGACATCGCGCAAGGTATGACGGGAGGCAACATGCGGCGCCAGCGGGGTCAGGCGCGGCCCGTTGCCCCCGCGCTGGCCTGCGTCGTTAGCGGGTTCAGGGGAGCTCATGCGAAATTACTCGTTGACAAATAATCCATTGTTTCCTTCCATTGGGCAGATGCCAGAATATCGCATAATCTTAAACAATAAACGCCAAAGAAGCTGACAGCCTTACCAATGTCCCAACACGTTCGCATTCTGACCCTGCTTTGCTGCCTGCTGGCCAGCGCTTGCGTCTCTCCGCTCCGTCCTGAAGAACAGCAGCCGCTCGGCTTTGAGATGTGGCGCGACGAGCTTCCAGACTACGGTTTCCTGCCGGGCGACGAGTTGGATGTCAAACTGATTTATAACCCGGAGTTCAGCGACCGCGTGATCGTCTCGCCGGATGGCTTGATCCATTTGTCGTTGATCGGCTCGGTCAAGGTGCTGGACCGCACGCCCGGCGATATCGCCGAGGAGTTGCGCCAGCGTTACGCTACCGAGTTTCGCCACCCGGAAGCGATCGTGGTCCCTCGCATGTTCAGTTCCGAAATCATTTATGTCGGCGGCGAAGTCCAGCGGGCCGGCGTCCTCAAACTGGCGCACCGCATGGGCGTGCTGGAAGGAGTGCTGGAAGCGGGCGGTTTCCGCGAAACCGCTCGCATGGACCGGGTGATCCTGCTCCGTCGCACCCGTCAAGGCAAACCGATGCTGAAAGTGGTGAACGTGCGGCGGATCATCGAGGGCGGCACCGAACAGGACGTGCCGCTGCGGCGTTTCGATATGATTTACGTACCGCGCTCCGACCTCGCCGAGGTCAACCTCTGGCTCCACCAACTGATTTACAACAATCTCGCGCTTTCAACCAACTTCGGCTACACCATCAACCGCAACACTAGAACGCAGTATTAGCTCATCCGGGCGGCTCGGCTCGCCGGAAACCCTCTCAGCGGAAGCATTGTCCTTCCAGGCGAGCGCCGAGCTTGAAACAGGCAAAGCGCGGCAGACAATCCTGGGTGAACTGACAGGGAAAACCGACGCCGCCCCGCTGGCTCAAGGGTACCGATTGGCTCGCGGGCGCTGACGGTTGGGCGGGTTTGGAGATCGGCTCCAAGGAAGGCGACCAACTGGCGCACACGCCTTGCGGGCGCTCGCGGGCAAACAGGCAACGCAGTCCCGGCTTGCAATCGCTGTCACTCTGGCAAGCGGCGACGGCCGTGCCCGGTCCTAAAAGCCCTCCCACTAGAACCAGTGCCGCCCATCCGGTCGGTGTTCGATGCCAGTCGATCATCATGGTGACTCAGATTTTACACTCTTTACCGGCCAGGAATCACTGAGCGGCGGCATTCCGCTGCCTGCTGGCGAATCCCGCGGACTACGGGCTTTAGCGCCAACCTCCCGCACTCGAATGTCTCACCGTTCGACAACGCGCAACAACCCCGGCGGCGGAACGTCCATGACCAACGCGGCCACGCTACCGGCGTCGAGCAGGCGCGCGGGATTTTGTAAATCACCAGGGATCACCGCGCCATCGGCGGTCGAGCTTATGTTGCCCGTCGCCGTGGCGATTCCAAAGAAATCCGCATAATCCCACACGCTCCAGCCGACGCCCGCGCCTTCCAGGGCGGTACGAACATCGCGCAGCCAGAGGTTGCGGGATGTGGCGTCGAGCGAGGCGCGCAACGCTCCAAATTCGGTGCACACCAGCTTGACTTGGTAACGCTTGGCCCAGGCAGCCGCTTTGGCAATCTCCTGAGCGATGCGCGAGGAGTTCCATTTTTCGGCGACGTACTGAGTTACGGCGTCGTTAGCCGCTTTGGCGTCGGCTCCCGGCACTACTCGGAAGTTGGCCAGCGCCTGCGGGGAATCGGACGGATACCCCAAGCCCGCGATCATCCCTTGCGGCCCGGACAGGAACGGCTCCCACGGCGCATTGAGATGGGTGAACAACATCGGCTCGTAAAAATGGAAGACGTAGCGTATCCGGGGATCGGTCAGCGGCGACATTGACTCCAGCCCGGCGATACTGCCACCGCGCGTGCCGGACAGCAGAATCCAATGGGATGGTGCTTGCTGCCGTATCGCACCGACCACATCGCTTTGCAAGCGCCGCCAGCGGCTGGCGCCATCGAGTTGATAATATTGGGGTTCGTTTAACGGTTCGAAGGTCAACCGGTCGGCGGGCCGATTCGCGTAACGCGCCGCCAGCATCCGCCACGCCTCCACGAAAGCCTTGCCGACCGGCGATTCTTTTTCAATCCGGTCGCGCAGCGCGCCTTCTGGATGAAAGTCCACAATGACCGCCAGCCCCGCCGCCAGCGAAGCATCCACGGCCTGATCGAGTTCGGCAAGCCCCGGCCAGGCATTGGCGGCACTGCCTTGCGCGTCGGGGTTCCAACCCAAGCGCGCCGGGTCGAAGGGAATACGGACATGATCGAAACCGGCCTTGCGGATCGCGGCCAAATCCGCTGACGTGACGGGCTGGCGGCCCTGATATTGCAGCCAGTGGCTCAAATTGACACCCCGGCGCAAGGCGGGAAGATCCTCAGCCGCCGCCACACCGTGAAACAGCGCGACGATCAACCCCACGACGACAGCGCGCCAGAACCGAACACCCCACATACCCTTTTCCTTTGCGCCGCACCGGCGGCGAATTCATAAATACTCTTTTACATCAGCGACTCCCGTACAGGCTGGGCCGCGACGCGACGATACAGCGCCGCTATTTTCTCGGCGGTGCGTTCGATGGTGAAACGCTCCTCGAAGCGCCGGCGCGCCGCCTCAGCCAGCCGCGCCCGCAAGGCGGGATCGCGCAGCAACCGAGCGATGGCCTGCGCCAGCGCGGGGGCATCACCCGCCGGCACCAGCAAGCCGGTGACGCCCTCTTCGATGGCGTCGGTAATGGCTCCGACCGGCGTGGTGATCACGGTGGCGCCAATCGCCATCGCTTCCAAAATCGCCACCGGCAGCCCTTCCATGCGCGAAGGCAACAGAAAAATGCCGCTTTCGGCCAACAAGCGCCACGCCCGCGCGCTTTCGATCCAGCCGGGCAATTCGACCCGCTCCGCCAGATTCAGGCGTCGCGTCTCGTCCCGATACGCCTCCACCGGCCCGTTGCCCGCCAGGACGGCCGACCAAGCCAGCTCGCGCACCTCGGGCGTGGCGAGCGCCGCTAGCACCTCGGGTGTCCCCTTGCGCGGCCCTAACTCACCCAATGACAGCAACCGATGATCGGCACGGCTGGCGGTGCGCTCGGCGATGCCCGCCTCCCGCAGCGGATCGGGAACACCGTTGTGGATCACCACCACCCGATCCGTTGGAATCCCCAAAGATTGGGTCACATAATAACACCAGTAATCGCCGATTGCCACTAGATAGGTAGCACTTTTAAGACGATTGATAAAAAAATAACGCATAAAAACTGGCAGGCGATCCATGAACTCCACAAAGTCGGCGCCGTGCAAATGGACGAGCACCGGCACGCTGAAAGCGCGGGCCACCATTAACAACAGTATCTTGCGCAAGATGCTGCCGTAAGCGGCCATGTGCAGATGGACCAGATCGATCCGGCCCAGCGCCGCGTTCCAGCCCAACCGCCACAACGCGATGCCGAACCAGAAGGGCATTTGCCAGAATGCGCCCGGCCCGTAGCTATCGATGACCTGACAGTTCAGATCGGGATTTTCCCGATTCAGCGTCGGGATCAGATACGCCAGGAAGCGTCCCATGCCGCCGCGCCCGCGCGTGCCGCCGGGACCGAAGTGCCAAGCCCGGATTGGTCGTTGGTCAGTCATAGTGGTTCCAAAAGTTGTCAAGCGTGCAGCCCTTCGAGCACGCCTTTAAGGAGAGAAATAGGTAGGAACTGTAACAGATCGCCAAGCAAAGGTCAGCGTCTGCCTACGTTACGATAATAACAGGAGTAGCCACACCAGAGCGGCGTTGAGCAGCGCGACCGACACCGCCGCCGAACCGATATCCTTGGCCCGACCCGACAGTTCGTGCCGTTCCGGGCCGATGCGGTCGATGGCCGCTTCGATGCCGGTATTGAGCAGTTCGACGATCACGATCAACAGCAGGCTGCCGACCAACAACGCGCGCTCGACCGCATTGTCGCCCAGCCACAAGGCGAACGGTGCCAGCAGCGCGCACAACAGGCTTTCCTGACGGAACGCTTCCTCGTTGCGCCAGGCCGCTTTAAGCCCCGCCCAAGAATAGCCGGTCGCATTGATCAGCCGCCGCCAGCCAGTGTGGTTTTGAAAGGCCATGACGGCTCAGGACCTGACCGGCCGCCGGACCGGTTTGCTGTGGCGAACGGAGGGACTTTGGCTCAAGCGCCGCGACGGGCCGGGGGCGAAGCTGGTTTCGGGCGCGGCGGGGTTATCCCACCGCCCGTAACAGGAGGGATCGAAGATCGGCATGGACCGGTTAGTTCAGCGCCGCCAGCGCCGCCGCGTAATTGGGTTCTTGGGCGATTTCCGGCACCAGTTCGGTGTAGCGAACCCGGTTGTTTTCATCCAGCACCACCACGGCGCGGGCGGTCAGCCCCGCCAGCGGGCCGCTTTCCTGCAAGACGCCGTAATCCTTGGCGAAGTTGCGCGAGCGCATCATCGACAGCGGCACCACGTTGCTCAAGCCTTCATTGTCGCAAAAGCGCTTTTGGGCGAAGGGCAGATCGGCTGAAACGATCAGCACGACCGCATCGGGATGTTTCTTCGACTCTTCATTGAGCTTGCGGGTGGACAGGGCGCAGACCGAAGTATCAAGGCTAGGGACAATGCTCATTAGCTTTTTCTTGCCGGCGAACGCGCTCAAACCGACATCGCTCAGATCGCCCTTGACCAGCTTGAAATCGGGAGCGGCGGCGCCGACGGCCGGAAGGTCGCCGTTGGTGGTGACGGGGTTGCCTTTGAAGGTGATGGTAGCCATGAATTTCGCTCCTCAAAACGGGTTGGGAAAATCAACGGACAGCACGGACCTTCTGCATAGCTTAGACGATACCGTTTCAATCCGCCGCTGACAAACTCGGTCGCGCAGTTGCACTACTCGGATGGCCTTTGGCGAAATCGGCGGCGCGGGCGGCGGCCCGGTGGGCGCGGCTGCCCTCGCGCACGTCGCGCTGGTCCGGTCTCAAATCAAGGCCGGATTGGCCAGCGTGCTCGGGAACTCACCGTTTTCTTCGTCGTCGGCGCGAGCGAGGGCTTCGTAGGCGATGGCGTCCAATAAGCCATCCAACGTAGCGGTAGTCTCGATCCGAAGAATCCACCCTTCGCCGTAGGGATCTTGATTGACCAGTTCCGGGTTATCCGCCAGGTTTTCGTTGACTTCGACGATCACGCCATCCAGCGGGCTGTACACATCGGAAGCGGCCTTGACCGATTCGACCACCGCGCAGCTTTCGTCAGCGGCGACCGCGCGGCCGACTTCCGGGATTTCGATGAACACCAGATCGCCCAACAGATGTTGAGCGTGGTCGGTGATGCCGATCAGGACGGTCCCGTCGGTGCTGGCCAGCACCCATTCGTGATTTTCGGTATAGCGCAGGTGTGTGGGAATGATGCTCTTGCTCATGTTCGGCTCCTCAACTTCGGTTCGAAGTAGATCTCAGTCGATCAGGAAAACCCCGTTAGCATGAAGGCATCATGTTAGCCCGAAATGGTCGGCGGCAGATATATCGATCAGGGAGTTGCCCGAGGTCAACAGAGGTTTTGCGCGATGCCCCGATCAGCGGCATAGCGTTGTTGGAAAAAGGATTTTTTATCGCCTATCATTCAATCAATGCGCGTGTCCGCCCGTTTTTACCTATAAAAAACACGGAAAGTTTGATTTTTAATGCATGAATACCGAAACACCTACTGCGCTTGAGAGGCTTGGGCCACCCCACTACAACAAAAAGGAATCATCATGCTTATATTTAGGGCGCGTGGTATCTTGCATTATTATAACTCATTTAATATTGCATTATTTATTTGTAAACACGAATTTGTACACCATCATGGTGTGAAAAAACATACCTTTTAGGGTGTCTAATTAATAGTTAGCCTTTAAAAAGCATGAGACCCGAAACTTGAGTGAATGGAACATCCGACTAGAGCAGTCCACAGACATCATGGCTATTACTCATGTAACGGAGTTGGCGTTTCGGTCAGTTTCGCATAGCGACCACACTGAGCAGTTCATTGTTCTAGCTCTGCGTCGTGCCGAGGTGCTTTCTGTTTCTCTCGTCGCCGAGCATGCAACTCAGGTGGTGGGCCATATTGCTTTCTCACCCGTGCAATTCTCAGATGGTTCGTTGCATTGGCATGGTCTTGGCCCAGTATCTGTTCTGCCAGAGTTTCAGCGCCGAGGTATCGGTAAGGCACTCATCAGCAGCGGCCTTGCTAGGCTTCGCTTGCTTGGTGCAGCTGGCTGCGTTGTGCTGGGCGAGCCGAGCTATTACGGGCGGTTCGGCTTCAAAAACCGGCGTGGGTGCGTATTGGAGGGTGTTCCCCAAGAGTATTTCCTGTCGTTGGCGTTTGGGCAGCATTCTACAGCGGGTAAGGTTACTTACCATGAAGCATTCGATGCAAAGGGCTAACAATGCGCTCAAGCCGACCCGCTTCCGCTACTCTCCAGCGGTCGGCGGCGAGGAGCGGCACAAGGCTGCCTCACGGCAGCCGAAAGACTTCCTGGATTACCAACCCTTACTGTACCGGCCCATCCGCATATCGGCGCGGCGCACCGCGCCGGCTAGATTTACGTGGTTATGAAAGCATCCGTTACATACACCTCTACACAGAATATTGATCGATTTTTCGATGGTGCTTTATGGATACTAGAAAACTACTGCTAAAAGCAGCCGATATCGAGAACATGATTGGCAATAAAAAGACCCACTTTCTCAATCCTAATGCTGTGCGTATCAATAAATCGCTTGGGGATGCGGTCGGCCTAAATCACATTGGCGTGCATATCATCTATGTTGAGCCTGGAAAGGATACCACCGAATACCACAAACACTATTACGAAGAAGAATGCATTTATATTCTTTCTGGAAACGGCTTACTGGTTATCGAGGGAGATCAATACCAAATGGAGAAAGGCGATTTTGTGGCCTTTCCACGCAACACCGCCGCTCACAGCCTCGCGAACAAAGGACAAGAAACCTTGGTTTGCTTAGTAATGGGGCAGCGGCTAGCACAAGATGTCGCCGATTATCCGAATAAGCAGAAGCGCCTTTATCGCAACAGCGGCGAGTGGAACCTGGTCGATTTGAAGGCTATTACGAATCCAAAAAAATGAAGATCAAGCCAATGCTTACTGGACTCAAGCGCCAACAGCCTACCCCGCCTCGCGACGTTGCCAAATAACTCATGCGCGTGCAGTTTCATAAGACAGGAGAACGCCGTTATTCCGTCGTCGTGCTCCGCGACGGTACGGAACCGCCACGCGTCGATTCAGCGCCCGGCTACGATCCGCTCCTCCCCCATGATATGCAACACTTCATCGTGGAGCAGGAACTGGGGATCAAATGGGGGATTTTCGGTCAGGTGGCGGCCGGGGGTACCGCGCGAACCTTTCACCATCGACATACCACCCCAAACCGCAGGACCTCACGAACGGATCGCCGCTCCATGAAACGGGGAACATCCTTGGCCGACGCCGGCTATAAGGATGCCATGCGCTCCGAGCGGGCCACTTATGTCTGCTGGTTCAACTGGCTGTCCGCTTCGCCCAAACCAGCGCTAAAAGACCGCGCCAAGAAAATGGTCGATACCGCCAAGAGCATCCTGGCCGCAATGCCCAACAACGAGCGCAACCAGTACTCGCCCGAAACCATTGCAAGAATCAATACAAAAATGGAAAGTGTCAGCCGACAATGGGCCGAGCTTCGAGTCGGCCAATACCTTGAGCTGACGTGGTAGCCGAACCGAATATTCGTTGCCTATCCTTGCTTGACGGCCCAACACCGTCCACTACCCGACCATGCAGCACCCACAACAAGGAACGAGAGCCCATGAGCGAAATCGATCTCGACCACCTCAGAACCTGGATCGGAAAATCGCGCGCCGACGAGGATTTAATCGCAGCCCGTCACGCCCGGCTGATGGCCGCGACGGTCGATTACTGGGCGACGGAGCGCATTCGCGACGGCGAGCGCCTGCCGCCATCATGGCATTGGCTCTATTTTCTGGATGGACCGCCGACCAGCCAGCTCGGCGGCGACGGCCATCCCGCGCGCGGCGGGTTCCTACCGCCGGTGCCGCTATCCAATCGCATGTGGGCCGGCGGCCGCGTATCGATCCAGGCGCCAGCCACCATCGGCTCTACCGTGCGCAAAACATCAACCATCGTGAAAGTCGACCACAAACAGGGCCGTTCCGGCGACCTGGTTTTCGTGACCGTGATCCACGAGCTGCACACCGTGCAGGGCGAGTTGCTGATTCGCGAGGACCAGGACATCGTTTACAAGGATTTCACGCCGCCGGGTCAAAAAACCAGTGCTCCGCCTGCCCCGCCGCCCGCGCCGCACACTAAAACATACACGCCCACCTCAACCATGCTGTTCCGCTATTCGGCGCTGACCTTCAACGCCCACCGCATCCATTACGACATGGACTATTGTCGTGAGGTCGAAGGCTATCCAAGCCCGGTGGTTCACGGTCCGCTGAACGCCACCCTGCTGGCCGATTACGCTGAAGAGCTCAGCGGCGGTCGGGTGCGCGAATTTCGTTATCGCGGTTTGGCCCCCGCGACGCTCGGCCACTCCATCACGCTCCATGCCACTCCTGGGGAAAAGAGCACCGCCCTTCAGGCGCGACTCGACAACGGTACGGTCTGCATGGAGGCCGAAGCGATTATCGGCTGAAAAACCGCAACCGCTCCAGCGCGCTGGGACACCGGCTCATATCCGTTGAGCATTCATGCTAAGCGTGTGGAACCGGAACGCCGACCCGTCTAAAGATCGTTTTCGATGCCCCAAAAGAACCTGACCGCCCGCGCGTTTTGGGTGACGGCGCCCGGTCGTGGCGAGCTTTTGGATGGGCCGTTGTTCGATCCTAAGCCCAATGAGGTATTGATCAGAACGCTCTACACCGGCATCAGCCGCGGCACCGAAAGTCGGGTGTTTCGCGGCGAAGTGCCACCCAGCCAGTATCAAGCCATGCGCGCGCCCTTTCAGGAAGGCGATTTTCCAGCGCCGGTGAAATACGGCTATTGCAACGTCGGCGTGGTCGAGAGCGGTCCGGCGGCTTTGCGCGGGCGAACGGTGTTTTGCCTCTATCCCCATCAGGATTGCTATGTCGTCCCGGCGGCGGCGGTCACGCTAGTTCCAAGCCGGATTCCGCCCGGCCGGGCAGTGCTGGCCGCCAACCTGGAAACTGCCCTTAACGTATTGTGGGACGCTTCACCCCGGCTGGGAGACCGCGTCACGATCATCGGTGCGGGTGTGGTTGGTTGCCTGATCGCCCGACTGGCCAGCCGGTTGCCGGGCTGCCAGATTCAGTTAGTAGACACCGATGCGGCTAAGGAAACAGTGGCTGAAGCGCTGGGCGTGCGCTGGGTCGCGCCAGATCGGGCGGAAGGCGGGCAAGATCTAGTGCTCCACGCCAGCGGAGCGCCGGAGGGCTTGGCGGCGGCGCTGCGGCTGGCCGGTTTCGAAGCGGTGATCGTGGAAGCCAGCTGGTTCGGCACTCACCCGGTCAATTTACCGCTCGGCGAGGACTTCCACGCCAAACGACTGACGATCCGCAGCTCTCAAGTCGGCGCCATCGCTACCGCGCAGCGCCCCCGCTGGAACCACCCGCGGCGCATGAGCACGGTCATGGAGCTACTGGACGATCCGGTGCTAGATGCGGTCTTCAGCGGCGAAAGTCCCTTTGTGGAATTGCCGCGCGTCATGGCCGAACTCAGCCACAATCCGCAAGGTGTGTTATGCCATCGTCTGGTCTATACCCAGTAGTGGCTATTTTTGTTGCAATCAGTCGTCATAGGGGCTCCAATAACCTGTCATCCCGAGATACTTCACCTCCAACCCCAAGGTCGAGCCATCATGATGTACACCGTCTGCGTCCGCGATCATTTCATGATCGCCCATAGCTTCCGGGGAGAAACCTTCGGTCCCGCCCAGCGTTTGCACGGGGCCACCTATGTCGTCGATCTGGAGTTGCGTCGTCCCGAATTGGACCCCGAGGGCGTGGTGGTGGATATCGGCAAGCTGGGGACTTGCCTGCATTCGGTGTTGGATGAATTGAATTACCGCAATCTTGATGAGCTGCCGCAATTCAAGGGCCGCAACACCACCACCGAATTTCTGGCGCGCGAGATTTTCGACCGCGTTGCCGCGCGTATTGAGGAGGGTCAACTGGGGGCCAACACGGCGGGACTCAGTTCCATGCGCGTCGCTTTGCACGAATCCCACGCCGCTTGGGCGGCTTATGAAGGTCCGCTCGCTTGAAATCAGTTCATTTTCTGATTCCTGGCGACCCGGATACCCGCACCGGCGGCTATCTGTACGACCGCCGGATCATGACCGGCCTGACGGCGCTAGGCTGGCAGGTCGAGTTGCATCGGCTCGACGCATCGTTTCCAACGCCGACTCCGGCCGCGCTACAAGCAGCGGTCGCCGTACTGGCCGCGTTGCCAGCGCGAGCGCTGGCGGTCGTGGACGGCTTGGCGTTGGGCGCGATGCCAGCGGCTGTCGTCCCCCAGCGAGAGCGGTTGCGGCTGGTGGGACTGGTCCATCATCCGCTGGCGCTGGAAACCGGCTTGGACGAGGCGCTGCAACGACAGCTTTATCGCAGCGAATGCGAAGCCCTGCGCGCCGTCCGACAAATCATCGTCACCAGCCCCCACACGGTACGAACGCTGGCGGATTACCAAGTCGCTCCCGAACGCTGCCTCGTGGTTCTGCCCGGCACCGATCCGGCTCCGCTGGCGACCGGCTCGACCGATGGAACTCCGACGCTGCTTTGCGCGGCGAGCTTGACGCCCCGCAAGGGCCATGCCGTGCTGTTGCGGGCGCTGGCGCGGCTCAAGCAGCTACCTTGGCGCTTGGGCTGCGCGGGCAGCGCAACGCTCGATCCGGTCACCGCCGCCCCCTTGCAAACTCTGACGGGCGACCTGGCGCTGACCGATCGCGTGGCGTGGTTGGGCGAATTGAACGCCGAGGCGCTGGCCGCCCGCTATCTGGAAGCCGATCTTTTCGTCCTGCCCTCTTTTTATGAAGGCTACGGCATGGTGCTGGCCGAAGCGCTGGCGCGCGGTTTGCCCATCGTCAGCACCACCGCCGGCGCGATTCCCGACACAGTGCCAGCGGACGCGGGGTTGCTGGTTCCGCCCGGCGATGAAGTGGCGCTGGCCGCCGCTCTATCGCGCGTCTTGACCGAACCGGAATATCGTCAGCAGCTCGCCGCCGGCGCGCGCGCGGCGCGCGCGGCGCTGCCCGACTGGCCGAGCGCCGGCGCGCAGTTCGCCGGCGCGCTCGATGCGGTGCCCGCCGCATGACGGATTTCGCGGCGGATTGGCTCGACCTGCGCGAACCGCTGGATGCGGTTGCCCGCGATCCGGAATTGATCGCGGCCTTGATCGCGTGGAGCCGACAACGAGACGCGCTCTCGGTGCTGGATTTGGGCTGCGGGACCGGCGCGAATTTTCGGATCCTAGCGCCCTTATTGAGCCAAGAACAAGACTGGCGGCTAGTCGATCATGATGCGGATTTGCTGGCGGGCGGCGACCGGCGGCTCCAACAGTGGGCGGCGGCGCGAAAGCTGTCGGTCCGCGCCGAGGCGGCCACGCTGACGCTTGAAGGCGCGGAGCGCCGTTATCGCCTCGAACGGATCAGGCTGGATTTGACTGACAGGTGGGAGCGATTGGAGCGGCGCGCCGACGCTTTGGTCACCGCCTCCGCCTTATTGGATTTGACCTCGGCGGCTTGGCTGGACCGTCTGGCCCAGCAGTGTCGGGAATGGCGGGCGGCGGTGTATGTGGCCCTCAGCTACGACGGCCGCACCCGTTGGGAGCCCGAGCTGGAACAGGACGAGTGGGTGCGCGAACGGCATAACCGCCACCAGCGCACCGACAAGGGGTTCGGTCCGGCGCTCGGACCCGACGCGCCGGCGACGCTGGCGATTCGGTTGCGGGAACTCGGGTACCGGGTGATGTTGCGTCCCAGCCCCTGGCGGTTGGGGCCAGAACACGACGCCATGCAAACGACGTTGCTATCGGGTTGGAGCCGCGTCGTCCGCCAACTCGACCCGCAAACGACGAATTGGCTGACGGCTTGGACCTCGGAGCGCCAGCGCCTCATCGACCGCAAAGCCTCTCGCCTTAACGTCGGACACTGGGATTTATTCGCCCGACTGTGCTAGTCGGCCTTCAGTCCCGCAACTGACACTCGAACAACACATCCTCGCCCAGCGCGTAACGCCGGCAGCGGGGCCGCAGTCCCTGCTCCAAATCCCGAACCGCCGGCAGGGTGATGCCGGGCCGACCGGAGCCGATGATCAAGGGGGCGATGGTGATTTGCAGCCGATCCAAAAGCCTTTGCTCCAAAAACGATGAAACCGTCAGCCCGCCGCCTTCCACGAAAACACTGAAGAAACCGCGCGTGTGTAATTGGTCCAAAACCGCGCGCAAATCGAGAGACCGACCGCGCCGGGGCACACCGATGATTCGGGCCTGACCCGGCCCCGCGCCTTCGGTCAACGCCTCGTCGCAAACCAGCCAAGTCGGCGCCGCCCGGTCTTGAAACACCTCATGACCGGCAGCCAACCGGCGACTTGGATCGAGAATCACCCGCGCCGGATTGGGACCCGCCGCCTGCCGGGTGGTGAGTCTGGGGTTATCACATTCCACGGTGTTGGCGCCCACCACGACGGCATCGCACAGCGCTCGCATTCGGTGCAGGTGCAGCAGATTTTCCGAGCCGTTCACGTAGCGGGAAGCACCCTCCAGCGTGGCGATGCGCCCATCCAGGCTTTGCCCCAGATGCGCCACCGTCAGCGGCCGCGCCCGGCAGGCCAGCGCCACCGCTAAATACAAATCGAACAATTCCGCGCCGAGCGGGTCCAATGGAGTCCGGGCCAGCCATCCGCCAGCGCTGGCGATGCCGACCAGGGCGGCGGGATCGGTGGCGGACAGTATCGTCGGCTGACCGTCCGCATCGAGCCCAACTCCCAAGCGGACCAGGATCTTGGATGATTTCCGAACGTGGCGGCGCAACGCCAGCAGCAGCGTCCAAACGTGTTCCGGCCCGAGCGCTGAGGGCGGCGTCATGCCGACGACCGTCCCAGCCATGGCTTGAAACGCAACCCCGAACCATTCACGGTCATTCGCCCACCAAACGTATTAGCTCTCAACCACAACACCTGAACCACGTTGTAGCACCGTCACCCCTAAAATGCAGCTAGCGACGAAAATTGGCCAGCATGTCCTGTTATCCACTTCCCAGCTATTTTTGCTTGATGTAAAATCAAATATACTATTCACCCAAAATGACAGGCCTTGTAGGATACTGATTGGTTTACTCTGCCACGACCCCGACGAGCCCCATAATGAACGATCGGAAATACGATGTCATCGTGATCGGTACCAGCCCTAGGGGCGGAGGAGCCACCATGAAGGCCACCAAGGAAGGCCGATCGGGCGCGGTAACCCACCCCGACAGTTTAAAAATTCGTCGCCGCAACAGTGAATCCGGCGCTCGCTGTCGCGGCGGCCAGGCCGCGGAGATCGCCTACATCGGTCAGGCGATCATGGCCCAGCAAGGGGCGGCCAACACCCTTCACTATTTCGTCAATACCACGTTCAACTATCCGACCATGGCCGAAGCGTACCGGGTCGCGGCGTTGGACGGACCGAACCGGCTGGCCTGAGGGAGGGCCTCGCATGGACATCACTCCGTATCTCAAACTGATGGTCGACAAGAACGCATCCGACCTGTTCTTCCACGTCGGAGCGCCGGTGAACATCAAAATCGGCGGCGTGGTGCGCCCGATCGGCAACAAAGTGCTGGGACCGGGCCAAGTGCGCGAGATCGGTTATTCGGTCATGAAGGACGACCAGATCAAGCAATTCGAACACGACTGGGAATTGAATTTCGCCATTCCGCTGCACGGCGTCGGCCGCTTCCGCGCCAACGTGTTCAAGCAGCGCGGCGAGGTGTCCATGGTGATCCGCTACATCAAAGGCGATATCCCACAGGTCGAGGAACTGGGCCTGCCGGCGCTGTTGCGGCAGTTGGTGATGGAAAAACGCGGCCTGATCCTGTTGGTCGGCGCCACCGGCTCCGGCAAGTCCACCACCCTGGCGTCGATGATCGACCACCGCAACGCCAGCGCGCCGGGCCATATCCTCACCGTGGAAGACCCCATCGAATTCACCCACCAACACAAGAAATCGGTGGTCGGCCAGCGCGAGATCGGCATCGACACCCACAGCTACGAAAACGCCCTGCGCAGCGCCATGCGCGAAGCGCCCGACGTGATCCTGGTCGGCGAGGTCCGCGAGCGCGACGTGATGAAATACGTGCTGACCTTCTCCGAAACCGGCCATCTGGTGCTGTCCACCCTGCACGCCAACAACGCCAACGGCGCGCTAGAGCGCATCGTCAACTTTTTCCCCGAGGACGCCCGGCCGCAGTTGCTGATGGATCTGTCGTTGAACTTGCGCGCCATCGTCTCGCAGCGCTTGATCCGCGCCATCAACGGGGGGTTGGTGCCGGCGGTGGAGGTGTTGCTCAACAGCCCCTACATCGCGGATTTGATCCAGAAGGGCAAGATCGATTACGTCAAGGACGCCATGGAGCAATCGACCGAATCGGGCATGATGACCTTCGATCAATCACTGTTCAAATTGTATAAAGACGGCAAGATTTCTCGGGAAGAAGCCATCAAGAACGCCGACTCCAAGAACAACGTCGGCTTGCAAATCCGTTTGTCCGAAGGGTCCGGTGTCGGCGCGAGCCCCGGTGCCGGCGCCAGTTCCATCGATCTGACCATCCGCGAGGAAGACACCAACCGGGGTCGGATGCTGTGACCGGGCGATTCCGCGCGCTGGCCCGCCGGATGGCGGACATCGCGCCGTTTCACGTCATGGCGCTGCTGGCCCGCGCCAAGGAGCTAGAAGCGGAGGGCCGCTCCGTCATCCACATGGAAATCGGCGAGCCGGATTTTCCGACCGCCGCCCCGATCGTCGCCGCCGGCCAGCGGGCGCTGGCGGAGGGCCGCACCCGCTACACCGCCGCCGCCGGCTTGCCGGAATTGCGCCGCGCCATCAGCGACCATTACCGCCTGCGTTACGGGGTCGAGGTGCCGGCCCGACGGATTCTGATCACGCCCGGCGCTTCGGGGGCCTTGCAACTGGCGACGGCGCTGTTGGTCAATCCGGACGACCGGGTGCTGCTGGCCGACCCCGGCTATCCCTGCAACCGCCATTTCGTGCGCTTGGTGGAAGGCGAGCCGGTCGGCGTTCCCGTGGGATCGGACAGCGGCTATCAATTGACCGCTCAATCGGTGGAGCGTTATTGGGACCACCGGACGGCGGCGGTGCTGCTGGCCTCGCCGGCCAATCCCACTGGCACGGTGGTCGCACCCGATGAGTTGGCGGCCATTGTCGCGATGACTGAGAAGCGCGGCGGCCGGGTGATCGTGGATGAGATTTACCACGGCTTGAGCTACGGGGCCGCGCCGCAAACGGCACTGGCGTATTCGGAACGGGTGCTGGTCATCAACAGCTTTTCCAAATACTACGGCATGACCGGCTGGCGGCTCGGCTGGCTGGTCGCTCCGGACGATTGCGTCAACGACGCCGAGAAGCTGGCGCAAAATTTGTTCCTGGCCGCCTCCACCCCGGCGCAACACGCCGCGCTGGCCGCCTTCACGCCGGACGCCCAGGCGATATTCGAGGAGCGCCGCGCGCAATTCCAAGCGCGGCGGGACTTTTTGTTGCCGGCGTTGCGCGAATTGGGCTTCCGAATTCCCGTCACCCCGGACGGCGCGTTTTATCTCTACGCCGATTGCGGCCGCTTCACCGACGACAGCTACGGTTTCGCCTTGCGCCTGCTGGAACAAACCGGAGTGGCGATCACGCCGGGTCTCGATTTCGGCAATCATCTGCCGGAACGACACGTTCGTTTCGCCTACACCAACGCCATTCCGGTTCTGGCCGAAGGGCTGGAACGGCTGCGGCGGGCGCTGGCGGTCTAACTCGGCCGCCCACTAAAGAGGCGGTGGAACGCTCACAGGGCTATAGCGCTCGCGCGCCTGCTGGCGGTACTTGCTGGGCGTCATCCGTTTGTGTTGCGCAAAACGCCGGTTGAAGTTGGCGATATTGTTGAAGCCGATTTCACAACTGATCAGCGTTATAGCCATATCGGTTCGAGATAATAAATCACAGGCTCTGGCGACCCGGACGCGATTGACAAAATCGTTGAAGCAATTGCCCGTGGCTCTGTGAAAGAAACGCGAGAAATGGCCCTCGCTCATCCCGACCAGCGCCGCCACCTGTCCCAGCAGGATCTTATGCTGATAGTGACCCATCACAAAGCGAATCACGCTATCGACTTTTTTCTGCAATTCGCTGTTGGCGGGCAGGTCGATATGCGTCGTTGACAGCGAGCGTTGCTGCGGGCTGCGGGCCAGCATGTCAAGCAACTCATAAAAATAACCCACCCGCGCCGCACCATCCGTTTCCTTAATCCGCAACATCTGCTTTTCGGCAGTCTCCCCATGGCGCAAAAACTCAATGCCGTGCCTGGCCTGATCCAGCAGCGGCAGCAGCATGGCCAGCTCCGGAAATAACGTGACCGCGCCGGCAATAGCCTCGTGATCGAAATGCACGACCCGATCGCGCAACTCGTAATGCGTGCCATCAGGCGCGCTCGTCACCCAATTGTGCGGCAGGCGCGGGCCGGTCAGCACTAGGCAGCCGGGTCGAAAGCTGCCGATGTAATCGCCGATGAACATCTTGCCGCTGCTGGCGACGATCAGGTGCAGTTCGTACTCGTCATGGTAGTGCCAGCGAATCCGCCAGTGCGGGCAGCCGTGTTCGAGGTAACGGACGGCTCCGGGCTGTTTGTCGCTGATTTCCAGCTCCGGCATTCCCTGATTCGGTTGATGTTGCGTCATGACGCTCCCCTCCTCTAGCACCATCATCAGAAAAGTATAGATATTGGTGAATCAAGTACTGGTGATGCTGAAGGAATGCGCCATATTTCCAATAAGGCTCCTAGATTAACGCCGACAACACCTTTGGAGTGGAGAGGACAACCCGATGAAACTACGCAAATCCGCGATTGTGATTGCCGCTTTATCATTCGCCGCCGCCGTGCAGGCGGCCACTACCGTCACCATCGGCACCGTCAACAACGGCGACATGGTGATCATGCAGAAGCTGTCGAAACAGTTCGAGGAGCAAAACCCGGACATCAAGCTCGATTGGGTGGTTTTGGAAGAAAACGTTCTGCGCCAGCGGCTGACCACCGACATCGCCACCAAGAGCGGTCAGTTTGACGTGGCGACCATCGGCACCTATGAGGTTCCCATTTGGGCCAAGCAGGGCTGGCTGATGCCGCTGGAGAATTTGCCCGCCGATTATGCGGTGGACGATATTTTGAAGTCGGTGCGCGACGGCCTTTCCTACGAGGGCAAGCTGTATGCCGCCCCCTTCTACGCCGAAAGCTCGATGCTGTTCTACCGCAAAGACCTGTTCGAGAAGGCCGGCATCGCCATGCCCGAACAGCCGGCCTGGGATAACGTCAAGCAGTGGGCCGAGAAGCTGACCGATAAAAAGGCTGAAGTCTACGGCATCTGCCTGCGCGGCAAGCCGGGCTGGGGCGAGAATTTCGCGTTCCTGTCCACCATGATCAACACCTACGGCGGCCAGTGGTTCGACATGAACTGGCAGCCGACCATCGACACCCCGGAATGGAAAGCCGCCATCGGCGATTACGTCGAGATGCTGAACAAATACGGCCCGCCCGGCGCGGCCGCCAACGGCTTCAACGAGAATCTGACGCTGTTCGCCAACGGCAAATGCGCAATGTGGATCGACGCCACCGTGGCGGCGGGCCTGCTTTATAACCCGAAGCAGTCCAAAGTGTCGGATAAAGTCGGCTTCGCCCAAGCGCCCATCGCCAAGACCCCGAAGGGCGCGCATTGGCTGTGGGCCTGGACGCTCGCCATCCCGCAATCCTCCGACGCCAAGGACGCCGCCAAGAAGTTTGTGCTGTGGGCCACCTCCAAGCCCTACGTCCAATTGGTCGGCGAGAAGGAAGGTTGGGCCAGCGTGCCGCCCGGCACCCGCACCTCGACCTATGAGAATGCCAAGTATCTGGAAGCCGCACCCTTCGCCAAACCAGTATTGGCCGCGATCACCAGCGCCGATCCCACCGATCAGACGCTTAACCCCCGGCCGTATGTCGGCATTCAATACGTCGGCATCCCCGAGTTCCAGGCCATCGGCACCCAGGTCGGCCAGACCATCGCCGCCGTGCTGACCGGCAAGATGCCGATCGACCAGGCGCTGAAGAGCGCCCAGGCCGCCACCGCCCGCACCATGACCCAAGCGGGCTACGGCAAGAAATAGACGCTGGCAACCCTGCTCCCCTCTCCCCTTGAGGGAGAGGGATCGGGTGAGAGGGAATCACGTAACGGCTTGTTCCTGCCACCGACCGGCGGCAGGCGATCCCGAAATCTTCCGCACGAGGGTTTTTTATGACGGCCCTGGCATCCGCTCCGCCCGCCGCCGTGGCGGCGAAAACCACCCGACAAATCGATACCCGACCGTTCCTATGGCCGTCGGTCGGCGTCTTGTTTCTGTGGATGATCGTCCCGCTGGCGATGACGCTGTATTTCTCGGTCATCCGCTACAACCTGCTCAATCCGACCCTGACCGGTTTCGCCGGCCTCGAAAATTATAAATTCCTGTTTGACGACCCAGCCCTGTGGACCGCGCTGTGGAATACCCTGGTGCTGGTGGGGTCGGTGCTCGTCATCACCGTGGTCTTGGGCACTTTGTTCGCGGTGCTCTACAACCAGGAATTTCCGGGCCGCAACGTGGCCCGATTGCTGGTGATCGCGCCGTTCTTCGTCATGCCCACCGTCAGCGCGCTGGTGTGGAAAAACATGATGATGCACCCGGTCTATGGGCTGATCGCCTCGCTGCAAAGCATGATCGGCTTAACCCCCACCGACTGGTTCAGCGATTACCCGATGTTCTCGGTGATCGTGATCGTCGCCTGGCAGTGGGTGCCGTTCGCCTTTCTGATCCTGCTGACGGCGATTCAGTCGCTGGATTCCGAGCAGAAGGAAGCGGCGCGCATCGACGGGGCCGGGCCGTTTGCGATGTTTTTCTATATCACCCTGCCGCATCTGAGCCGGGCGATTTCGGTCGTCATCATGATCGAAACCATCTTCCTGCTGACGATCTTCGCCGAAATCTACGTCACCACCTCCGGCGGGCCGGGCACCGCGACCACCAATCTGGCCTGGCTGATTTACTCGGTCGGCCTGTTGCAATTCGATGTGGGCTACGCCTCGGCGGGCGGCATTATCGCCGTCATTCTGGCCAACATCGTGGCGTTCTTCCTGGTGCGCACCGTGTCCCGCAACTTGCAGCAAGGCTAAGGAGCACGCCATGTCCATGCCGTCCACCCTGCAAAAACCGCCGCGCTGGATTCCGATTCTGGCCTGGGTCATCGCCATTCTGGTGTTCTTCCCGATCTTCTGGATGGCGCTCACCTCGTTCAAAACCGAAACCGAGGCGATCAGCACCCCGCCCTCGCTGTTCTTCGTGCCGACGCTGGAGAATTACACCGATGTCTTCGCGCGCAGCAACTACGCGCGTTTCGTCTGGAACTCCATCGCGGTGTCGTTCGGTTCGACGCTGCTGGCGCTGGCGTTCGCCATCCCGGCCGCTTATGCGATGGCCTTCTTTCCGACCAAGCGCACGCCCTCGACGTTGTTGTGGATGCTGTCCACCAAGATGATGCCGCCGGTCGGTGTGCTGATTCCAATTTATTTGTTGTTCAAGACCTTGGGTCTGCTGGATACCGTCACCGGTCTTCTCATCATCTACACCCTGATCAATCTGCCGATTGTGGTGTGGATGCTGTACACCTACTTCAAGGACGTGCCGGGCGAGATTTTGGAAGCCGGGCGGGTCGATGGGGCCAATCCGATACAGGAGCTGTTCCTGTTGCTGCTGCCGCTGGCGGTGCCGGGCATCGCCAGCACCGGACTGCTGTCGGTGATCCTGTCCTGGAACGAGGCGTTCTGGAGCCTCAACCTGACCAGTTCCCAGGGCGCGCCACTGACCGCCTTCATCGCCTCGTTCTCCAGTCCCCAGGGTCTGTTCTGGGCCAAATTGTCGGCCGCCTCGCTGATGGCCATCGCCCCGATTCTGGTGGTGGGCTGGATGAGCCAGCGGCAACTGGTGTCGGGCCTGACCTTTGGCGCTGTCAAGTAACCTCATTCCGGGATCACGATCATGGCTGAAGTCGTCTTACGCAATATCAAGAAATCCTTTGGGCCGGTCGACATCATCAAAGGTGTCGATATCGATATCAACGATAAGGAATTCGTGGTCTTCGTCGGGCCGTCCGGCTGCGGCAAATCGACCCTGCTGCGGATGATCGCCGGGCTGGAAAGCATCTCCGACGGCGAACTGAGCATCGACGGCCAACGGGTCAACGACCTGTCGCCCGCCGACCGTGGCATCGCGATGGTGTTTCAAACCTACGCGCTCTATCCGCACATGACGGTGCGCGACAACATGGGCTTTAGCCTCAAGCTGGCCAAGGTTCCCAAGGATGAAATCGACCGCAAGGTCAACGAGGCGGCCCGCATTCTCAAGCTCGACCCGCTGATGGATCGCAAGCCGAAAGCCTTATCGGGCGGCCAGCGGCAGCGGGTGGCCATCGGCCGCGCCATCGTCCGCAACCCCAAAGTGTTCCTGTTCGACGAGCCGCTGTCGAATTTGGACGCGGCGCTGCGGGTGCAGATGCGCATCGAAATCGCAAGGATGCACAGCGATTTCAACGCCACCATGATCTACGTGACTCACGATCAGGTCGAGGCCATGACCATGGCCGACAAGATCGTGGTGTTGCAGGGCGGCGTGGTGGAACAGGTCGGCTCGCCGCTGGAGTTGTACCACCATCCGCGCAACCGCTTCGTCGCCGGGTTCATCGGTTCTCCGACCATGAATTTCCTGGATGTCACCGTAAAAGCCGTTGCCCCGGAAGGCGTGACCGTCGAACTGCCGGGCGGCGACAGCCTGACCGTGCCGGTGCGGCCGGGCGCGACCAAGGCGGGCGATAAGCTGACCTTGGGCGTTCGGCCGGAACACATTCAGGAAGGCGGCGGCGACGGCAAGTTGAGCGGCAAGGCGCTGGTGGTGGAACGCCTCGGCGGCGCGACCTACGCCTACGTCAAGCTGGATAGCGGCGTGATGATCACGGCGGAAGTGGACGGCAATAGCCACATCAGCGTCAACGATCAGATTCAGCTGGGCGTGCGCAGCGCAACCTGTCACTTGTTCGCCACCGACGGGCTGGCGCTTGTCCAATCTGCCCGCCATCCGCTGGCCGATGTCGGCAGGGGCAAACCGGGGGCGCATTAGAGCCATCAGCCCTCTCCCCAACCCTTTCCCCCAAATGGGGGAGGGGCTTTTACTCCCCTCTCTCCTTGGGGGAGAGGTGTCGGGGGTGAGGGCTTAAAGTGAAAGGAGCCAGTTGCAATGGCAAAAGAGCTGGAAGGTAAAGTCGCGGCGATCACCGGATCGGCGTCGGGCATCGGGCTAGCCAGCGCCGAAGCGATGGCGGCGGCGGGTGCGCGGGTGGTGTTGATCGACCGCGACGAAGCCGCCTTAACAAAAGCGTGTACCAAACTCGGCGGCGCGGCGATTCCATTGGTTCTGGATCTGCTCGATCCCAAAAGCTGCGCGACGCTACTGCCGCAGGTGCTAGAGAAAGCGGGTCAACTCGACATTTTGCACGCCAACGCCGGTATCTATGTCGGCGGCGATCTGATTGATGCCGACACCGACGCCATCGACCGGATGCTGAATCTGAACGTCAATGTGGTGATGAAAAACGTCCACGATGTGTTGCCGCACATGATCGAACGGCGCACCGGCGACATCATCGTCACCAGTTCGCTAGCGGCGCATTACCCGACGCCGTGGGAACCGGTCTACGCCTCATCTAAATGGGCCATTAACGCCTTCGTCCAAATCGTGCGCCGCCAGGTCTTCAAGCATGGCATCCGCGTCGGCTCTATCTCACCTGGCCCGGTCATCACCTCGCTGCTGTCCGACTGGCCGGAAGAGAAACTGAAGGAAGCCAGAGAATCCGGCAGCCTGATTGAAGCGAGCGAAATCGCCAATGTAGTGATGTTTATGCTGACCCGGCCACGCGGTATGACCATCCGCGATGTGGTGATTTTGCCGACGAATTTTGACTTGTAAGCTTTTAGTAAGCTTTTAATGCCCTTTCTCATCAGCCATCAGTTCTTAAGGAACAAGCTCAGTGGACTTAGTAATTTTCGACTGCGATGGCGTACTGGTGGACAGTGAAATCCTCGCCCTGCATGTGGTGGAGCGGGAACTGGCCCGGCTGCTGCCCGGCATCGACGCCGCGCCGTTGCTTCACAACACCGCGGGCATCAGCACCGCCGACATTCTGGCGATGGTGGAACAGCGCACCGGCCGGACGCTGCCGCCGGGCGCGGTTCCGGCCATCATCACCGCCATCAACCGGGCGTTGGATGAAGAAGTCGAGCCGATTCCGGGCGCGCGAAACGCCGTCGAGCAAATTCCGACCTTGAAAGCGGTGGCGTCCAACAGCGATCTGGCCAGCGTGCGCCGCTCGGTGGCGCGGGCGGGATTAACCGATTATTTCGGCGACCGGCTGTTTTCCGCCGACATGGTGGCGCGCCCCAAACCCGCCCCTGATTTATATCGCTACGCCGCCGAACGTTTAAATGTCGCCCCTGACCGCTGCCTGGTCATCGAGGACAGCGTATCGGGCGTTCGGGCAGCGCGGGCGGCGGGCATGACGGTCATCGGCTTTACCGGAGCCAGCCACACGCCAGCAGATCAGGAGCAACGACTGCGCGAGGCTGGCGCGGCGGTCATCATCGACCAAATGCAAGGACTGGCGGAATTGGTGAACGGCTGGCCTGTTCCATCGGTGCAGTAAATAAACAACGCACCCTCTCCCCCACCCCTCCCCCCAAATGGGGGAGGGGCTACTCCTCCTCCTTCCTTAAGTGGGGGGAGCTGCTACTCCCCTCGCCCCTTGGGGGAGAGGAGGGGCCGGGGGTGAGGGGTGAGGGCTGGAAGCTGCGAGAAAGCAACCCAACATTTAACATCCTTTATCCAAAGGAGTTCCGCTGATGAGCGATACCCAAAACCGCCGCCTGAATCCGGCGCTGCTCGGCCAACTGCCTTCCACGGTCTCCGTTCCCCGCTACGACCGTTCTAAAATCGGCCAAGCCATCGCCCATATCGGACTCGGCAACTTCCACCGCGCCCATCAGGCCCTGTATCTCGACGACCTGTTTAACGCCCAAGGGCCGGGACCGTGGGGCATCTGCGGGGTCGGGCTACTACCGCAGGACCAGGCGATGGCCGAGGCGCTGCGCCCGCAGGATTTGCTCTACACGCTGGTCGAACGCGACGAAGGCGTCGAGACGGCGCGAGTGATTGGAACCCAGCGCGGCTATCTGCACGCGCCCAGCGAACCGGATGCGGTCATCCAGCGGCTGGCCGACCCGGAAACCCGCATCGTCTCGATCACCGTCACCGAAGGCGGTTATTACCTCGATCACGGCACCGGCGAACTCGATCAAAATCACCCTAACCTGCGCCACGATCTGGCCAAACCCGGTGACGCGCCGGTGTCGCTGTACGGCTATCTGGCCGAAGCCCTGAACCGTCGCCGCAAAGCTGGAGCCGCGCCGTTTACCGTGCTGTCTTGCGACAACCTGCAAAGCAACGGCGAACTGGCCGGGCGGATGCTGACCGCCTTTTCCCGCCTGCGCGATGCCGAACTGGGCCGCTGGATCGAAACCAACGTGACTTTCCCCAACTGCATGGTGGATCGGATTACGCCGGTCACCACCGACCTGCACCGAGAACAGGTCAAGGCGCTGCTGGGCGGGATCACCGACGCCTGGCCGGTGGTGGCCGAACCGTTCCGACAATGGGTGGTCGAGGATAAATTCTGCAACGGCCGCCCAGACTTAGCGGCGGTCGGGGTACAGATGACTCCAGACGTACACCCCTACGAACTGATGAAAATCCATCTGCTCAACGCTGGTCATCAGATGCTGTGCCATTACGGCGTGCTGCTGGGCTATGTCACCGCCGATGAGGCGATGCGCGACCCCGACATCCGGGCGCTGCTCAACCGCTACATGGACACGGTGCGACCCCTGATTCACGAGCCGCCGGGCGTCAATCTGGTGGAGTATCAACAGACGCTGATTTCCCGCTTCGCCAATCCTTCGGTCAAGGATCAATTGTCGCGGATTGCCTTCTACGCCTCGTCCGGCATTCCCAAGTTCGTGCTGCCCATCGCCCGCGAGCAACTGAAACAGGGCAAGCCGATGGCCATCTTTGGTCTGCTGATCGCCGGTTGGATTCGCTACCTTGGCGGTACGGATGACGCGGGCAAGCCCATCACCCCGACCGATCCGCTGCGGGACGAACTGCAACGCCAGGTGCAAAGGGGCGATACCGACCCGACGCCTTTCCTCGGTCTGCATCAAATCTTCGGCTCCGATCTGCCGCAGGCCGAACCGTTCGTTAACGCGGTGCGTCAGGCGTTGGCGAGCCTCTACACCAATGGCACGCGCGCCACGGTGCAAAACCATCTGAAGGGCTGAAACGGCCAGCGCGAGGATCAAACCATGTATCTCGGATTCGATATTGGCACCTCCGGGGTCAAGGCCGTGTTGCTGGACGCCGACGGCACGGTGCGCCAGCAGGCCACCGCCGACCATCCGGTGTCCAACCCGCAGCCGTTGTGGTCGGAGCAAAACCCCGACGACTGGTGGCAAAGCTGCCGCGCGACGCTGGCGGCGCTCAAGGCCCAGGGCGCGGCGCTGGATCAGGTTAAAGCAATCGGATTATCCGGCCAGATGCACGGCGCAACGCTACTGGACGCCAACCACGCTGTATTGCGGCCCTGCATTTTGTGGAACGATGGCCGCAGCCACGCCGAATGCGCCGAACTGGAAGCCGCGCTGCCGGATTTCCGCGAACGCTGCGGCAACATGGCGATGCCGGGTTTCACCGCGCCTAAGTTGCTGTGGGTGAAAAAGCGCGAGCCAGACATTTTCGCCCGCATCGCCAAGGTGCTGCTGCCCAAGGATTATCTGCAATTCCGGCTGACCGGCCAGTTCGCCTCGGAAATGTCCGACGCGGCGGGCACCTTGTGGCTTGATCCCGCCAAACGGGATTGGGATGACTCACTGCTCGCCATCACCAGTCTGAATCGTTCCCACATGCCCGCGCTGTTTGAAGGCTGCCAGATTGTCGGCGAACTGACCGCAGTAACGGCAACGGCTTTAGGTTTACCTCGCGTCCCCGTAATAGCCGGGGCGGGCGACAACGCCGGTGGTGCGGTCGGGGTCGGCGTCATCGATCCCGGTCAGGGCTTTTTGTCGCTCGGCACCTCTGGCGTGTTGTTCGTGGTCAGCGCCACGCATCACGCCTGTCCCGAACGAACGGTGCACGCTTTCTGTCATTGCTTGCCTGACCGCTGGCATCAGATGTCGGTCAGCCTGTCGGCGGCCAATTCGCTGGCTTGGCTGGCCCGCACGGTCGAGCGCGAGGTCAGCGAACTGCTGGCGCGGCTGGACGCCAGCGGCAAGACCGAAACACCGGTATTGTTTTTGCCGTATCTGTCCGGCGAGCGCACCCCGCACAACGACCCACGCGCGGTCGGCCAGTTTCACGGCCTGAGCAACGCCACTGACCTTAACGACCTGACGTTAGCCGTGCTGGAAGGTGTGGCCTATTCCTGTGCCGACGGCTTGGACGCCTTGCGGGCGGCGGGCAGTGCGCCGCGTGAATTGACCCTGATCGGCGGTGGCGCACGTTCGCGTTTCTGGCGGCAACTGCTGGCCGATGCCTTGAATCTGCCGCTGGTTTATCGCACCGGTGGCGAGGTCGGCCCAGCCTTGGGCGCGGCGCGGCTGGCGCTGATTGGCGCACTCGGCGGCGAGGTGGAAACTGCTATCCGTCAGGTCTGCACCCAGCCGCCCCAACAGGAAGACCACCCGCCTCGCCCGGATCGCGCCGCCTACCATCAGGCCAAACTCGCACGCTACCGGCAACTGTACGCGCTGACTCAACCGCTGCACGCCGCAGGCTGAACACCATGAACGCACCCGTCAATCTCGATCAACTAGCGATCAATACCATCCGCACTCTGGCGATGGATGCGGTGCAGGCCGCCAATTCCGGCCATCCCGGCACGGCGATGGCGATGGCCCCCGTCACCTATTGCCTGTGGCAGCGCTTTCTGCGCTTCGATCCCGAAGACCCGATCTGGCCCAACCGCGACCGGTTTGTGCTGTCCATCGGCCACGCCTCGATGCTGCTGTATGCGCTGCTGCATCTGACCGGCACCAAAACCGTCAATTCCGCCTACGAGCGGATGGGTGAACCGACCGTCTCGCTGGACGACATCCAGCATTTCCGCCAGCTTGACAGCAAATGCGCGGGTCACCCGGAATACCGCTGGACTTCCGGTATCGAAACCACCACCGGCCCGCTCGGCCAGGGCGTCGCTACCAGCGTCGGCATGGCGATGGCGGGGCGTTGGCTGGCCGCCCGCTACAATCGGCCCGGTTTTGAACTCTTCGATTACGATGTCTACGCGCTGGCGGGCGATGGCTGCATGATGGAAGGCATCACCGGCGAAGCGGCCTCATTAGCCGGGCATCTTAAATTGTCGAATCTCTGCTGGCTGTATGACAACAACAAAATCACCATCGAAGGCCACACCGATTGGGCGTTCAGCGAGGACGTGGCGACCCGCTTTATCGGTTACAACTGGAACGTGCTGCGGGTCGGCGACGCCAACGATTTGGAAATGCTGGAGCGGGCCTTTCGCACCTTCAAGAACACCCGCGACCGGCCCACGCTGATCATCGTCGATAGCCACATCGCCTATGGTGCGCCGAATAAACAGGACACCCACGAAGCTCACGGCAGCCCGCTGGGCGAGGACGAAATCCGCCTGACCAAGCGCCATTACGGCTGGCCGGAAGACGCGAAATTTCTGGTGCCCGGTGAAGTTTTGAGCCATTTTCAGCAGAACATGGGCCGTCGCAGCCGCAGCCTGCGGGATGCCTGGTTCGTCAAACTCGACGAGTATCAGCAGCAATATCCCGATCTGGCCGACGATCTGCGACGGATGCAGAACCGCGAACTGCCCGCCGGTTGGGATAAGGCGTTGCCGGAATTTCCCGCCAGCGATAGCGGCATGGCGGGCCGCATCGCCTCGGGGCAGGCGCTCAACATCCTCGCCCGCAACGTGCCGTGGCTGATTGGCGGCTCGGCCGATCTCGCGCCGTCCACCAACACCCGCCTGACCTTCGACGGCGCGGGCGATTTCACGGCGGAGAATTACGGCGGTCGCAATGTCCATTTCGGGGTACGCGAACACGCGATGGGCGCGATTCTGAACGGGATGTCACTGTGCAAGGTGCGGCCCTACGGCTCCGGTTTTTTGATTTTCAGCGACTACGCCCGTCCGGCGATCCGGTTGAGCGCGCTGATGGAAATTCCGGTGATTCACATTTTCACCCACGATTCCATCGGCGTCGGCGAGGACGGCCCGACCCATCAGCCGGTGGAGCAATTGGCCTCGCTGCGGGCGATTCCGGGTCTGGTGGTGTTGCGTCCGGCCGACGCCAACGAAGTGGTGGAAGCCTGGCGGGTAATCATGCAGTTCCGGCATCAGCCCGTCGCGCTGATTCTGACCCGGCAGAACCTGCCGACGCTGGATCGCCGCCGCTATGCGCCTGCCGCTGGCCTCGCTAAAGGTGGGTACGTGCTGGCCGATGCGGACGGTGGTAAACCTGAGGTGATTCTGGTCGCCACCGGCAGCGAAGTGTCGCTGTGCATCGCCGCCTACGAGCAGCTCAAGACGGAAGGGGTGAAGGCGCGGGTGGTCAGTATGCCGTCCTGGGAGTTGTTTGACCGCCAGGAGCGAGTCTATCAGGAGAGTGTGCTGCCGCCGGACGTGATCCCCCGGATTTCGGTCGAGCAGGCTTCAACGCTGGGTTGGCGGCGCTATGTCGGCCTGCGTGGCCTGACCATCGGGATGCATACCTTCGGCGCGTCGGCTCCGCTAAAAGCCTTGCAGAACAAATTCGGCTTCACGCCCGAAAAAATCGCCGCCGCCGCACGGAATCAGATCGCTCAAAAAAACGCTACGCTTTAACCTCGAATCCGCAGGGCGCTGATGCGGGTTGGATCAGCGTCCTACCGCCATTTGGAGAACCTGTTTATGAGTCGTTTGCAAGGCAAGGTCGTGATCGCCCAGGGCGGCGGGCCGACGGTGGTCATCAATCAAAGTCTGATCGGGGCGGTGCTGGAAGCACGTAAGTTCCCGGAAGTCACCCGCGTCTGGGGCGCGCGGCATGGGGTGCGCGGCATCGTTCATCAAGCCTTCGTCGATCTGTCCGAGGCCACCACCCACAACCTGGAGCGGGTCGCGCAAACGCCTTCCTCGGCGCTCGGTTCGACCCGCGATAAGCCCGATGCCGAATATTGCCAAAACATTCTCAACGTCTTTAAGAAACACGATGTGCGCTATTTCTTCTACATCGGCGGCAACGATTCTTCGGACACCGTGCGCATCGTCGGCGAATACGCCGCCAAGGAAGGCTACGAGCTACGGGCCATCCACATTCCGAAAACGGTGGACAACGATCTGCCGCTTAACGACCACTGCCCCGGTTATCCGTCCGCCGCCCGCTTCGTCACCAGCGCCTTTCGCGGAGCCAACAGCGACAACATGGCCTTGCAAGGCGTCTACATCGCCGTAATCATGGGCCGTCATGCGGGCTGGCTGACCGCCGCGTCCGCCCTCGCCCGCCAGCACGATGACGACGGCCCGCATTTGATCTACCTGCCGGAACGGCAATTCTCGATTGACCGCTTTCTGACCGATATCGACCGCGTGTACCAACAGCACGGCCGCTGCATCATCGCCCTTTCCGAAGGGGTCTGGGCCAACCGCGACGGCAAAGGCAAGCAAATTCCGCTGGCCGCCGATCTGATGCGCAAGGCCGGACGCGAACCGGACGTGGACGCCCACGGCAATGTGCAGCTTTCCGGCGGTGCGCTGGCCGACGAACTGGCGGCGACCGTGCAAGGCAGCCTCGGCATCAAGCGGGTGCGTTCCGACACCTTCGGCTATCTTCAGCGCTCCTTTCCCGGCGTGGTCTCCGACGTGGACGCCCGCGAGGCGCGCGAGGTGGGCGAGAAAGCGGCGCATTACGCCTGCGGGCAGGGCCTCAGCGGTTCGGTGGTGATCAAGCGGGTCGGGGATTATGCGGCGCGCTACGAACTGGCGGACGTTCGGGAAATCGCGGCGCAAACCCGGCACATGCCCGACGACTACATCAACGCCGAGGGCAACCACGTCACCGACGCCTTCCGCGCGTATCTGCGGCCACTGCTCGGCGATGGAATGCCCTATCTGGAACGGCTGTGGGCGCCGGGGGTGAGGCTGGGCGACTAAACATTCTGCGGCTCCATAGGTCTAGAGCGCCGTTATGACCAAACAGGAAAAGTGCAAAAATATTCGTTGCTGTTAAGGCAGGACACACGATAGCTCGATGCTCTTTTTCCGTGCTACACTGATCTCGTGTTATCGTGGAACGATGATTATGACCAATCTCACGATCAGTGTCGATGCGGAAGTCCTCAAACGCGCTCGGATTCGAGCATTGGAAGATAATACTTCAATCAATGCGGTACTCGCTCAGTACCTCGTTCGTTATGCCCGACTGGACGAAAGTCGCCGCCAGCGGCAGGCCGCGTTGGAGGCGCTGTTGACGCTGGCCGAACAAGGCCAAGCGGGGCGCGGTGACAACACCTGGACGCGGGATGCGTTGCATGAACGATGAGGTGCTGTTTATCGACACCAACGTCCTGGTCTACTTGTTTGACGGCGATGCGCCCACTAAAAAGGCTATCGCCGAGACGTTGTTTCGTGAACCGAATATCCGGTTGAGCACGCAAGTACTGCAAGAGTTTTACGTGACCGTAACGCGCAAACTGGCGCGGCCGCTGTCACCCGCGCAGGCGTTGCAAGCCGTGCACCATTTCCAAACCTATCCGGTCGCGGTGATTTCCAGTGCGCTGGTCACCCGGAGCATTGAGCGGAGTATCGATTCCCAGCTATCCCTTTGGGACAGTCTGATCGTGGAAACGGCGTTAGCCGAAAACGTGGATCGCCTGGTGACAGAGGATCTTCAGGACGGCTGGATCATCGACGGGATGCGGGTATGGAACCCGTTCAAGCGCTAATTGCTTCAAGCCCGCCCAGGCCTGTCAGCGTGGCCCCGTTGCGTTAATTTTTATAGAGCAAGTTTTTGGAGAAGGTGGGCTGACGTCAGGCGCAATCAGATGAGCGGCTCGGTGGTCATCAAGCGCGCTGTGGGCTATGCCGTGCGCTACGAACTGGCCGATGTTCGAGAAATCGCCGCGCAAACCCGGCACATGCCCGATGAGTTCATCAACGCCGAGGGCAACCACGTCACCGACGCCTTCCGCGCGTATCTGCGGCCACTGCTCGGCGATGGAATGCCCTATCTGGAACGGCTGTGGGCGCCGGGAGTAAAGTTGAGTGAC
This sequence comes from Candidatus Competibacteraceae bacterium, assembly GCA_016713505.1. Classification (NCBI taxonomy): domain Bacteria; kingdom Pseudomonadati; phylum Pseudomonadota; class Gammaproteobacteria; family Candidatus Competibacteraceae; species Candidatus Competibacteraceae bacterium. The sequence goes on along the minus strand of JADJPA010000001.1, from coordinate 3,076,020 downwards.
GACTGAGCAAAAAGGGTTTTGAGCTTTTCGAGAAAACGATTGGCTCGGAAGGAACGCCCTCGCGGCTCAAACGCTCAGCGCCTGTTCCGCCGCCGCCGCGTCAGCGCGCAAATGTTCGGGATCGAGCGTGCCAACCACCACGCTGCTGACGCCCGGTTCGGCGTAAATCAACCGCAGCGCCGCCAACACCGGATCGGGGGTAGCAATTGCATCGAGATGACCGCTCTGCAACGCTTTCTTGATCAGCACGCCCTTATTGGCGGCTCGGGCGGCGCGGATCACCGGCAAATCGTCCCGGTCGCGCGGATTATAAGTGAGCATGACCACATCGCAGCACTCAACCGCGCGCAGACCGCCGGCGACCGTCTTGGTGGACATCCCGACCGCTCGCACTAAGCCGGCTTGTTGAAGGTCGCGCAGAGCAAGCAACACTCCTTCGTGTTCCAGAATACCCAAGTCGTCGCCGTTGGAATGGATCAGCACCGCATCCAGCGTCTCCACGCCCAAGCGGCGCAGGCTGCGCTCCACGCTGGCGCGGGTGGCGGCGGCGGAAAAGTCAAAGCGTGAGCTCCCAGCGGTGAATTCCTCGCCGACTTTGGTCACGATGATCCATTCACGCCGGCACCTTTTCAGCAAGCGCCCCAGCCGTTCCTCGCTGATACCGTAAGCTGGCGCGGTGTCCAATAAATTGATTCCGAGATCCCAAGCGGCACCTAACACATTTAAAAGCGTCTGATCCGAGGGCAGATCAAACGCTTGGGGATACTTGACGCCCTGATTGCGGCCGAATTTGACGGTTCCCAACCCCAACGGACTGACGCGCGGACCAGCCGCGCCCAACGACCTCAACTCCACTGCACGTCTTCTTTATCCCACGGATAGGTCGCCACCGCGGGCCGCGGCCAATCTTCCAGAATCCGCAGATCCGCCGGTTTGGGTCGCAGGTCGAGCATCCGTAACATCTGTTCGACTTGCTCGGCCAGCAGCGGCGCCAGCGCCAGTTTGGTAGGCCAGACCACCAGAGTCCGCCCATCGCGGATCACGCTCGGTCCGACCGGCCGGCTGCCGTTGTCCTGGCGGGCCTCGGCCCGCTTGACGGTAAAGGTGGCGAATTGGGTGTGCGCCCAATCCACCCACGGCAACAGCGTTGTCAATTCGCGGCGGGCCGCGCGAATCTGTTCCTGACGGTCGCGCTTGACGCCGGTCTCGGCCAGTTCGCCCCCGAGATACCACAACAGATGGCCGTTGGCGTCACAGTGGGTGGTGACGGTGAGGCGCGGCACATCGCGGGTTCCCACGAAATGGCCGTACATCGGCCCCGGCAAGCCAAGCCCCCGAACCAACACCATATGCAGGGGCCGCTGTTGCAACGGCGCCCACGGCACCGCCGAATTACCGCTGCCCGCGGCAAAGATCGTGCAAGACGGGCGAATCGCCAGCATGGGCTGCTTCGGATAGCGCAACGTGATCGCGCCATCGCCGGACGGTACCGCCGGCCCTTCACACAGCACGATGGCCTCACGGTGGCGCTCGGCGAACGTCCCCAACACCGACGCGACATCGATGATCGGTTCGTCCAGCCGGTACACCGAACCCCGGAAGGCCGCCTGCCGCAGCGCCGGCGGATAGTCGTTGGCGCCGGCTACCGCCAGTTTTTCCACCTTGTCACGCATCAGTTTGCTGGCCAGGAAACCCGCCAACCAGGAGCGCGGCGAACGGGTCGCCAGCAGATATTGATGTTCGACCAGCAAGGAACCCCGCAAATCGATTTCGCCTTCACCGTTCAGGCAGCGCCGCCAGATCGCTGGCATCTCCGAAATCAACTTGGCGGATTCGGTGACCCGTCCTTGCAGCGAATATTTGACGCCACCGTGAATGATGCCTTGCGAGCAGATGGTCTGGCCGGAGCCCAAGGCTTCACTTTCGATCAACAACGCGCTGTAACCACGCTTGCGCAAGCGGGACAACATCCACAACCCCGCGATACCTCCGCCGATGATGGCGATATCCACCCGTAAAATGTTATTTGCAAGATTCATGTTCGGTTCAAGAGTCGCGCGATAGTGCTAGTAGTCGAACAGCCTTCGATATAATCCATGACGGTAACTTGGCCACCCGCATCCCAAACAGACCGGTTGCCGGGTATCTGGGCCGGATCGTTATCGCCGCCCTTGACCAGATAGTCGGGCGCGACCGCGCCGATCAAGCGCGCCGGTGTGTCCTCGCCAAACGCCACCACCCAATCGACCGCCGACAGGCCGGCCAGCACCCGCATTCGCTGCCATAGCGAATTGACGGGCCGGTCCGCGCCCTTGAGCCGGCGCACCGAGGCATCGTCGTTGACCGCCACCACCAACCGGCCGCCGAGCCGTTTGGCTTGCTCAAGATAGCTGACATGGCCAGCGTGCAGGATATCGAAACAGCCGTTGGTCATCACGATGGTTTCGCCATGAGCTTTGGCATCGGCTATCGCAAGCAATAATTGTTCCTCATCCAATATCCCGCGCGGTGGCTCGTCATGCTCGTATACGGCCCGGCGCAGTTCGGAGACAGTGACGCCGGCGGCCCCCAGCTTACCGACCACGATTCCCGCCGCCAAATTGGCTAGCAGCGTCGCGCTGGCCAGCTCCAGACCGGCGGCCAGCCCAGCGGCGAGCGTGGCGATGACGGTATCGCCAGCGCCGGTCACATCGTACACTTCACGGGCGCGGGCGGCTAAATGGAGCGGCTCGGCGGACGTTTGCAGCAAGCTCATGCCGTGTTCGCCGCGCGTGATCAACAGCGCCTCCAAGGCCAGATCCCGGCGCAGGGCTTCTCCCTTGCCGACCAATTCCGCCTCATCACGACAGCAGCCGACCACCGCTTCGAATTCCGCCAGATTGGGCGTCAGCAGGGTCGCGCCGCGATAGCGCGCAAAGTCGCAACCCTTGGGATCGACCAACACCGGCCGGCCGGCCGCGCGGGCGGTCCGAATGTAATGCTCGACCTCGCGCAGCGCGCCTTTTTGATAATCGGACAACACGACGACATCCGTTTCCGGCAAGGCGGCTTCGAATCGATTTTGGAGCATCGCCGGTTCGAAGCCGGGAAAGCCATCCTCAAAATCCAGCCGCAACAACTGCTGGTTGCGGCTCAACACCCGCAGCTTGGTAATGGTCGCTTGGCCGGGCAGGCGGATTAGCTCGGCGGTCACTCCCGACCGTCGCAATTTAGCCTCCAGCTTGTCAGCCGCCTCATCCGCGCCGGCCACGCCCAGCACCCGCACCTGCCCGCCCAGGGTCGCGATGTTGGCCGCCACGTTCGCCGCGCCGCCGGGGCGCTCTTCGACGGCCTCGACCTTGACGACCGGCACCGGCGCTTCGGGTGAAATGCGCGCGGTGGGACCGTGCCAGTAGCGATCCAGCATCACATCGCCCACGATCAAAATACGGGCTGGTTCGAAACGGGGAATAAGCGGCTTCATGCAGCAAGTTGAGAGTGTTTCATTGGAGTCGCATGATAGCATGATTGGTTTGAGGATTTAGCCAGGGATTTGCCCTGTCTTGGGGCATTGACCTCTCGGGAGTAAAGCGTCCGCTATGAAAGGCAATAAAACCCTTTACCTGCGCTTGTTACGCTACGTCAAACCGTACAGCCGCATTTTCGCGCTGGCGCTGGCCGGCACGGCGGTGGCGGCGATCACCGAGCCGCTGGTCGCCGCGCTGATCAAGCCGTTGCTGGATGGCAGCTTCGTCGAAAAAGATCCGTATTTGATCCGGATGATGCCGTTGTTGTTGGTCGGCGTCTTCATCGTTCGCGGCATCGCCGCCTTTATCGGCTCCCTGGGCATGGAGTGGATCGCGCACCGGGTGGTCATGGATCTCCGCAACGCGCTTTTTGCCCGGCTGCTCGCGTTGCCGACCCGCTATTTCGACGATCACCCCGCCGGAAATTTGCTGTCCCGCCTGACCTATGATGTCAACCAAGTACTGACCGCCACCACTCAGGCGCTGGTGGCCTTGGTCCGAGACGGGCTGGCGGTCACCGGCCTGCTGGGTTGGATGCTGTACCTGAACTGGAAACTGTCGCTGCTGGCTTTCCTGATCGCTCCCGGCGTCGCGACCATCATGCGGGTCATCAGCCAGCGACTGCGCCGGCTGAGCCGGGAATTGCAGGATTTGATGGGCGAGCTGACGCACGCGATCGACGAGGTTTTGCAAGGCCACAGAGTCATCAAGATTTTCGGTGCGCAGGCCTACGAGCGGCAGCGGTTCAACCGCATCAACAACCGGGTGCGCCAGCGCAACCTGAAACTGGCCGCCGCTTCGGAGGGCAGCGGGCCGCTGGTGCAACTGTTGGCGATCGTCGCCCTGGGCGCGATGATCTACTTCGCCTCCCTCCAATCAGCCGCCAACCAAATCACGGTCGGCGGCTTTGTCTCGCTGTTCGGCGCGATGGCGATGCTGCTGGCGCCGATCAAGCGGCTGACCAAGGTCAACGAGCAGTTGCAGCGCGGGCTGGCGGCGGCGGAAACCATCTTCGCGCTGCTGGACGAACCGCCCGAACCGGATCGAGGCACCCGCTCCATCGGTCGGGCGCGGGGCGCGGTCGCTTTTCGCGACCTCAGCCACCGTTACCGACCGGAAGGCCCTGATGTGCTCGAAGGTTTGAACCTGGAGGTTCAGCCGGGTGAGACCGTCGCACTGGTCGGCCCCTCCGGCAGCGGCAAGACCACCCTGATGAGCCTGTTGCCCCGCTTTTACGAACCCCACGGCGGCGATATCCTGCTGGATGACGTGCCGATCCGCGAGCTGCAACTGGTCGAACTACGGGCCAACATCGCCTTCGTCAGCCAGGACATCGTGTTGTTCAACGACACCGTGGCCGCCAACATCGCCTACGGCGCCGGTTTTCAAACCAGCGAAGCCGATCTGATCCGCGCCGCCGAAAACGCTCACGCCATGGAGTTCATCCGGCAGTTGCCCGAAGGCTTGCAGACCCTGATCGGCGAAAACGGCGCTCGGCTGTCGGGCGGGCAGCGCCAGCGCATCGCCATCGCCCGCGCCCTGCTCAAGAACGCGCCCATCCTGATTCTCGATGAAGCCACCTCCGCGCTGGACACCCACTCCGAACGCAAAGTCCAACAAGCGCTCGACACCCTGCGTCAGGGCCGCACCGCCTTCGTCATCGCCCATCGCCTGTCCACCATCGAAACCGCCGACCGGATCGTGGTGCTCGACCGTGGTCGCCTCGTCGAGACCGGTACCCACACCGAATTACTGGCCCTTAAAGGGCTGTATGCCAGCTTGTATCGACTGCAAACCCATGACGGTCAAACAACAAAGTTGCAATAGAAATAAAATTATTTTCAAATATACAACATTCTCTCGAAGGATCGGTCTGACGATGCGTGCTGGCCGGCGGTACAGACAATGTATGGCAACACTGACTTTTCCAGGAAAGTGGCCCCTCTCTTACCTCACGCCTTCCGGCAAGGCATCGAGGCGGCAGCCCGAAACGACGAACGCAACCCTTACGTACCGGGCAGCCATTTCTATCACGCTTGGTTAGCGGGTCGGGCGATGCTCGCGCGCGGTTGGTTCGATGGCGACGGCCCGCGCCAGCCCTGACTTGCGCCGGCCCTACAACGGCAACATGCGATACACTTATCGGCCAAGCCTCTGGCCAACTAGCCCTGACCCTTCCGATCCATCCTCTCAATTGTCGAATGAGGTATCTATCCATGCGCAAACCGCTTTTTCTACTGCTGGCCAGTTTATCGAGCGCCGCGCCCGCCTGGGCGGCCGAGGGCGACTGGGATCGGGCCAAATCGGCGCACGAGCGCGGCGATTACGCCACCGAGCTGGCCATCATCCGGCCGATGGCCGACAAGGGTTATCCGTTCGCCCAATTTAATATGGGCGTGCTCTACGACGAGGGCAAAGGGGTCGCGGAAGATAACGCCAAGGCGATCGACTGGTATCGCAAGGCAGCCGATCAGGGCTTTGCGCAAGCCCAGGTCAATCTGGGGATCATGTACGAGCAGGGCGAAGGAGCGCCGGCCGATCCAGCGCGTGCTTACTTCTGGTACGCGCTGGCCGAAAGCCAAGGCGACGGACGAGCGCCCCAGGCCAAACAGGATATCGCCAAAAAAATGACGCCCGCTCAACTTCAAGAGGCGGAGCGGCAGGTGAGAGACTATCGGGCAACCCACAAATTCTCGGTTCCACCCACGCCGCCGGTACCCGGTTCCGGCGCCGGGCACGGCAACGGTTAGGCCGGCCGCCTGCGAGTGGCTTCAGGAGGCGGGATAAACGATCAGTTTTTGCCCGGCTCTCAAGACGCTGTTAATCCGCAGGCTATTCCACTCCGCCAGGGCCTGCGACGACACTCCGTGGCGCTTGGCGATGGTGGCGATGGTCTCCCCTTTCTTGACCGTGTACTTATTGGGGGCTATCAAGCGGGCGCCCGGCACCTTCTCAACCAAGCTTTGGGCTTGCTCCCACGGCAACAATAGATTGTAAGCGCGCGAGGGCGGTTCGACGCCGGGCTTGAAGCCGGGATTAAAGCGAAAAAATTCCTCAGTAGAGATGCCGGTCAGCACGAGCGCGTCGGTGATTTTAACCTCCGGCGCAAGATCGACTCTGAACAAGTAAGGCCGGTTTTCCATCAGGGCGAGCCGCAAGCCATACGCCTCCGGATTCGAGATGATGCGCGCCAGCGCCAGGATTCGGGGTACGTAATCCTGGGTTTCCTTGGGCAGCTTCAGCCGCCAGAAGACTGATTCTGGCTTGAGCGGCGGCGCGGCGGGCGCATTCACAGCAGCTACGGTTCCTGCCTTAGCTCTGGTTTTGACGGCGGGCGCGGCAGCGGCGTTTGACGGCGCATTGAGGACTGAGGTGGACGCTGCCGGCAGACTCGCCTTGGAAGCGAGAGGATGGACAAAGACGACGGAAGTTGCCGGTGACACCGCGGACGCGGAGGTCGGCGGTGACGCCGCGGGCGGAGGGCTGACGGGCTGGCCGGAGAGCGGATTCAGCGCCTGTTCCACTGCGGGCACGGGCGCGGGCGCGGTTGCCAGTTTTAGCGCCTCCGCCGCTTGCTTCCGCGCCTCGGCCTCCTGCCGCTTTGCTTCCTCGGCCGCTTGTTTTTTCGCTTCAGCCGCCGCCTTGGCTTCCGCGCGGGCATTGGCCTCGATAGCGTCCTGGACGGCGCCCGGACCCGCATTGTAGGCCGCCAGCGCCAACAGCCAGTCCCCTTTGAACATCCTGTTCAGCCAGCGCAGATATTCCAAAGCCACGCCGGTCGAGGTGTGGACATCCAGCCGGCCGTCGTAACCTTCAGCGATGACGAGTCCCCGCTCCTGCCCGGTGGTGGGGATGATTTGCCAGAGGCCGGCGGCTTCTTTCGGAGAAACCGCCGTGGGCTGGAACGCGCTTTCCACCATCGGCACCAACGCCAGATCCATGGGCAACCCACGCCGGTCGATCTGCTCCACAATGTAATGCAGGAACGGTCTAGACCGCTGCGATAACAGATTCAGATAGCCGGGATTACGTTTCAAGAACTCGATTTGATCGTTGATTCGGGGATGCTCCACATCGGTCAGCACTGACCGGACGCGTACTCGACCCCAGAGATCCTTACGGCCCGCCACGACCGGTTTGCGCTTGCCTTTGCGGATCGAGGTCGCGAGAGTGGACGGAACCTTACTGATGCTGGCGAGGGTCTTGGCGGGCTTCGCCGTTCCGGCTTTGCCTCGGTTTACCGGCTCCACGGCGGTGACGGCCGCGCCTTGCGGCACCGCGCCTTGCGGCACCGGTACGATCATGCTGATTCTGGTAGCGGCGGTTTTGCCGATTTTTCCAGAAGCCTTGTTTTTACCCGCCATCACGACATCCTTGGATGAGCCGACGCGCTTGCGGTTGCTGGCGCGGCTGATCGTGTAGCGATAGTCGGCGGGATCGCGGGTCCGCCAGTAATCAACGTACGGCTGAGATGGCGTCGCCTGCGCGGGTCCGGCAGAGCCCCAGGGACCGAAAGATATTTCGGCGCAGGCGCTTACGGCCGATGCGATAACGAGCGCGGTGAGGCTGCTCTGGATTGCTTTCGTCATGTTCGCTTCTCGATCATATGGGTGGTTCTGGCCGCTATCGCGATACGTCGTGCTGGTCCGGCCGGTTGCACTCACAGTTCGCCATTATTTAAAAATTATACCCCTCTAGTTTCGTCCGCGGTCGCCGATAAGACTATCAAGGCCGGCAATCCGCCCGGACACGATACAGTTTATTAGAGGAACGGTTCATGAACGGCGACAACATTCATTGTAAAGCGCTCGATAAAGCGAGCGTTAGTATGGCGATGGCGGAGCGGGTGGGGCTGCACGGCTACTCCATTCTTTCCTATGCCATATTCAGCCCGCGACGCGCTCACGGCTGGACCTTTACGCGCAAAGGCAGCATCGAGGTGATCCGGGTCGAGGCGGAAGCTCTGCAACAATTGTATCCAAACGGGCTGGGATGCGACGCCACGTTGGTCTGAACGGTTTTGCGGCATGTTCGATCATCGCTCGGCCCGCTTGATGATCCTGTTGCCGCGCGCCTTTCAAGCCGCGCCGGTGGCGATCGGACGGTTCGGATCGCGAATCCATTCGCTCCAGGAGCCGGCGTACAATCGCGAGCCGCTCAAGCCGGCCGCTTCCATCGCCAATAGATTGTGGCAGGCCGTCACGCCGGAGCCGCAGCCATGCACCACCGCCGTCGGTGCCCGCCCGTTCATGACGGCCAAAAACCGTTCCCGCAGTTCGTCGGTCGGCCGAAATCGGCCATCCGTTCTCAGATTGGCCTCGGTCGGCAGGTTGACCGCGCCCGGAATGTGGCCGGCGACCGGATCGATAGGTTCCTGTTCTCCCCGATAGCGGATCGCCGCCCGCGCATCCAGCAGCAGTTCCCGAGCAGACAACGCTTCAATCTGGGCCGTGGTCAGCCACAACCGATCCATCAGCCGGGCTTCGAACCGTTTGGGCGGGATGGCGGGCAATTGTTCGGTCAGCGGCAACCCGGCCCGCCGCCAAGCCAAAAATCCGCCGTCCAGCACCGCGCAAGCGTCATGGCCCAACCAGCGCAACAGCCACCATAACCGCGAGGCGGCCAGTATCCCGCCCATATCGTCGTAAGCGATTACTTGAGTGGCGTTGCCGATCCCCCACGCTCCCAGTTTTTGCGCCAGTTTTAGCGGATCGGGCAGCGGATGACGGCCGGTGACGGGCGTGATGGGGCCAGACAAATCCTCGTCCAGATGCGCGTAACGAGCGCCCGGAAGATGGCTTTCCGCATAGGCCCGCCGTCCGGCTTCGGTATCGGCCAGACTGAAGCGGCAATCCATCACCACCCAATTGGGGTCGTCAAGATGAACGCTCACGGTGGCGGCATCGATGATGTTTGTATAAGCCATTTATTTTTATAGATCTTTAAAAAAGGAACCCAGGTAAACCAAGCCCTTGAATGACTCAAGGCGCTGGCGCTAGCCACTCCAACCGGGTTTGGCCGTGTTGGCCGGCCCGCAAGCGGCCTAACAGTTCGGGCAGCAAGCGGCCGAGCGTGTCAGCCAGCTTCCACGGTGGGTTGATGACGATCATACCGCAGCCATGCAAGCCCGGTGGACCCTCATAGGGATGCAGGCCCAGTTCGGCACACAGCATGGCGGGAATGCCCGACTCGCGCAACCGCTTCTGAAAGCGCGCGCTCGGCGCGCGGTCGAGAATCGGATACCAGATGGCGGCGATACCGCTGGCCCAGCGGCGGTGAATCTGACGAACCGCTTCAACGACCCGGTCGAATTCGTCCTTGCGCTCGTAAGCCGGGTCCACCAGCACCAAACCGCGCCTTTCGGGCGGGGGCAGGAACGACTCCAGCAGCGCATAGCCGTCGCCATATCGGACCGCAACCTGCCGGTCGCCCTTGAATTCTTCCGCCAGTCGGGGAAATTCGTTGGGATGAAGCTCGGTCAGCACCAGCCGGTCGCTCGGCCGCAACAGATCGCGAATGATGCGGGGCGATCCAGGATACCAACGCAGCCGACCATCCGGATTCAGCGTCCGAACCCGTTCCAGATAACTGTCGAGCTTGGGGCTAAAGCCTGTCTGACCCCACAACCGCCCGATGCCTTCCTCAAACTCGCGCTGTTTCTGGGCCTGCGCCGCATGGAGATCGTAACGCCCGGCCCCGGCATGAGTGTCGAAGACTCGAAACGGCTTGTCCTTGGCCCGCAGCGCGTGAAGCACGCACACCAACACCACATGTTTGAACACATCGGCAAAATTGCCGGCGTGAAAGCCGTGACGGTAGCCGAGCATCGAGGACGATCACGGCCGGCCGAACGCCAAGGCGTCAGGCCGCATATTGCCGCAAGCGCACCGGCCGCCGCCGCGCGCCCCAGGTTCCGGGTTTGGCCTCGAACACGCCGGCGCAGGGCGTGCCGCAGGCGCTACAGCATCCGTCGGCATTCAGGTTCCACACCCCCAGCGCGTACCAGTCGCGGCCGATCAGTTTCTGGTTGCAGTGGTGACAATAGGTGCTGCCGCCCTTCTCGTCGTGGACGTTGCCGGTGTAAGCGTAGCGGATTCCGTTCTTGACGGCGATGCGCCGCGCCCGGCTCAGGGTCGAAGGCGGGGTGGGTGAATGGTGCATCATCTTCCAGTCGGGGTGAAAAGCAGTGAAATGCAGCGGCACGTCCGGCCCCAGGTTTTCCATCACCCACTGCGTCAGCGCCTCCAGCTCCGCGTCGGTGTCGTTCTCACCCGGAATCAGCAGCGTGGTGATCTCGAACCAGACGCTGGTTTCGCGTTTGAGATAAATCAGGGTATCCAGCACCGGCTGCAAGTGACCGCCGCAAACCTTCCAGTAAAAATCCTCCGAAAACGCTTTGAGATCGACATTGGCCGCGTCCATGTAGCGGTAAAACTCCCGACGGGGCTCATCGCACATATAGCCCGCGGTGACCGCCACCGACTTGATGCCGTACTCCCGGCAGGCGGCCGCCACGTCGATGGCGTATTCCATGAAGATGACCGGGTCGTTGTAGGTGTAGGCAACGCTACGACAGCCCAACTCGTGCGCGACTCGCGCCAGCTTGTCCGGGGAAGCGGCATCGGCTAGCGTGTCCATCTCGCGGGATTTGCTCATATCCCAGTTCTGACAGAACTTGCAGGCCAGATTGCAGCCGGCGGTGCCGAACGACAATACGGAGGTGCCGGGCAGGAAATGATTGAGCGGTTTTTTCTCGATGGGATCGATGCAAAAACCGCTGGAGCGGCCGTAGCTGGTCAGCTTGATCATGCCATCGTGGCAGCCGCGCACGAAACACAAGCCCTGCTGGCCTTCGTGCAGTTTGCAATAGCGAGGGCAGACGTCGCACTGGACGCGGCCATCGTCGAGAACGTGCCAGTAGCGGGTCGGAAAGAACTCGGTGGTTATCGCATTCATCGCGGCCTCCTTAAAAAAAGGCTCTCATTTATGAAACTTCAAAGAACTGGCATCGCCGCCGGTTGCCATAAGTTTTATACTGTTGTTTCGACTATTAGCAGATAAACTTTGCGCCCTATACTCTAAATGAGAGGGATTGGCAAATTTATCGGGAGGGCGTCATGCACACCGTACGCACACCTGCCGTCGCCGGCTTGTTCTATCCGGCCGATACCGCCGAGTTGCACGCTCAGGTGCGGCATTTCATCGGTGAGGCCGAAGCGCCTGACGGACCGTCGCCCAAGGCGATCATCGCCCCGCACGCCGGTTATGTCTATTCCGGTCCCATCGCCGCCTCGGCGTATGCCCGGCTGCAAGCGGTTCGAGGACCCATCACCCGCGTCGTGCTGCTCGGCCCCAGCCACCGGGTGGGATTCCGGGGCATTGCCGCCAGCGCCATGACGGCGTTCGAAACGCCGCTCGGAAAGATTCCCGTCGACCAAACCGCCGTGGCGCGGGCGCGCGAATTGCCGGAAGTCGGTATTCTGGAACAAGCCCACACCCGCGAGCATAGCCTAGAAGTCCATCTGCCGTTCCTGCAAGAGGTGTTGGGGGAGTTCGAGCTCGTGCCGCTGGTGGTCGGCGAGGCGCGTCCGTCGCAAGTGGGCGAAGTGCTGGAAGCGCTGTGGGGCGGCCCGGAAACGCTCATCGTCATCAGCACCGATCTCAGCCATTATCTGGATTATCAGCACGCCCGGCAAATGGACCAGGAAACCTCGCGGGCCATCGAGACGCTGCGTTTCGAGGAGATCGGCTACGAACAGGCCTGCGGGCGCAATCCGGTCAACGGCCTGCTCTGGGTGGCGCGCCGCAAGCACCTGAATGTGGAAACCATCGATTTACGCAACTCCGGCGATACCGCCGGGTCGCGCGATCAAGTGGTCGGCTACGGAGCCTATGCTTTCCATTGATGCGCTGTCCCGCCAAAATCGCGCCACGTTGCTTGAGGTCGCCCGAACGTCGATCCGCCACGGCCTGGAGCACGGTCAGGCTTTAGCCGTGAATCCCGACGACTATCCTGAGGCTTTACGACCGACGCGAGCGACTTTCGTGACGCTGGAAACCGAAGGCCAACTGCGCGGTTGCATTGGCACGCTGGCGGCCCATCAACCGCTGGTGCGGGATGTGGCCGAACACGCTCATGCCGCCGCTTTCGATGATCCGCGCTTTCCCGAGCTAACCGCCAAGGAGTTTCCCCGGTTGGACATCCATATCTCCGTGCTATCGCCGCCGGAGCCGCTGCAATTCGAATCCGAGGACGAGCTATTGGCGCAATTACGGCCGGGCGTGGACGGTCTGATCCTCCAATTCCGCAGCCATCGCGCGACCTTTTTGCCGGCGGTCTGGGAAAGTTTGCCCGCCCCTTACGTATTTTTGGCCCAACTCAAGCAAAAAGCCGGTTTGCCGTTGAATTTCTGGTCGCCGGACTTGCGGGCGGAACGCTATACCACCGAATATTTCGGCGATGCCGATGTGGCTGGCGGCACCCGCTGATCTTTCGAACGCCTGCTCGTTGCGGCCAGCCTAGAAGCCAGACGCTCAAAGCAGGCCGGACCGTCGCAACCGCTTTAGATCGGCGGGCGTGTCCACATCCCAACCGGACGGCAGCTCGATCCACCCCAGTGCTGACCGTTTGAGCCGGCGGCGGGTCGCTTCCAACACGGTCGGAGCGCTCCAAGGGATACCTCGAAACATCCCCGGACAAGGCCGCCGCAAGCCGACCAGCACGTAGCCCCCATCCTGTGCCGGCCCCAGCACCACATCCCAACCCGTAGCGAGCCGATCGAATGCGGTACGCAATTCCGCGATTCCGACCGATGCGCAATCCCCCCCGATCAACACTGCCCGCTTGTTCTCCCGCAGCGTTCGATTGAAGGCGTGATTCATCCGCCGGCCGAGATCGCCCGCGCATTGGCGGCGCAACCGCACGCCATAATCGCGCCGGCAAGCGCTAAAGAAGCCGTGGCGCGAATCCGGCGCACACCACAATTCGACCGGACACAGCCGGGCCGCGCACGCTAGCCCGAGCGTCCGGCGCAATAGAGACTGGTAGAGCCGCGCCGCGCCGCGCGTCCCCAACGGCCTAGCCAGCCGAGTTTTGACCCGACCGGGAACCGGGGCCTTGGCAAAGACCAGCAAACGGGCGTCGGAAAACATAAAGCTGTCGTTCATGAGCGGTAATAAATCCGGGCCAGTCGGGCGGGGTCGGCGCCGAGGAAATAGGCCAACCGCAACCGCCACATCAGCAGAATGGTTCGCGCGATGCCGTCGCGCTCCCAGCGCCGGCTGGAAACTTGCAGCTCCTGGCGCAAGCAGACCGGCCGGCCTTGTCGCTTCAACAAGCGACTGAGAGCGATGTCTTCCATCAAGGCGATGGCCGGATAGCCGCCGACGTGCTCGAACACGTCCCGACGCACGAAAATCCCTTGATCGCCAGTGGCGATGCCGGTCAGCCGGGAACGCAAGTTCATCGCGTCTTCGACCACCCGCAACAGCGGCTGCCGGCCGGACAGTCGGATATCGAAGCGGCCCCAACAGTACGCCGGCGACTCCAAAGCGTTCCGAATCAGCCGGGCGGCATCCGGCGGCGGCAGGCTGTCGGCGTGCAGGAACCAGAGAATATCGCCGCTGGCCCGCCGCGCGCCCGCGTTCATTTGCATCGCGCGACCTTTGGCGCTAACAACGACCTGATCCGTCAAGGGCTCGGCCAACGCCGCGCTCCGATCTTGACTGCCGCCGTCCGCCACGATCAGCTCGCAAGCCTGAGCGCGCAGCGGCTGCAAGGCGCTCAAGCACGCTTTAATCTGAAACGCTTCGTTCAGAACGGGCATGACGACTGAAATTCGGGACATGATTTTGGGTGCGAGGTCTAGCTTAGGAAACTCGAAGATTGTATAGTTCTTTTTCTATTTTTTACGGGGCGGTAGCTCAGCTGGGAGAGCGTCGCGTTCGCAATGCGAAGGTCGAGGGTTCGATCCCCTTCCGCTCCACCAAATTCCAAAGGCTCGGACAATGTTCGGGCCTTTTGCTTGTCCGAAACGCCCGTCTGGCGCAGGACGTTCGATTCGTTGGCTAGCTTTCGGTCGGGTGCGCGCAAGCTGATCGACCACCTGATGGTTCAACACATGCCATGGCCGAGAACGGCAAGATCGTGATCCGCCACATGGACGACGGCAAGTTTCAGCGCACGGTATTTCCGAGGCTGATGCGGGAGCTCGTTGAGGCGACACACGCAACGCGGAAGTCGGCGGGCGCTGGCGGAGAGATGACGGAGACTTGCCAGCTATCCGGGAAAACTGGCGCTCCCTAGGGGTTTCGAACCCCTGTTCCCGCCGTGAGAGGGCGGTGTCCTAGGCCACTAGACGAAGGGAGCAAGGATGACGTGACAGGCGGTAGCGCCTGCTGGAGGAAAAATAGTATTATACCGCTGCTCCCGCATCATACAAGATTTTAAAACCCTCCTTGAAAGCCAGCCTGATTCCCCAACCTACCATCATCCCCCGCCCGGAACACACCATCTCGCGGGCCAATATCAGTCCCAATGCCGTCAAGGTTTTGTACCGACTGCGCGAAGCCGGGTTTCGAGCGTGTCTGGTCGGCGGCGGGGTGCGCGACCTGCTGCTCGGCCGCGAACCCAAGGATTTCGATATCGCCACCGACGCCCGCCCCGAACAAGTCCACAAACTGTTCCGCAATTGCCGCTTGATCGGTCGCCGCTTCCGGCTGGCGCATGTCCAGTTTGGCCAGGAAATCGTCGAAGTCGCCACCTTCCGCGGCCAGAGTGGAGACCGCGAGGACGGTGACGGACCGGGTGTGGAACGCACGGCCAGCGGCCGCATCCTCAGCGACAACGTTTACGGCAACATCGAGGAAGATGCCTGGCGGCGCGATTTCACCGTCAACGCGCTGTATTACGATATCGACAATTTCGTGGTGCTCGACTACGTGGGTGGCATCGCCGACCTCAAGGCGGGCCTCATCCGGCTGATCGGCGATCCGGCGCAGCGCTATCAAGAAGATCCGGTACGCATGTTGCGGGCGGTCCGGTTCGCCGCCAAACTGGGTTTTCGCTTCGATCCCGCCACCGAAGCCCCTTTGCACCGTTTGGGCAACCTGCTGGAGCAGATCCCCTCGGCCCGGTTGTTCGATGAAGTGCTGAAGCTGTTTCTGACCGGCAGCGCCATCCAGGCTTTCGAGTTGTTGCGCCATTACCGCTTGTTCGGTTGGCTGTTTCCGGCGACCGAGCGCTGCCTGAACCACCAGCAGCAGCATTATCCGAAAACTCTGCTGGTCCGGGCGCTGGCCGACACCGACCGCCGGCTGGCCGAGGATAAACCGGTCAATCCGGCGTTTCTGTTCGCCGCCCTGCTGTGGGAACCGTTGCGGGAACGGATGAAACACTTTCATGACCACGGTTTGAACGACACCGAAGCGCTGCAAACCGCCGCCGACGCGGTCGTTCAGGATCAGATTCGCCACACCGCCCTGCCGCGCCGCCACAGCCTGCCGATGCGGGAAATCTGGGACATGCAGCAGCGGCTGACCGTCACCGCCGGCAAGCGGCCGCTGCGCCTGCTGGACCATCCCCGCTTTCGCGCCGGCTATGATTTTCTGCTGCTGCGCGCCGAGGCCGACGAGCAGGCCGCCGAATTGGCCGATTGGTGGAATCGGTTCCTGGCGCTGGACGAAGCCGGCCGCGCCCAAGCTCTCCAACCGACCAAAACCACCAAGACAGGCAAATCCCGGCGCCGGCGCAAGCCGCGCTCCGCTCGCAAAGGCCCTCAAGGCGTCTCGCTGCAACCCGAAAACTGATCGTGGAACTGGCCCCATGCAACCCGCCCGTGCTTACATCGGTATCGGCAGCAATCTGGATGACCCCATCCAGCACGCGCGACGCGCGTTTCAAGTGCTAAGCGGCATTCTGGCCAGTTGCTGCGTGGCCCGATCGCCGCTGTATCGAAGCGCACCGGTCGGTGGGCCGCCCGATCAGCCGGACTATATCAACGCCGTCGCCGCCCTGGACACCGGCTTGACGCCGGGGCAATTGCTCGCCGTGCTGCAAGCGCTCGAACTGGCGCAAGGCCGGACCCGCACCGTGCGCTGGGGCCCGCGCACGCTGGATTTGGACTTGCTGCTGTACGATCGACTGATTTGTGACGACCCCCGACTCATCCTGCCCCACCCCCGCTTGCACGAGCGGGCCTTCGTTCTCTACCCGCTCTACGACATCGCTCCGACCCTCACCATTCCTGGCTTAGGTTCTTTGCACGAACTGCGCGCAAATTGTCCGCAACAAGGTCTAATCCGGCTGGACAGCGACGATTAACCGGCTACGATAGCCGCGCAGCCCGACCTGCTCCAAAAACCCTAAAACCCCGCCGCCGCGCCCGGCGTTCCCGGTGCGTTGCGGCCCGCACGCCGAGCACGCCATGTACCAGGAACAGCCGACACGCAAGCCACTTACTATCAATACCTTAGCCAAGATGAAGCGCGACCGGGAGAAGTTCGCGGTTTTGACGGCTTACGACGCCAGCTTTGCAGCACTGCTGGACGCGGCCGGGGTAGAAGTCATTCTGGTCGGTGATTCGCTGGGCATGGTGGTGCAGGGCCAGCGCACCACCGTGCCGGTCACGATGGACGACATGGTTTATCACACCCGCAACGTGGCGCGCGGCAGCGGCACGGCGCTGCTGATGGCCGACATGCCCTTCGCCAGTTACGCGACGGTCGAACAAGGCGTGCGCAACGCCGCGCGGCTGATGCAGGAAGGCGGCGCGCACATGGTCAAACTGGAAGGCGGCGCGGTGCTGGCTGACACGGTGCGCCAGCTCGGCCGCAACGGGATTCCGGTCTGCGCCCATCTCGGTCTGCTGCCGCAATCGGTGCACAAACTGGGCGGCTATAAGGTGCAAGGCCGCGAGGAAGCCGCCGCGCGGCTGATGATCGACGAGGCGCTGGCCTTGCAGGAGGCCGGGGCCGATATCGCGCTGGTGGAGTGTATTCCGGCTGAATTGGGGGCGCGGCTAACGGAAGCGCTGGATATCCCCCTGATCGGCATTGGCGCGGGTCCGAGCTGTGACGCCCAGGTGCTGGTCAGCTACGACATGTTGGGGATTACCTTCGGGCGGCGGCCGCGCTTCTCCAAGAACTTCATGACCGGCCACGACAGCCTGCACGCAGCGGTGGCGGCTTACGTGGCCGCCGTCAAAAGCGGCGAATTTCCCGGCCCCGAACACTGTCTCGCCTGAACACCGAGGAAAACATCACCATGCGGACTGTCCACACTATCGCTGAATTGCGCGACCACGTTACTACCTGGCGGCGAGCCGGAGAACGAGTGGCTTTCGTCCCCACCATGGGCAACCTGCACCGTGGCCATATTCACTTGGTCGAGCGCGCCCGCCAGCAGGCGCCGCGCACGGTCGCCAGCATCTTCGTCAATCCCACTCAATTCGGGCCCAACGAGGATTTCACCGGCTATCCGCGCACCCTGCTCGAAGATTCCCGCCAGTTGGAAGCGGTCGGTTTGGATCTCTTGTTCGCGCCGGCGGTCGCCGAAATCTATCCGCGCCCGCTGGAGGACATGACCAGCATTACGGTGCCGGAGCTGTCGGATATCTTGTGCGGGGCCAGCCGGCCGACTCATTTTCGCGGCGTCGCCACCGTGGTCGGCAAATTGTTCAACATGGTTCAACCAGATATAGCTCTGTTCGGTGAAAAGGATTGGCAGCAATTGAGGGTCATTCGGCGCTTGGTGGACGATCTCAATTTTCCCATCGAAATCGTCGGCGTGCCTACGGTGCGGGAGGCCGACGGCTTGGCGATGAGTTCGCGCAACGGCTATCTGACGCCCGAGGAACGCGCCATCGCCCCGACCTTGTATGCCACGCTGACGGCCAGCGCCGAGCGGCTGCGCGCGGGCGAACGTGATTACCAGCGTCTGTCGGATGAGGCGAAGGCGCGACTGGCGGCGGCGGGCTTCCGACCGGATTATTTCGAAATCCGCCGCGCCAGCGATTTACAATCGCCCGCTAGCGGTGACGAGAACTTGCGGATTCTGGCGGCCGCTTGGCTGGGTCGAGCACGGTTGATCGACAATTTGGCGGTTTGACGGCGGTCTCCGACGCACGATCCATTTACAGGATGCCTAGTAGAGAGGATGCTTTACCTCAATTCATTGAAAACATGGCGCCCCGGACAGGAGTTGAACCTGTGACCTCACCCTTAGGAGGGGTGCGCTCTATCCAACTGAGCTACCGGGGCCAAACAGGGAGGGAGTCTTGGAAAAACCGGCTACCCGTCGCCGGGTTTATTGGTATGTAGTTTGTGTAGGATAGCCGATCAGGCTTTGCTCGAACAAGAGACAGTTTTTAGCGGATTTGGATCGGACCGCGCGTCATTGTCTCCACTCACGCACGCGGACCGCCCTTATCACCCGGTCGGCCAGTCCGTTTGA
The DNA here is from genome assembly GCA_016713505.1 of Candidatus Competibacteraceae bacterium. Taxonomy (NCBI): domain Bacteria; kingdom Pseudomonadati; phylum Pseudomonadota; class Gammaproteobacteria; family Candidatus Competibacteraceae; species Candidatus Competibacteraceae bacterium. Next base: position 3,057,063 of record JADJPA010000001.1, on the reverse strand, counting down.
AACTCTCGCCGGCCGCCGTCCGGCCATGTCGCTTCGACCATGCGCACACGCCCGAGATGATCGACCAACAACACAGTCGAGGCGCGAGTTCCATAGCCCGGCGCGCTGATAAACAGCGGCGATAACCAGCGCTCCCATTCCAGCGGGATGCCGGTATCGGGCAGCTCGTCGTCAGGCGCGGGCGCGCGGTCCGCCAAGAGTCTCAATAAATCATCCGGGCTCGGATCGGACGCTTCCGCCAACAGGCGTCGCAGGGCTGCCCGACCCCGGCGCACTTTTGGCCACGGGCTATCCAGAAACCGGTTGCTCAAACCGTAGAGCCCCGGCTTCAGTGCGCGGGGCGCCTCTCCGTAGTTAGCGTAGTAAAACAAGCCTGCCGCATCGCCTAACAGCAGATTGAAGCCGTTATATGCGCTAGCCTGATGCGATAGCTGCTCTAGATAAGCCCGCGCGGCGCTGTCCCCCCGCAGATAATCGCCGGTCAGCCGACCCCGCGACGGCGCGTTTGGCATCAGGCGGTTCGGGTCGCGATAATTGGTCAGCGCCGCCAGGCGGCCCGCGCGGGTGATACCCAACCAAGTACCTCCTTCCTTGAGATCGCGCCCGGCCAAAACCTGCGGGGCATCGTCCCAGAAAGCCAGGGGCGCGGTGGGGCGATCATAAAATTCATCGCGGTTGGCCGCCACCACTAAGGGATAGCTCGGATGGCAGCAATAAGCTAATAGAATCAAACACATGATGCTGACAGTGCCTACTCGATCAAGGTGGCTTTCGGCAAAGCGATAGCGCCCGTCGCATCGAAAATTTGGAGGATATCAAGCGCCATCGCCATGCGGATCAGTTGGGATAGCGTCTCAGCCTGCATTTTCTGCATGACCTTGGCGCGATGGACTTCCACTGTCTTTCGGCTCAAGTTCAGCAGCTCGGCGATTTCCCGGTTGGAAAGTCCTTCCACCACTTGCCGCAAGACATCCTGCTCGCGCGGGGTCAGGGTTTTAAACCGAGCCAACAGCACCTGGCGCTGCGCGCGCGTTCGCCGCCGGATGCGGTCTTCGATCAATGCGTTGTGGACGCAATCCAGCAGCATCTGATCGTTGAAAGGTTTTTCGATGAAGTCCAGCGCACCCTGCTTCATCGCGGTCACCGCCATCGCCACATCGCCGTGTCCGGTGATGATCACCACCGGCACATCGATACCCCGGTCGCGCAGCAGTTGCTGGGAACTTAAATCGTTGCGACCGGGAATGCGCACATCCAGCAACAGGCAACCCGGACAGTCGGGCCGGTAAGCCGTCAGGAAGGTCTCGGTGTCAGCGAAACTCTGCACCTGCAAGCCGACCGACTCCAATAGATTTTGAAGCGAATCACGAACCGCCGGGTCATCGTCCACGAGGTAAACCAGCACGGTATTCTGTGCGGTCATACCGTTTCCGTTCCGAATTTTTCATCGCGCCGCCACCGCGGCAGCAAACCGCGCTGGCCACCGCAGCGATGCAAGCCCGCCGGCGCTTGCTCCAGCAGTGTTTCCAGCAACCTGTCGCGTAAGGCCAGCACGCTGCTTGCGACCGACAACGCCCGCCGGCGGCGCGGAAACGGGTTGCGGCAGCGGTCGGCCAGGAACGGCGGCGCGTCGTTACACAGTTCCTGTAAAAAGGCCATTGTTAGGGCAGCGATTCAATCCCGCCAAAGGTTGCTACTCTGTAGGTAGAGCAATTGATAGGCCGTTGAAACTGACGGATAGAATATACCCCACCTTGCGAAATTTCGAGCAAGCCGCCCACCGTAACGAGAGGAGAACCACCGTATGACCGCGACTGTTCCTTCCGAAGAAAGTCTCGTGCTGCGTCAGACCGAGGCGGGCGTCGCCACGCTGACGCTCAATCGACCCAAGCAATACAACGCCTTATCGCAAGCAATGCTGGCCGCGCTGCAAACCGAGCTGGACCGCGCGGCGACCGACCAGAGCGTGCGCGTGGTGGTGATCGCCGGCAGCGGTCCAGCTTTTTGCGCCGGCCACGACCTCAAGGAGATGCGCTCGCACACCGATCCGGCCTTTCATAGGGCGTTGTTCGATCAGTGCGGTCGAGTGATGCTGACCATCAATCGGTTGCCGCAGCCGGTGATCGCGCGGGTGCACGGCATCGCCACCGCCGCCGGCTGCCAACTGGTGGCGGCCTGCGATCTGGCGGTCGCGTCCGACAACGCCCGATTCGCGACTTCCGGCATCAACGTCGGCCTGTTCTGCGCCACCCCCGGCGTGGCGCTCAGCCGCAACCTGGGTCGCAAGCAAGCCCTGGAGTTGTTGCTGACCGGCGATTTCATCGACGCGCCCACCGCTTTGCGGCAAGGGCTGATCAATCGGATCGCGCCACTCGATCAGTTGGACGCGGCCATCTGGAAGCTGGCCGATTCGATCTGCGCCAAATCGCCGCTGGCCATCGCCATGGGCAAGGAATTGTTCTACAAGCAATTGGAGATGGGCCTGGAAGCCGCCTATGCTTGTGCGAGCGAGACCATGGCGTGCAACATGAACAGCGAGGACGCCCGCGAGGGCATCGACGCCTTCATCGCCAAGCGCAAGCCGGAATGGAAGGGCTGCTGAGCGCCCGCCAACCGCTTCGTCCGCCATAATCAAACCAAACGTCACCACCGGAGAAGACCCGATCATGAGCGCCAACGGCCACAATCCCTACGCCATGCATTTGGACCAGAACGCCGCCAATTTTGTAGCCCTCACCCCGCTGACCTTCATCGAGCGCGCCGCCGCCGTCTATCCCTACAAAATCGCCTGCGTGCATGGTTCGGTCCGACGCAACTGGGCGGACACCTATACCCGCTGCCGGCGACTGGCCTCGGCGCTGCAACGGCGCGGGATCGGGATCGGCGATACGGTGGCGGCGATGCTGCCGAACATCCCCGAAATGTTCGAATTGCACTTTGGCGTACCGATGAACGGCGCGGTGCTCAACACTCTGAACATCCGTCTGGACGCCGAGGCGATCGCCTTCATGCTCGGCCACGGCGAGGCCAAGATCCTGTTCACCGACCGCGAATTTTCCGACACCATCAGCAAAGCGCTGCACTTGATGGAACCCGCCAAGCGCCCGCTGGTGATCGATGTTGACGACCCGCAGTACAGCGGCGGCCAGAAGCTCGGCCAACTCGATTATGAGGCGCTGCTGGCCGAGGGCGATCCCGAATTCGCCTGGCAAAATCCGGCCGATGAATGGCAGGCGATTTCGCTCAATTACACCTCCGGCACCACCGGCAATCCCAAGGGCGTGGTCTACCACCATCGCGGCGCTTATCTGAACGCGGTGTGCAACGCCATGGTCTGGGACATGGGCCTGCATCCGATCTATCTGTGGACCTTGCCGATGTTTCACTGCAACGGCTGGTGCTTCCCCTGGACCATCGCCGCGACCGTCGGCACCAACGTCTGCCTGCGCCAAGTGCGCGCTGACCTAGTGTTCGATCTGATCAAACAGGAGAAGGTCAACCACTTCTGCGGCGCGCCGATCGTGCTGAACACCTTGAAGAACGCCCCGGACGAGATGAAGGCCGGCATCAACCATCGAGTCAAGGTGATGACCGCCGGCGCGGCTCCGCCCGCCGCCGTGATCGAGGGCATGGAGCGGATGAATTTCGAAGTCACCCACGTCTACGGCCTGACCGAAACCTACGGCCCGGCGGTGGTGTGCGCCTGGCACGACGAGTGGAACGAGAAGCCCCTGGAAGAGCGGGCCGTGCTCAAATCCCGCCAGGGCGTGCGCTATCCGATGCTGGAAGGGCTGATGATCGCCCATCCCCAAACCCTGGAACCGATGCCGAAAGACGGCAAGAGCATCGGCGAGATTTTCATGCGCGGCAACAACGTCATGAAGGGCTATCTGAAGAATCCCAGCGCCAGCGAGGAAGCCTTCGAGGGCGGCTGGTTCCACAGCGGTGACCTGGCGGTCTGGCATGAAAACGGTTACATCGACATCAAGGACCGCTCCAAGGACATCATCATTTCCGGGGGCGAAAACATTTCGACCATCGAGGTCGAGGACGTGCTGTACCGGCATCCGGCGGTGTTGGAGGTGGCGGTGGTGGCGCGGCCCGACGAGAAATGGGGTGAAACCCCCTGCGCCTTCGTGACCCTCCAACCGGGTAAGGAAAATACCACCGAGGCGGAAATCATCGAGTTTTGCCGCACTCAACTGGCGCGCTTCAAGGTGCCTAAGACCGTGGTGTTCGGGCCGCTGCCGAAAACCTCGACCGGCAAGATGCAGAAATTCATCCTGCGCGAGCGGGCCAAGGCGCTTTAGGCGATACCACTCAAAAAGAAACCCTTCCTCATCAGAGGAAGGGTTCCGCTAAACCTCGATTACCGCCGCTCGCCGCGTAAGCCACGGGCGGGCGACGGTCGAAAAGATCAGGCTTGCCCGACCGCCCGCTTGACTTCTTCTAGCGAGTTCGGATCGTCCAAGGTGGACAGATCGCCCGGATCGCGGCCTTCGGCCAGCGCCTGAATCGAACGCCGCAGCAGCTTGCCGGAGCGGGTCTTGGGCAGGGCGGTGACGAAATGGACCCGGTGCGGCTTGGCGACCGCGCCCAGAATCTCTTGCACCTTGCCGATGACTTCCTTCTCCAGCTTCTCGGCCGCACCCTCCGCGCCCAATTGGCTCGGATCTTTCAAGCGGGCGAAGCCGACCGGCACTTGCCCCTTGAGCTTGTCGGCCACGCCGATGACCGCCACTTCGGCGATGGCCGGGTGGTTTTGGATGGCTTCCTCGATTTCGCGGGTGCCCAAGCGGTGGCCGGCGACGTTGATCACGTCGTCGGTGCGGCCCATGATGAAGTAGTAGCCGTCCTCATCGCGCACCGCCCAGTCGAAGGAGCTGTACACCATTTCCTTAAAGGCGGTGAAATAGCTCTTGACGAAGCGCTCGTCGTCGCCCCACACCGTGGACAGGTTGCCCGGCGGCAGCGGCGGCACCACCACCAGCACGCCCTTTTCACCCGCGCCCACTTCCTCTCCGGTGCCTTCGCTGATGACTTTGATGTTGTAGCCGAAGTTGGGCAGTCCGGGCGAGCCGAAACGGTTGGGTTTCAAGTCCACGCCGGGCAGATAGGTCAGCATCGGCCAACCGGTTTCGGTCTGCCAGTAGTGATCCAGCACCGGGCGGGCCAAGCCGTCGTTGATCCAGCGCGAGGTCGGCTCGTCCAGCGGCTCGCCGGCCAGGAACAGATAGCGCAAGGTCGATAGATCGTACATCTTCATGTACTTGGGATCTTGCGACTTCAGCACGCGCACGGCGGTCGGCGAGGAGAACATGGAGGTGACCTGGTAATCCTGCACGATCTTCCACCAGATGCCCGGATCGGGGTTGGTGGGCAAGCCTTCGTACATGATCGTGGTCACGCCGACGATCAGCGGGGCGTAAACGATATAGGAGTGGCCGACCACCCAACCGATGTCGGAGGTGGCGAACATCGCCTCGCCGGGATAGCAGCAATACAGATGCTGCATGGTGGCGGCCAGCGCCACGGTGTAACCGCCGGTGTCGCGCTGCACGCCCTTGGGGATGCCGGTGGTACCGGAGGTGTAGAGAATGTAGCTCGGCTCGTTGGATTCCAGCCAGGCCACGGGCACTTCGGCGTCCATGTGCTTGGCGCGCAAGGTAGCGTAGTCCACGTCGCGGCCTTCGACCAGCTTCATGCCCTTGTCCAGACCCCGGTTGCAGATCAGCACCTTTTCTGGCGGGAATTTGGACAGGCGGACGGATTCGTCCACCAGATGCTTGTAGGGCACCGGCTTGCCGCCGCGCATGCCGGCGTCGGAGGTGATCATCAGCTTGGGTTTGGCGTCGTCGATGCGCACCGCGAGGTTGGCGGAGGCGAAACCGCCGAACACCACCGAGTGAATCGCCCCCAGCCGCACGCAGGCCAGCATGGCGATAGTGGCCTCGGCGATCATCGGCATGTAGACGATCACTCGATCGCCTTTTTTCACGCCCAACTCTTGCAGCACGGCCGCGCAGCGGTTTACTTCGCGGTACAGTTCCCGGTAGGTGAAAACCTTGGTCTCGTTGACTTCAGTGGAGATATAAACCAGTGCCGGTTGGTCGGGGCGATCTTTCAAATGCCGGTCGACGGCGTTGTAGCAAAGATTGGTTTCACCGCCGACGAACCACTTGGTAAAGGGGGGCTTGGAATAGTCCAGAATTTTCTGGGGCGGTTTGTGCCAATGAATTCTCTTGGCCTCTTCGCCCCAGAAACCTTCTGGGTCGTCGATGGAGCGGCGATGAAACTCTTCGTGGGTGGTCATGCATGGCCTCCAGTTCGGCGGTTAGAGATTTAAGCGATATTTTGAATATCGTCGTAAAAGTGTAGTTGTCCGATCAGAATTTTTCTGCACGCCGCCCCCGCTACGCGGGCGGGGGCAGTTTCAAACGATTTATTTAGCCTTCAAAAGGTCTTCGATGCTGGCGCGTTCCTCGCGCAGCTCCTGCTCGGTCGCTTTCATCTTCTCGCGGCTGAACTCGTCGATCGGCAAGCCCTGCACGATTTCATAGTTGCCATTTTTGCAAACGCAAGGATACGAATAGATCACGCCCTCGCCGATGCCGTAGGAACCGTCCGATGGCACCGACATGCTGACCCAATCCCCCTCCGGCGTACCGAGCGCCCAATCGCGCATGTGATCGATGGCCGAAGAGGCGGCGGAGGCGGCCGAGGACGCGCCGCGCGCCTTGATGATCGCCGCGCCGCGCTGCTGCACGTCCGGAATGAAGGTATTCCGATACCAGCCTTGATCCACCAACGAAGTAGCGGCCTTGCCCTTGACGGTGCATTGGCCGATATCGGGATACTGGGTCGAGGAATGGTTGCCCCAAATGGTCATTTTCTTGATGTCGTTGACGTGCGAGCCGGCTTTTTCAGCCAACTGGCTCAGCGCGCGGTTGTGATCTAGCCGGGTCATCGCATGGAATTGGCGGCGGTTCAGATCGGGGGCGTTACTGGCGGCGATCAGTGAGTTGGTGTTGGCTGGATTGCCGACCACCAGCACCCGAACATCGCGGGCGGCATGATCGTTCAGCGCCTTGCCTTGCGGCCCGAAAATGGCGCCGTTAGCGGTCAGTAGATCCTTGCGCTCCATGCCGGGACCGCGCGGGCGCGCGCCGACCAACATGGCGAAGTTGGTGTCTTTGAACGCTGTTTTCAGATCGTCGGTGGCGACCACGCCGGCCAGCAGGGGAAAAGCGCAATCGTTCAGTTCCATCACCACGCCTTGCAGGGCTTGCAGTGCCGGAGTGATTTCCAATAATTGCAAGATCACTGGCTGATCGGGACCCAACATGCTGCCTGAGGCGATCCGAAACGCCATGGCGTAGCCAATGTTGCCAGCGGCACCGGTAATGACGACGCGAACAGGTTGTTTCATGCTTGTGCTCCTTCGACGTTTGAGATGACACATTTGTGGGTGATGCGGCTCCGACCGCGCGCTTGCGGCGCGTGCCCGAAGTGTGGGAGAGCGCTGTCGACCGAATCAGGCTCGAAAAACGCAGGCGCGCGCGCGCATTCCATTAATCCGGCGCAAGACACCGGCGAGCGGAAAGCGCAAGGCTTTATCACCGCCAAGGGCAAAACGGACCTGAAAGACAATAAAGGAATGTCGGTAATCGAGTAAGCGTTATGAATCGCCATATTCCGCGATGGGGCGGCGACCGCAAACAGGATGGCAAGCCTTCGGCTCAATCCCTGGGGCGGTCGGAACCGCAGCGATATGATTATATAATGCGCCGCTCGGACTCGGGGCAGCTTGATTGACCCTTCAAATAGTATCGTAGATCAGCGCGATTTGAAACGAATGCCGTGTTCCGCCCTCAAAGGCAACCATCGCAGCAGAGGTACCCATCGTTCATGAGTCTTTCTTTCGCCGACGGCGCCGGTTATGTGCTGACGGGCTTGCGCTGGCTGCCAAGGGCGGGTTTGCGCGGCTTTGTGGCGGTTCCGCTGTTGATCAATACGGTGTTGTTCTCTATTGGAATCTGGTTTGGCGTCAATCAATTGCAGCGGCTCGATCAAGCGTTGCTAAACTGGTTGCCGACGTGGTTGGACTGGCTGCATTGGCTGTTGTGGCCATTATTCATCCTGACCGCCTTGGTGGTGGTCTTCTATAGCTTTACCTTGGTAGCCAACCTCATCGGTTCGCCGTTTAACAGCTTGTTGGCCGATCGCGTCGAAAAAATCCTGGCGGCGCAGAGTGCTACCCCACGGCCTTCGGCCGCTACGACGTGGCGGGATTTTTTGGCTATCCCTTTCACGGAATTACGCCGGCTACTTTATTTCGCGGGCTGGGCGATTCCGCTGCTGATCGTCTCGTTCGTGCCGGCGATCAACGCCGCCGCGCCGGTGCTGTGGGCAGGTTTTATTTCCTGGATGCTGGCGTTGCAATACGCCGACTACCCTCTCGGCAACCGTGGCTTGAAATTCCGAGAACAGCGTCAGTTACTGCGCCGGCATTGGCCGCTGGCCTTGGGTTTTGGGGGCATGACGCTACTTCTGACTTCAATACCGATAGTCAATTTCCTGGCGATGCCAGCGGCGGTGATCGGCGCCACCTTGCTGTGGAATCAGGAGCTGGCGGACCCCCGATGAGATGAACCGAACGCCCGACCGATGGGGCCGCATCCTGCGCGGGCTTTACACCGGCCTGATTTATTTGGTGTTGCCGCTGGCGTTGCTGCGACTGTACTGGCGGGGACGGCGCGACCGCGACCACCGGCGGCGCTGGGGCGAACGGCTGGGCTTCATCCCATCCCTACCACCCTGCGGCTGCCTGTGGGTTCATGCCGTCTCGGTGGGAGAAACCCGCGCCGCCTTGCCCTTGATCCGGGCCTTGCAGGCTCGCTATCCCGAAACGCCGCTGCTGGTGACCACCACGACGCTGACCGGCTCCCGTCAAGTACGAGAGGCGCTGGGCGCTCACGTTTACCATGCTTATGCCCCTTACGATCTGCCGGGGGCGGTGCGGCGCTTTTTACAGCGAAGCCGGCCGCGGTTGGCGGTGATCATGGAGACCGAATTGTGGCCCAACGTGCTTCACCATTGCGCCGTCGGCGACGTGCCGGTGCTTGTCGCCAACGCCCGACTGTCGGAGCGCTCGGCGCGCGGCTATGCGCGGCTCGGTCGATTGATCGTCGCTATGCTGCGCGAGGTCACGCTGATCGCGGCGCAAGCCGAGGCCGACGCGGCGCGTTTTCGCGCGCTGGGCGCGCCGCGCGTGCAGGTGATCGGCAATCTCAAATATGACTTGACGTTGCCCGATGAGTTGGCCGCGCAGGGGCGGGCGCTACGGCAAGAACTGTTGGGCGCAAACCGATGGGTCTGGATCGCCGCCAGCACTCATGCCGGTGAAGACGAGCAGATTTTGACCGCGTTTGCTACGATCCGCCGCCGCCGGCCGGACTTGCTGCTGCTGTTGGTGCCGCGCCACCCGGAACGGTTCGACGGCGTGGCGGCCTTGGGCCGGCAACACGGCTTCAAGGTGGTACGACGCAGCGAACGACAATCTTGTAGCCCGGATACCGCCGTCTTCCTCGGCGACAGCATGGGCGAATTGTTGCTGTTCTACGCCGCCGCCGACATCGCGTTCGTCGGCGGTAGTCTAGTCCCCACGGGCGGCCATAACGTGTTGGAACCGGCCTTGCTAGGCTTGCCGGTACTGTTCGGCCCTCACATGTTCAACTTCACCGAGGCCGGTCAGCGACTGCTGGCGGCGCAGGCCGCTTGGCAGGTCAACGACGCGGCGGCTCTAGCGGCCATCGTGGATCGGTTATTAGCCGACCCTCGCTTGCAGCGAGCCGCCGGCCAGCGCGGGCGGGACACCGTAGAGCGCCATCGCGGCGCATTGGCGGCGTTAATGGGCCACATCGAGCGGTTACTTTCTAATACAGCAACTCCGGCGCGCTCGGCGGCCGGGTCTTGAAACGCTTGTAAGACCATAAATACTGCGTCGGCAAGGACCGAACCGCCGCTTCCACACCCCGATTCAGCGCCGCCACCGACTCCGCAAGCGATCCAGCGGCGGTGACCTCGGGCAGCACCCGCAAATGCAGGATGAACCCTCGACCGCGCGGCAAGCGTTCGGCCCAGGTCAAAAAAATCGGCACTTGGGACTTCAAGGCCAGCCGCGACACCAGCGTCATCGTGTTGGCGGGAATGCCAAAGAACGGCGCGAACACCCCGCCTTCCTCCCCAGGGTCTTGATCGGGCAGAATACCGAGCACCTCACCGACGCGCAGCGAGGCCAGCAAGGCTCGCACGCCGCTGGTGTCGGTCGCCACCAACTTGCCGCCCAGCCGGCCACGCCCCTGGCGGCTGAGTTCGTCGAGTCCCAGCCGGCTGGGTCGATAGAGGATGGTCAGCGGATGACGGCTGGAATAATACAAACCGACCATCTCCCAAGAACCCAGATGCGGCGTAAGTAAAATCGCGCCCCGTTTCTCGCGCACGGCATCAGCCAGCGCTTCTTCGCCGGCCACCGAGCCTCGAACCAGACCTAATGCGCGCTCGCCGCGCCAGAGCCAAAGCGGCCCCAGCTCCAACAGCAGCTTGCCGGTTTCTTGCAAATTCTGTCGCAGCAACGCATCGCGTTCGGCGGGCGAGGCTTCAGGAAAACACAAGCTGAGATTGCGTGCGCTCAGCTTGCGCGGGGCGTTTTGGGGAATTAGCCACAGCAACCAGCCGAGCCACGCGCCGATGCCGTGCGCGAGCGGCAAGGGCAACAGTGCCGACAATCGCAGCAGGTCGGCTAGCAACGACCGCCGCTTCATGGGCTAGTCGAGTTCCCCGGAATAATCCGTGCTCAGCACGTCTTGCGCCCGCGCCAAATCCGCTGACGCGACCTGAAGTTCGATCCCGTCAGCCACGATACCTAGTTGCAGCAGCGAACGGTCCACCAGCACGCACGGAATCTGCTCGGCCAACAGCCGGCCACGGGCGATTTCGGCCCACGACAGGGCGTCGAATACCGTGAGCGTGACCCATGAGGCGGTCATGGCGCGGGCTTGGCTGATTCAGCGTCGAAATCAAAGTCCGGCGTGGGCGGATTGCCGTCGTAAACCAGATTGCGCCGCTGCTGCAAATAGGCGCTGCGCCGGAACGAATAAGGATCGATCTGGGCATCGGCAAAGGCGCGCTCGACCCGCAACAGAGCGGCCCGCTGATTGACGAAATTCAGGCCCCACAAACTCCACTGCACCTCATCGGAATCTGTCCCCCAGGCCAGAGGATCGGTCAGGGCATCAGCGATGAAACCCACCGTATCGCGCACGGTGCTTGGCCCCAAAAACGGCAATACCACGTAATATCCTTCACCAACCCCCCAAACCCCGAGCGTTTGCCCGAAATCTTCGTAATGCTTGGGCAGCTCCACGCGGCTGGCGACATCGAACAAACCGAGCACCCCAAAGGTGGTATTGCATACGATCCGGCCGCTATCCATCACCGCCTGATGGAGCTTCAGTTGCAACACATCATTAGCAAGAACCACCACATCGTTAAGATTGCTGAAAAAATTGCCGATGCTGCTGATGACTGGATCGGGCAGCACCGTTTGATACGCTTGGGCAACCGGTTTGAACACCGCTTTATCCGCCGCTTCATTAAACGCGAACATGGCGCGATTGTAGCTTTCAAGGGGATCGGAAACGTCGCGGGAAGGATCGGCGGTCGTGGCGCAACCCGCCAGTAAAGCGACGGCCAAGACGATCAAGATACGGCGTACATTCGTATTCATGAGTCTGGGAACGTGAAATCCAGGGCGAAATTGCCTAAGCCATCTTACTCCAACCACCGCTGACGCGCATGGCACGCCATCGATCTGAGCCGTTCGCTCGCTTTCAACCCGACCCAAAAGCGCGGGCTGCTCCCGCTGTTACGAAGAATCCGGCGAAATCGCGCGGCCTGCTGCCATGGCGTTTTAAAAAACACCAGCAATTGATTTTTATCCTAAAAATTTAGGGGAAAGCGCCATGCGCGCCCAGCTAACCGGCCCTGCCTCATACGAGCTCGCCGTCCGACTCAAGCATCTACCGCTCCTGAAAGCTTTCGAAGACCGTCATCTCAAGAGTATCCTGAGCGCCAGCCGCCCGCTCGTCTTCGACCCAGATGAAACGCCGAAGCAGCCTAAAGAAAAACCAGCACGGTTGGAACGGTCGATCGAGGAATCGCCACCAGCCTGAGCCGATGTCGGATTCGCATTAGGAGACACCATGCATTATCGAGCCTGTTTGTGGATGATTTTGAGCGTTTTACTTTGGAGCTTTGAGGCAGAAGCGGCCAAACCGGCTTCCGATGAATTTACCGTGCCGCTGCAAGCCTCCGCCGCTGCCCTGCGCCTCAGTCCTAGCGCGCCCGGCCGGCTCCGACCCGTCAAGGATGACCTGACCGGAGAGCCCGCGCTGCGCGCCGGAAACGCTCAGGCCGCTATTGCCGCCGCCATCGGACAACATGCCGCCGGCTGTCGCATGATCCGCTTTGAAAGCGGTTTCGGCTGGGTGGCAACCGGAACCGCGCAATACCCCCCCTCCGAAAACCCGGTCGCCCTTTACCGGTCTCGTCAGGAAGCGCATTTCAAGGCTTTTTTGGATGCGGACGCACGACTGGCCGGCTGCCTGTCTCGATTGGATCAGGAAGTTCGGCGCAAAATCACCGAAACCCTAGAGCAAAATGATGGCATCCGGCTAGCGCTCGTCAACCTGGCGCTGACTGAAATCGAAAAGCGGGAGCAGGCGCTGAGAATCCTGGCGCGCGGTTATGTCAGCTATTCGGTCGAGGAAGACCCCAAGCAGCGCACGGTCTACGTGAATCTGGTCACCACCCCCAAGACCGCGAGCCGCATGACGCGCCCCGCGCCGGGCGCTGTCGAAGCGATCACGTTGCAAGAGGGCCTGCGGCAGATCCAGGCCGAAATCGGCGCCGGACTCATTCCGGCGACCGGCAACCGCTTGATCGTGGTCAATGCGACCGGCGAACTGGCGCTGGTCGGCTATGCCGTCAATCTGATCGGAACGCATCCAGAACCTGGATCTCAGGAAAAACTGCGCGTCGATGCCGAGAAAATCGCCACCAGCCGCGCTGTCGAAGCGCTCATGGCGGTGGCGTCGGGCGACGATTCGGCATGGCAAAGGGGTCTGGACGAAATTACCCGAAGCGAGGTTCAAATGCTTTATGCCGGCTATGCCGAGGGCGAACCCAGCATTGTTCGTTTCATGCAAATTCGCGATTTTGCCTTAGCTTCCCTCAAGAACGATTCCGGTTTGGAAGCCTTGCGGGAAGGCGGCTTGCCAAAGACGGCAACCTTCAAACGATTCGCGACTGAAAACACCATCGCCGTTGCGGTCACTTATACGCCTCCCGTCAAAAAACGGATTGTCAAGCCGGCCCCGCCGCCGCCCTCGCGCGCGCCAGCCGGAACGGTCAAGCCAGCGGCCCCGCCCGCTGGAACGTTACCGCCGGCTCCCGCCACACCAGCCGCTAACCCGCCCGCTCCAACGTCTCCAGCACCAACCGCGCCCCCGAGCAGCGCACCCACACCGCTCGCGCCCGCGCCTCCAACCTCGAATACCGCGCCCGCACCAGCCGCTCTACCAGCGCCAGCCGCTCCAGCAGCAGCACCGGCGCCAGCGCCAGCCGCTCCAACAGCACCGGCAGCACCGGCAGCACCGGCAGCACCGGCAGCCAACGAGGTTGTCCCGGCCACACCCAAAGCCGAACCGACCCCGGTATCGCCTGTGCCGCAAACTGAACCCCCCACCAGCAACAAGGGCGCTGTTGACGGAGTAAAACCGGTCGAAACACGCTAAATTTTCGGGCGCGGGCTAAGCTTGGCAGCGCGGACAGAAATAGGTCGCCCGCTGACCGATCCGGCCTTGCTGGATCGGTTCGCCGCACACGAGACACGCCAACGCCCGGCGGCCGTAGACCTTCAGGCATTGCTGGAAATAGCCCGGTTCGCCCCGGCCCCCGACGAAATCCCGCAAAGTGGTGCCCCCTTGGCGGATGGCTTCGGCCAACACCTCGCGGATCGCGGTCGCCAGTCGTTGGTAGTCGGCCAACGTGACGCGGCCAGCCGGCTGTAAGGGATGGAGGCCCGCAGCGAACAACGACTCGTTCGCGTAGATATTGCCAACTCCCACGACCACTCGGTTATCCATGATGAAGACCTTGACCGCTGTAGTCCGGCCTCGTGCTTGTCGGTGCAGATAAGTCCCGGTAAACGCTTCGTCGAACGGTTCGGGGCCGAGCGTTTGGAGGAGTGGATACTGGTCTGGAGGCTTTCGGGTCCATAACACGGCGCCAAAGCGCCGGGCGTCGTTGAACCGCAGGCAGTACCCGCTCGCCAGCACCCAATCCACATGATCGTGCTTCAATAACGGCGTATCGGCGGGCAGCACTCGCAGTCGGCCTGACATGCCCAAGTGCAGGATCGCGGTGCCGGCGTCGGTACCCAGTAATAAATACTTCGCGCGCCGGTCGATCCGTCTTATCGTCTGTCCCGCCAGTTCGATTGGCAATTCGTCCGGCACCGGCCAACGCAAGCGAGCTTGTCGGACCACGACCTGGATGACTCGCTGGCCGAGCAGATAGGGCGCGATCCCACTGCGAATGGTTTCGACTTCCGGTAGTTCAGGCATCACTTACCGTCCTTTGCTTTCATCAGCAAGGTCTCGATGGACGGTGCCAAGAAGCTTTCCGCCGCGCTGGTGAGCAGTCGATACAGCTTATCGGGGCAAAGATGGACCGTGGCGCCGATTTGCAGGTACCGCTGACCGTCAGTGGGGGCGGTGGCGCCGAAGCGTATCTCTCGGTCATCCAGCCGTAACCGCAGTTTGGGAGGTTCGAGCTGTAAGACTTTCGGGTCCAAGGCGGCGGCGGCGTACTGTAAGTCACAGCGCGTTGCCGCAAGCTGCTGGATCGGTTCGAGCAGCGTTGGATTGGCCGGGCCGGTCGCCGGCGCGATCATCCACCACAGTCCCTCACGCCGTTCGAAAGCCAGTGACGGCTGTCCGGACCGCTCGACGGTAATGCGCCCGATCCGTGCTGGCGTCAAATCCAGTAAGGGCGGCATTCCCGCTGACCGATCCCGATCGGCTTCGAACCACACCAGCGTGGCCAGCGCCCCGGCCACGAGGCACAACCCCACATTGAACCATTGCCGTCGCGCCAAGGCGTTCATGTTCACCGCCGTCGCCGCCGGTGCCAGATCAGCCAACCGCTGACCAACAAACCACCCGGCATGACGACCAAGAAAAAAGCGGCAAGCAGCGAAAGCGCGCCGTCCGAAAGATTCAGGCTCTGATCGGGAGCCGTCTTGGGACGGATGATGACCGGAGCCTCTTGCAGCGTCAGCCAATTGATGAGGTTGAGTCCCAGTTCCAAGTTAGCCCCATTACCCAGGTAGGTATTCGATAAGAAATCGCCATCCCCAATGATGGCGATGCGCTGCTGGAGGGACGCCTCGGGCGCTGAGCCTGAAGCCGTGCTGGCAGGGCTGGGTCGAAACAGCGTCACGCCCACGGTCAGCGGTCCTTCCTGCTCGCCGGCGTTGGCCTCGTGTTGGCTAGAACCCTCCACCGGACCGGTTTCGGTCCAGGAACCGGATTGACTTTCCAGCAGCACCGCCGCGCGCCAGCCGGCGGCCGGCCGAACCTCCAAGGCGACCGCTTGCGGCAATAACGCAGGCGCCCTCAAAGATTCGGTAACAGGGTGCGGACCATAATCCACGATGGGAATGAAAGCAGGATTCTTGATGCCGAGCCGCGCGGTATCGGGATCCACCACCACACCGGGCAGCGCGGAAATTCCAAGCATCTGCGCCAGCGCCTGGAGCCCGGAAGGATCGTTGGGTTCCAACAACCACAACAGATGGCCACCGCGTTCGAGGTAATCGAGGATCGCCCGAACCTCAGCGGCCGCAAGCGGCCGTTGCGGCCCGGCGATGACCAACGCCGTGGTGGCCGGCGGGATGGAAGGCTCTTTCGATAAATCGAGCGATCTCATTCGAACGCCGATTTTTTCCAGCTCCCGGCCGAAGGTCCCTAGATCGTAATTGGCTGCTCCCAGTGGCTTGCGCTCGCCGTGGCCTTCCAGGAACAGGACGGTGCGCCCTTGCTGGCGGGCCAGGCGCTGCAAAGCCAACGTGAGGCTTTGCTCGTTAAGCTGCCGGACCTTCTCAGCCCGACCCTGATATTCGACGTACAACTCACCATCCAAGGTCACACCGAGCTCACGCACCCGATCCGGCAACAGATCGGGATTGACGAATGTCAGCGTCAGATCCGGCTTGGCGCGCCGATAGCGCTCGATCAAGCGACTGATGCCATCGCGCAGAACCGAATTGTCGCGGGCAAAGGCGGTGATTCGCGCCGGTTCGCTCAAGCCGGCCAGCAACGTCCGACTCGCTGCGGATAAGGTATTACGCCCGCCGGCGGTCCAATCGACCTGGATCGCATAGCGGGTGCTCAACCAGGCTAGCAGCCCGATTACCAAACCAAACAACAGCAAAAACAACAGGCTTTGCAGCCGCAATCTCCAGCGCACCGAGGAATTCAGCCACATGCCTCAATCCCGTAATCGTCCATCATTCAGCCGCTGGATTGCCAAACCGAGGCAGGCCGCGCTGAACAAGAGGTAATAAATCAGATCGGCGCTATCGAACAATCCCAATAACAACGCATCGTAATGGCGCAGTAACGACAGATAGCCGAACAAACCTTGGGCTGTTTCCCGACTGCTGCTGGCCGCATCAACGACGCACAGGAACAGCAATAGCCCTAAAGTGGAAATCGCCGCTATCACCGGTTGGGCGGTCAGCGTGGACAGATAAAGTCCGGCGGCAGTAAAGCTCGCGGCCAGTAACGCCAGCCCCAACGCCCCAGCGAACAGTTTGCCGAAATCGAGTGGCGTACCGACGGCCAAAGTCAGGGGCATCAAGCTGACCAAGCCGGTCACGCCGAGCAGGAAGGTCAGCACCCCCAGATACTTGCCCAGGACAATCGCCGCCGCGCCCACCGGGGCCGACAGCAACAGATCGAGCGTGCGCGTTTTGCGCTCTTCACTGAACAGACGCATGGTCAGCAGCGGCGCGAGCAGCAACAAACCCCAGGCCGCGACCCGAAACAAGGGAGCGGCGACCAAGTCCGTCACGCCGGGCGGATTTTCCAAACCGCCCAAACGGCCTTGTAAGTTCCGAAACTCATCGACCAAAATCAGAAAAATCCACGCCAGCCCCCCTTGTACCACCGCCAGCAAGGTCCAGGCTAACGGTGAAAGCAACAAACTTCGTAATTCGCGACCGGCTATCGTAAAAATCATGCGGAGGCTTGCCCTCCTAGCGTTAACCGAACGAAAATCTGTTCCAGATCGGCATATTCAGGCGTCAACTCCCACAACTCCCAATGCCCCGCGCGGGCTTGATCGAGCACAGCTTGCTGTAGCGCCAAACCGGACCCATGATGCAACCGAAAACGGCCGCTGCCTAAGGTCTCGACGCGCGCCACACCCGGTAGCTCAGCCAGACGCGATGCGGCAGGCGGCGCATTCAAGCCGATCCGCAAGCAAACCGATTCGCGGTGCTGGTCCCATTCAGCCAGCGCGCTGGCGTACACCAACCGCCCGTCCTTCATGATCTGCACGTGACTGCACACCGCCTGTACTTCCGCCAACAGGTGAGTGGATAAAATCACGCCGTGGTTCCCTTGCAATTCACCGATCAGCGTTCGGATCTCTTGAAGTTGCAGCGGGTCCAGGCCAATGGTCGGTTCGTCCAGCAAGATGACCGGTGGCTCGTGCAAGATCGCTTGCGCGATGCCGACCCGCTGTCGATAACCCTTGGACAAGTTGCCGTTCAAGCGCTGGCCGACGCCAGTCAACCCACACCGGTCCTTTGCTCGGGCGACGGCCGCCCGACTCGCCGCGCGATCGAGCCCGTGCAGGCGGGCGCTGTAGCGCAACTGCTCGTCCACGGTCAATTCTTGATAAAGGGGCGGCTGTTCGGGCAGGTAACCGATGGCTTTCTTGGCCTGTCGAGGCTGGTCGAATAAATCGTTGCCGGCAACGATGATGCGTCCGGCATCCGGAGCGAGCACGCCGGCCAACATGCGTAGCGTGGTCGATTTGCCAGCACCGTTGGGGCCGAGAAATCCCAGGATTTGGCCTCTAGAAAGGGTGAGGCTGAGTTCATCGACCACTCGATGATCGCCGTACCGCCGGGTCAACCCTTCAACACTCAGCAGTGGGTCGCCAGTCATGAAATTATCGATTCGTTTCGGTAATCGGCTGTCATATTCCGCCTTCAGCAAACATCATGCATGATAGCTCCGATCACGGCCGAAATTATCCTGAACACTGTTTTTATGGCCCGGAGGCCGGACAGGTCAAAATAGTTCAGGTACGAGCAAAAATAGTGTTGCCCGAAAAATAATTATGCTGGATTCTAAAATAGTGGAGATCGAAGAAGGCCAGTGGATTCGCTGTTCATAGCGAGCGAACAGTTAAGCAAAGAGATCAGCAAAAGCTAGATCTATTAAAAGGATACCCAGTTGAATCTCATCGCGTATGGTTTATTGGCTCCCTCTTTCGGGGAGCTGGTGTTGGTGACGCTGTTAATGACCCACCTCACCATCATTGCAGTCACGATTTTCCTGCACCGAGCTCAAGCCCACCGCGCCCTTGAGCTTCACTCGGCCCTCAGTCATTTATTTCGCTTTTGGTTGTGGCTGACGACGGGCATGATCACCAAGCAGTGGGTCGCCATTCACCGAAAGCACCATGCCAAGTGCGAAACTTTAGAAGACCCCCACAGCCCGCAGGTACTCGGCATTCGTAAAGTGCTATGGCAGGGGGCCGAGCTATACCGTCTGGAAGCGCTCAAACCCGAAACGATGGAACGCTATGGTCATGGCACCCCTGACGACTGGCTGGAACGAAAGCTCTATACCCGCCATGATCGCTTGGGCTTCGTGCTACTGTTGTTCTTGGACTTGGCGCTTTTTGGTATCGCCGGACTGACGGTCTGGGCGATACAGCTGATGTGGATTCCGTTTTGGGCCGCGGGCGTGATCAATGGCCTGGGTCACTATTGGGGTTATCGCAATTATGAAACACGTGACGCCTCCGCCAATTTATCGCCGCTGGGGTTCGTGGTCGGAGGCGAAGAATTGCATAACAACCATCACGCCTTCCCCAGCTCCGCCAAACTGTCCAACAAATGGTGGGAAGTCGATATCGGCTGGCTCTATATTCGCTTGTTGGCTTTTTTGCGTTTGGCGTATATCAAGAAAGTCGCGCCGGTACCGCAACAACTGCCAGGAAAACAAAGCATCGATTTGGATACCTTGCGCGCGGTGGTGTTAAACCGGTTATATGTCATGGCCGACTTCGGGCGGGAGGTGGTGGCACCGGTACTGCGGGAGGAGTTGCATAAAGCCGATGGTTCGCATCGGCAATTGCTAAAGCGGCTCCGAACCCTGCTGATCCGTGAAGAAGATCGCCTGGACGCTGGCGAGCGCGACCGTTTGCGCAACGCCCTCGCGCTAAGCCAAGCCCTACAAACCGTCTACGAGTTCCGTATCAGCTTGCAAACCGTCTGGAGCCGAACAACCGTCAGCCCCGAAAAATTGCTAGCCACCCTACAGGAATGGTGCGCTCGCGCAGAAGCGAGCGGCATTCAATCTTTACAAGAGTTTGCGCAGGCTTTACGGGGTTATTCGACCCGTCCGGTATAACGGGACAGCCGATCATCTTCACTAAAAAACCCGCCGGGCGGCGGGTTTTTTAGATGGCTCAAGCAACGGCCAAACCAGTCGGTCACTTAATTTTGGCTTCCTTGTAAGGGACATGCTTGCGGACCACCGGGTCAAATTTTTTCATTTCGAGCTTTTCCGGTGTAGTGCGCTTGTTCTTGGTGGTCGTATAAAAATGCCCCGTTCCGGCGGTGGAAACCATCTTGATTTTATCACGCATGATTAGCCTCCTAAATCTTGGTGCCTTGGGTCCGCAGATCGACTAAAACGGCGTCTATGCCGCGTTTATCGATGATGCGCATACCGTGCGAAGACACCCGCAGCTTGATAAAACGCTGTTCGCTCTCGACCCAGAACCGATGGACATGCAAATTCGGAAGAAACCGACGGCGGGTCTTATTGTTAGCATGTGAAACATTATTTCCAGTGATCGGACGCTTGCCCGTCACCTGACAGACTCTGGACATCGGATTCTCTCCAACCGTGAAGCAAATTCGCAAATTTATACGCTTGCAATGATTTTTTCGATTATCAGCAAACAGATAACCCCCCTTGTCATCAAGGGGGGTTTATGTAGGAGCTTGGCGATGACCGACTTTAGCGTGAGTGGATCTCACACGATCATAGGCGCGGTGCGGTTTCACGGTCGAGTTCGGGATGGGGTCGGGTGGTTCCCGCACGCTGAGGTCGCCAAGCGAAAAGGGGTGGTCGGTGCGACGCCGCCGGACTCGCAGGGAGGGGCCGGCTTGAAGGGGGGGTCGGGGTCGGGGTCGAAGTTGAGATCGAGATCGAGATCGAGATCGAGATCGAGCCGGCGCCGGAGGGGGGCCTCGGCGCGCAGCGGTTGGGTGTTGGCGGATCAAGCCGCACGGTCGATTAGTACGGGTCGGCTGCACGCCTCACGGCGCGTCCACCGCCCGCCTATCCACGTGGTGGTCTCCCACGGACCTTCAGGAGTCTCAAGGACTCGGGAGCGCTCATCTTGGGGGGGCTTCCCGCTTAGATGCTTTCAGCGGTTATCCCGTCCGGACGTGGCTACCCGGCCGTGCCACTGGCGTGACAACCGGTGCACCAGAGGTCCGTCCATTCCGGTCCTCTCGTACTAGGAACAGCTCCCCGCAACGCTCCAACGCCCACGGCAGATAGGGACCGAACTGTCTCACGACGTTCTAAACCCAGCTCGCGTACCACTTTAAATGGCGAACAGCCATACCCTTGGGACCGACTGCAGCCCCAGGATGTGATGAGCCGACATCGAGGTGCCAAACACCGCCGTCGATATGGACTCTTGGGCGGTATCAGCCTGTTATCCCCGGAGTACCTTTTATCCGTTGAGCGATGGCCCTTCCATCAGGAACCACCGGATCACTAAGACCTGCTTTCGCACCTGCTCGACCTGTCCGTCTCGCAGTCAAGCACCCTTTGGCCTTTGCACGCACCGCGCGATTTCCGACCGCGCTGAGGGTACCTTCGCGCTCCTCCGTTACGCTTTGGGAGGAGACCGCCCCAGTCAAACTACCCACCATGCACGGTCCCTGAACCCGTTTCGGGTCCGAGGTTAGAACCTCGAGTGTTCCAGGGTGGTATTTCAAGGTTGGCTCCACCGGAACTGGCGTCCCGGCTTCCAAGCCTCCCACCTATCCTACACAAGAAGACTCAAAGTCCAGTGCAAAGCTGTAGTAAAGGTTCACGGGGTCTTTCCGTCTTGCCGCGGTACGCTGCATCTTCACAGCGAGTTCAATTTCACGGAGTCTCGGGTGGAGACAGTGTGGCTATCGTTACGCCATTCGTGCAGGTCGGAACTTACCCGACAAGGAATTTCGCTACCTTAGGACCGTTATAGTTACGGCCGCCGTTTACCGGGGCTTCGATCAAGAGCTTCGCCTTGCGGCTGACCCCATCAATTAACCTTCCGGCACCGGGCAGGCGTCACACCCTATACGTCCACTTTCGTGTTGGCAGAGTGCTGTGTTTTTAGTAAACAGTCGCAGCCACCTGGTCACTGCGGCCCGCCTCCGCTCCGCCCGCAAGGGGCTTCACGTACCGCGGGCGCACCTTCTCCCGAAGTTACGGTGCTAGTTTGCCGAGTTCCTTCACCCGAGTTCTCTCCAGCGCCTGAGGATGCTCTCCTCGCCCACCTGTGTCGGTTTCGGGTACGGGTGGCGGAAACCTGAAGCTTAGAGGCTTTTCTTGGAAGCCGGGCGTGGGCCACTTCGCCCCGAAGGGCTCGTTGTCGCGTCTCGGCATTGGGCGGCCGGATTTGCCGG
>JADJPA010000001.1:2897500-3030000 GCA_016713505.1 Candidatus Competibacteraceae bacterium | reverse complement strand
CTTGCCAGAATGGAGCTGTTTACAATAACGATTTTATGGATGATCGTACAATCGTGACCGCACCCGACTCTCTTGTCGATTGGCATTTTCTGTTGCCGCGCTATTGGCCGGTTTGGCTGGGTTTGGGCCTCATGAAACTCATGGCATCGCTGCCGTTTCGCTGGCAGTTGGCTCTGGGAGGGCAAACCGGCCGCTGGCTGAGTAAAATCGCCCGCCGCAGGCGACGCATTGCCGAAATCAACTTGGAATTATGTTTCCCCACACTGTCCCCAATCGAGCGGAGTCACCTGTTGGAGGCGCATTTTACCGCCCTGGGCATCGGTTTGTTTGAAACCGCAATGGCTTGGTGGGCGCCGGACGACAAGCTGCGCGGATTAGCCCGCGTCGCGGGCGCGGAACATCTTACCGCAGCGCTCGCTCGCGGCAACGGCGTACTGCTGTTGACCGGGCATTTCACCATGTTGGAGCTGGGCGCTCGTTTCATCACCTGGCATCAACCGTTCCATGCGATGTATCGCTCGCACAAGAACCCGTTGTACGAAAGAGTGATGCGCCGGGAACGCGAGCGGCGCTCCCGCTTGCCGCCACTGCCGCACGAGGATATTCGTGGCCTGTTACGCGCTTTCAAGAAAGGGGAAGCCGTTTGGTATGCCCCCGATCAGAACCACGGTATCCGCAACAGCGTTTTCGTGCCCTTTTTCGGGGTAACGGCCTGCACGGTCATGGCCACCTCCCGCTTGGCGGGGCTGAGCGGGGCGGCGGTGGTGCCGTATTTTCCCAGGCGCTTGCCGGGAGCCGCCGGTTACGAAGTCGTCATCCTGCCGGCATTGAGCGATTTTCCGAGCGAAAATATTGAAGCGGACACCCAACGTATCAATGAATTATTGGAGCACTACATCCGCCAAGCACCCGAACAATATCTCTGGGTGCATCGCCGCTTCAAAACCCAGCCGCCGGGCATACCGAGTCCGTACCAGCTATAGACCTGAATTTCCATGCCCGCTCGCATCGACCTGCCCGCCGATCCCGCCATCCGCCGCATTCTGGTGATCAAATGGAGCGCCATGGGGGATGTCATCATCGCCAGCGCGCTGTTCGAAGACATCGCCCACGCTTTTCGCGACCGGGAAATTCATCTCAATACTTTACCAGCCTGGGAAGGGCTGTTTGCTCGCGACTCGCGATTTCAGCAAGTGTTCGCCATCAATCTGCGCGGTTCGCGCCATCCGCTGGCGGCGATGCGGGAATGGCTGCGGCGAGTGCGCCAGTCGCATTACGATTTAATCATCGATCTCCAGTCGAACGATCGCTCCAGGATACTGTTGACCCTGCTCTGGCTCAGCGGCGCGCGGATTCCTTACCGGATCGGCACCAACCGACAATGGCCTTATAACATTGCTCCAGAAGTGACTTTTCCCCAGTCTACTCACATCCTCACTCGAATGCGGGCTGCCCTACAAACCGCTGGCATCGCCACGGCGACCCCACGACCCGTGCTGCACATCCCAGACCAACATCATGCCCGCGCCCAAAAGATGCTTATCGCCCATGACTTACGACCCGCCCACTACGCAATTTTTCTACCCGGCTGCAATGCCAACGGCCATTTAAAACGCTGGGGCGCCGAGCGCTATGCGGCTCTGGCCAATCGGCTCCATCAAGAAGGAATGGATCGAATCGTGCTGATCGGCGGTCCGGACGAAATCGACGAGTGTCAGCGGATCGCTGACGCCTGTGGTTGGTGGCTGGTCAATCTGTGCGGGCAGACCGAAATTCTCGATATCCCGCCACTTTGCGAAGCAGCGCGATTCATCGTGGCCAACGATACCGGCACCGCTCACGTGGCCGCTGTCACCACCACGCCCATGACGGTGCTCTGCGGGCCGACCGATCCGTACCGAGTCAAGCCCTTGGGTGACAACGTCACGACCTTGCAAGCCGATCTACCCTGCATCAATTGCTATCTAAAAACCTGCTCGCATCACACCTGCATGGCGATGCTGACGCCCCCGTTGGTGCTCCGACACCTGCGCGCAACGGCTTGGCCGAAAATCTGATCCACCTTGCCACCCACCATCCAGCGCATTTCAAGGTTTATCGGTGGGCCGGGGCTGATCTTCGCTGGGCAAGGGTGGTGCATCATCCGGCAGTAAGCGCTTGCCATATTTGGCGAATTGATGGTGTTCATACAGCTTGGCGTACTTGAGAAAGACGTAAAAAGCAGCGATCGCCGAATTGATCAAACCGGCCCAGCCGTTCAGAAAATTACGCTTGAACAAATAGCTGCGGACAAAGAACAGCGGCGGATAGGCCATCATGATCAGCCGGATGCCCCGGCGTTTTTTCTTCAGTTTGTCCGCCACCAAGCCCGTCGAATAGTCGTTGATCTTTTCAATCTTGGTGTGGATGCCAGTCTCGCCATAATGGTACAGAGATGCCTTGAGGCGGGCGATGTTGCCCCGCACTTTGGGCGCGGCGTGAATCGGCATGTCGTCGATGAAGCCTTTGCGTTTATCGAACAGGCGCAAGTAATGATTCATGCGAGTCGCTGGGTTGGACATCCGCCAGAACATCTGCTCCTGGCGCGGTACCTCGTAGCCATCCGCCCTGGGACCCTCCTCCAGCACTCGACGAATTTCGGTTTGCAGGGTCGGCGATAAGGCTTCGTCGGCATCCAACAACAATACCCAATCGTAAACGGTCAGCGCCAGCGCCATCCGTTTTTGCGGACCATATCCCACGAACGGCCGCTGTGAAATCCGCGCGCCATAACGCTGGGCGACCACGAGCGTATCGTCGGTACTGAAGGAATCCACGATGACGATCTCGTCAGCCCACTTGACGCTCTCCAGGCAGGCGGGCAAAGTGCGGCCGTTATTATAGGTGGTTACAAATACCGAAAGTTGCTGATCCGCCATGCAGATAACCTAGACCCAGCCGCTCAGCCGTGTTATCGCGGTTTCGAGGAGCTGGCGCCCGCGACCACGGGTCGCATGGCACCAAATCGTTCCGTAACGTTGAAAGCTTTTGCTCCTAATGCTCAATGATCCTCCTGATCGGAGTAGCGGCTCGGACCGAGCGATCCGTTCGGCGCATGTCATCGGCGGCCGGTTGTTAGGGGGCGCCGAATTGTTTTACGCCCGTTTGGTCAACGCCTTGCACCGGCGCGGCCAAACCGCGCTGGCGATCACCAGCGCGGATAGCTTGATTGCCGGCGAGCTTTGGCCAGATGTGCCCCGCGCGCACGTTCCGATGCGCGGCGTTTGGGACTGGTGGTCCCGCTGGCGCCTCCAAAAATTGCTGCAAACGTACCGCCCACAAATCGTCCAGACCTACATGGGGCGCGCCACGCGACTGACCCACTTGCCGGTCGCTCCCCATCTCGTACACGTTGCCCGGTTGGGAGGGTACTATACCCTCAAAGGCTATCGTCACGCGCACGCCTGGATCGGCAACACCCAAGGCATCTGCGATTACCTGATCCGTAATGATCTGCCGGCCCGGCGCGTGTTCCATATCGGCAACTTTATCTTGCCGCGCGAAGCCAGTTCGGCGGAGGGACTCGCCCGCCGCCGCGAGCAATGGCAGGTTCCCACTGACGCCTTGCTGGTTGTGGCGGTCGGACGGTTGCACCCGGTCAAGGGGTTCGATGATTTACTGAACGCGTTCGCCTGTCTGCCCACCACGCTTGATGGCCGCCCGCTTTACCTGATCATCGTTGGGGATGGGCCGCTCGCTCTGAAACTAAAACATCTGTCAGAACAACTCGATATCGCCAGCCGCGTGCGTTGGACCGGCTGGCGGCGCGATGCGGGCCACTTTCAAGAAATGGCCGATGTGATCATCTGCCCTTCCCGTCACGAACCCTTGGGCAACGTCATCCTTGAAGCCTGGGCCTGGCGCCGTCCCGTCATCGCGACCCGCACGCTCGGGCCTACGGAAATCGCCGCGCATCAGGACGACGCTTGGCTGGTGCCGGTAGCCGATCCCGCCGCGCTGGCGGAAGCCCTGCGCTTGTTGCTGACAGACGCCTCGTTGCGGGCTTCGATTGCGGCGAACGGTTACCGCAAGGTCAGCACCTCGTACAGCGAAGGCGCCATTGTCAGCGCCTATCTAGAATTGTATGCCTACCTGCTCGACTGATCACGAAACCGCGCCGTCCGTTTCAGCATCCGCTTCAATGGAATTGCCGGTCAGACAACTCAAAGCGCCAAGGCAGACGAACAAGTACGCGAAATGCCGTGAGGTATACGAAAAACTCAGCAGGGCGGCGCTTAAAATGGCCAGCGCGGCAGCCAGCAACACCCCTGCCCGCTGCCGGTCTTGAAACGACAATCCCTTCCAGCGACGAGCCAGCCGCCAGAATACAGAACCGATCAGCGCCAGCAACGCCCCGACCCCCAGAATGCCGGTTTCGTACCACGCCTCCAACAAAAAGTTATGCAAATGATGGACTTGAGTTTTGGTGGCGTTGAGTTGAAAGCCGAGGATCTCGGTGACGTGGCGGCCGTTACCCAATCCCACCCCAACCCAGGCGTGGGCCGGCGGGTGCGCCAAGGCCTGCCGCCACAGCGCCGTCCGTCCGGCGGTGAAGGCGTCCAAGGGATGGGTCGGGTCTAGCTCGGTTTTACGGAACGGTTCGGTGTTGACGGTGACAGCCACCAGCAGTACCGTCGCCGCCAGGCCGCCGATCCACCACCAGCGCCAGCCCAATAGCAACTTGCTAAAGACGACAAGGCCCACGATCAGGCCGACTAAAGCGGCCCGTCCTTCCGCGATGACGATATAAGCCAGCACGACAATAATCACGGCGGCCATGCGCCAGTAGCGTCGGCCATCATGACCGCGCCACCAGAGCCAACCCAGAAAAAACGGAAGCAAAAACGGCAGGTTATCTTCCTGAAGCTGAAGGTTCGGATCGAAGGGCTGGCCAGATAACCCGAATCCGTAATACAGCAACAAGCCATACAACCCCAATAAGGTGATGGCGCCGAACAGCACCACACTGTCCAGCAACCGGCTGAAGGCAACCGGCGATTCCCGCAACGCGGCCGGCACCAGCAGCAGGGCCAAGCTCGGCGCCAGAAATCCCAACCAAATCCTCAATCCTTCCTTGGGGTCGATCGCTCCTGGAATACCCAGTAAAAACACCGCCAGCACGAGCAGATATAACAACGCCGTGGTGCGATCCAACTGCTGGCGACGGCCCCAAAAACTCAGCAACCCCCAGATGCCATAAAGCCCGGCCAGCGTATTGTAAAAACCGCGTCCGCCCAATTCGGTCAAAGGCAGCACGACCGGTAGCAACCACCCCCACCGAAAAAAGCTTTCTTCAACCCGCTTATGGATCGCGGCGAGCGTCATCGAGCCGGTCCAGCCATGCCAGTGCCTCCATTACCTGGGAAACGGTGATTGCAGCCATACCACGCTGATCGGCCGGGGGCACGATAGCCTGAATGAAGCGAGAATGAGTCAATGGCGACGATCCGCCGAACAAGCCGAACGCCGGCACTTGCAGCGCGGCGGCCATGTTGAGCGCACCCGTATCGTTGCCGATGTAGCAGCGACAACCCGCCAACAACGCCGCCGCTTGCTCCAGCGGCAACGCCACGGCATCGGCCACGACGCCATCGCCCGCTGTCGCCCGCGCAAAAATCTCAGCGGCCAGCATCCGCTCCGCCTCTCCTCCGACGACGAACACCGAACCCAACCCTCGATGGCGCAACACCGAGATCAATTCCGCAAAACGCGCCGCGCCCCACTGCTTCCAAGGTTCGCTGCTGCCGACACCCAGGGCGATCCAAGGCTTTGGCCAGGCCGCGAAACGCGCCGCGACAGCCTGCGCCGCTGCGTCCGAGACCACCAAACGAGGTTCCGATTCGCTTTGAGGAATAGCGAGCAACGCCAACAAGGCATCGGCGCGGACCATCGGTTGGGCCAGCCGATAGCTCGCGGGCAGCCGCACCGGCACGTTCAACAGCAGCCGTTGCAGGCCCAGGCCATAACCGATCCGTTCGGGAATGCCGGCCAGCCAAGCCGCCAGCGCGTAACGGGCGCTATCGTGCAACAACCATACTCGTTGATACAGTCCCTGCCGCAACAGCGCCACCAGCCGCATTACTCCGCTCGCGCCGGCGTGCCGCCCGGACTCGCGCTCCAACCAAAACACGCGTTCCACGCTGGGGTCCGCGTCCAACAAACGATCCGCCAGAGAGCGCGGTTTGGTCAGGATATCCACCCGCCCCGAGCGGGTCGTCGCGGCGATGGCGTGAATGTGCGGCAAGTGCCAAACCATGTCACCGATCCCCGGCAAGGGCTGCACTACCAGGGTTCGCCCGGAGGGCGCAAGCTTCATGGGTGGCTCTCGCCCGATCGCTGCAAGGTTGGTCCTGAATGCTCCGACATACCGCGAGTTTCACCGTAAATCCGCACAACCGCGCCGGTTGGATCACTATATCATAGCCGCAGTACCGACCCTGTCGGCAGAAGTCTGGAGCCTGAACAGCATGTGTGGAATCGCGGGTTACTACCTGAAAACGTCGGACGCGGATCGGACGCGGCTGGAGGAAATGGCCCGGCGGCTAGCCCATCGCGGCCCCGACGGACAAGGCTTGCACGCGATGGGTGGAGTCGGGCTCGCTCACACCCGTCTGGCCATCATCGACCTCGCGGGCGGCGCTCAGCCGCTGTACAACGAAGACCGCAATCTTTGCCTGATCGCTAACGGTGAAATTTACAATTACCTGGAATTGCGCCGAGAACTGGAAAAACTCGGCCATCATTTCATCACCCATTCCGATTGCGAAACCATCCTGCACGCTTACGAAACCTGGGGTGAGGCGAGTCTGGAGCGGCTGCACGGCATGTTTGCTTTCGCCTTGCACGATATCCGGCATCAAGAACTACTGCTGGCGCGGGACCGGCTAGGGATCAAACCGCTGTATTTTAGCCAGACGCCGGACAGCTTTAGCTTCGCTTCGGAATTGAAAGCGCTGCTGCCTCTTTTGGGGCGACCTGAAGTCGATCCAGTCGGGCTCGGGCAGTACCTGCAAAATAATTTCACCTGCGCGCCGCACACTTTGCTGGCTGGAGTCAGCAAGCTGCGGCCGGGCGAATGGCTGAAGCTCGATGCGAACGGCTCTGTGCGACGACAGCGCTACTGGTCACCCCTCCACACAACCCCGCTGGATCTCACGCTGGCTGACGCTTTGGAGCGCTTCGATACCCTGATCGAACAGGTCATCGAGATTCATTTGCGCAGCGATGTACCTTGCGGACTGTTTCTATCGGGCGGCGTCGATTCGTCCCTGTTGGCCGCACTGATTACGCGCCGCGCGCCAGAGCCGTTGCGGACCTTTTCCATCGGTTTTCCAGATACGTCAGTGCATAACGAACTAGCGGCGGCGGCGGCGGTCGCGGCGCAATGCGGCACCCGCCACACCGCTTATGAGGCGCGGGCCGAGGAACTGTTGGAGCGGCTGCCGCACGTCGTCTGGGCGGCTGACGACCTGACCGCCGATTACGCCAACCTGCCGGTCTCCTTATTGGCCGAGCGCGCCGGCGCTGAGATCAAGGTCGTCTTCTCCGGCGAGGGTGGCGACGAGGTGTTCGCCGGCTACGGCCGCTACCGCGCGAATTTCTTGAAACGGTTGCTGGGACAGTTACGCTACCCCGGCAGCGGTGGGTTTCGAACGGGCGGGATGTTTTCCAACGAAGCTATCACCCTGTTTCGTCCCGAACTGGCGCACGCCCTGCGCGACTGGCGAGCGCCTTTCGCCCAGGCCTGGAACGAACCGCCCCCGACCTGGAGCCGGCTGATGCGAATGCAATACGTCGATTTGGAAACCTGGTTGCCGGATGACTTGTTGATCAAGGCCGACCGGATGTTGATGGCCTGGGGCGTGGAAGGCCGCGTTCCCTTCCTCGATCACCGGCTGGTCGAATTCGGCCTCGGCTTGCCGGACGCACTGAAGATCGAAGGCCGCAACGGCAAGCGCTTCCTCAAGCTTTGGGGCGAGCGATTTTTCTCCAAGGCACAGCTTTGGAGCCGCAAGAAAGGGTTCACCGTACCGGTGAGGGATTGGCTCCGAGGCGAAAGATTGGCCGATCTCGACCGAGCTTTAAGGGCTTCACCGGGTATTACTGCCTGGTTCGAGCCGGCGGCGGTGCGAGGCTTGATCGAGCGGCAGCGCCAGCGCGGAGATCGCAGCGGGCCGCTGTGGGCCCTGCTCAACTTTGCCATCTGGCACCGTTTGATGGTGGAAAGCGATGGCGATGCGCCTCCAGCCCGGCAAGATCCTTTCGGCTATTTGCTCGGCTAACGAGGCCTCTGGCTGATCTCTTGATACAGCGCCAGCGTTTGATCGAGCATCCGCTGCAACGGATAGGCTGGTTCGGGCGGCACGGACGGCGGATCGCTCAACAACTCGCGTACCCGTTTCACCACCGCCTCCAGATCGCCCGCCGCCACCAGACCAGCAGGATAAATCCGACGCAGAATCTCACCGACCCCACCGTGCTCGTAGCCGATCACCGGCGTGCCGAGACTGAGCGCTTCCAACACGGTCCGCCCGAAGGATTCCGGCTTGGCCGACAGCGATAACACCAGCGTCGAGACGGCATAAATCTCGCGTATATCGCGGCGATGGCCTGTAAAGCAAACAATCCCCTCCAAACCGCGCGACCGAACGGCTTTTTCCAAATGATCGGCGTAAGCCTGCCGGCGAGGTTCCGGGCCGCCGACGATCAAGCCGTAGACCTTCGCATCGCGCTCCCGCAACCGGGCGATCAGTTCGATGAAATCCTCATGACCTTTCAGTCGGCTCAAACGGCCCGGCAAGGTCAGTACCGAGGCCTCTCGCAATTGCGGATAACGCCGGCCCCACTCGTCCAACCACTCGCTAGGTGGCCGATAAGCATAAGGAAAAGCCGCTGGATCGACCCCGCGTTGGATCACCTGAACCCGCTCCGCCGGCAGGTCGGGATAATGCTGTCGCAAGTAGTCGCGCACGGTTTCGGACACGGCGATTACCCGCTCGCCCTGGTTCATGATGGCGCTGTAGCGGGAAACCGAATACAAGCCATGCACCGTGGTGACGAAGCGCGGTCGAACCAGCGGGTCCATGCCCCGCCAAGCCAGCCAAGCGATCCAGGCCGGCAACCGCGAGCGAACGTGCAAGATGTCGATGCGCTGTTCGGTCAACCAGCGCCGCAGTGGCCAGACCCAGCACAAGGTCCACGGCGATTTGGCCCCGAGCGGCCAAGCGAGATGTTCGCTGCCATCCCGCAGCAGTTCCGGCGTCAGTCGTCCTCCGGTGGAAACCACCACGGAACGATGGCCTTGCCGGACCAGCTCCCGCGCCACTTCCAGCGTGCCGCGCTCGACGCCGCCGCCGTTCAAGGCCGGCAACACTTGCGCCACGCTCAACCGAACCATCGTTCGACGATCCAGCGAGCACAGCGGTCGGCTTCGGCAAAGGCGCCCGGCGGACGCGGCAAAGCCGCGCGTTGTCGCCAGTTTGCAAACGGCGTCACCCAGCCTTGTCCGGCCAAGCCTTCGAGTCCCTGGCTGATGCGGCTTACCTGGTTCCGGGGCACCTCCAGCACGCCCACCGCCGCGCCTGCCGTCAGCGCCTCGTAAACCATCGACACGCTGTCGGCCGTCACCCAGGCCTGAGCCGACCGCGCTAGTTGCACCGGCAACCAATCGGGGTCCGTTGCAGTGACCGGAACCACGCTCAGAGCTGGCCCGGAACCGCTTTTGAGTCCGGCTAGAAAAGTCGATGGCGTTCGCCGCGAGGTGGTCAACGTCCACCGCACCTCCGGCATGGCGCTAAGAATCGCGGCGATTTGCCGGTACAGGCCGGCATCGTCCCAGCCGAAATGCGCCGACGGACCACCGATCAACAACAATCCTCGATCGGAGTGCAGCGTGGCGGAAGGTTGAATTCGGTTCAGCGCGCCGCGCGTGGCGAGTACATTGTGGCGGGAAGGCGGCGAGTCATGTTCCGGGATCAGGCACAGATTAAAAAAACCTAGAGGCAGGCTGGGCCGCATCAGCACCACAACCTTACCGCCCTGGCTCCGGCGAGCGGCCAACAAGGAAAGATGGTTGCGATGGCCGGCGCCCACCAGCAAATCCGGGGCCGGTAAAGATCGCCAAGCCTCCGGTATGCGCCCGAGCAATAAAGCGGCCAACGCCACAGAGGTCGGCTGCGATTTCAAGGTGAGGGTTTCGGTCGGCCGCAACCGATACAGCGCTTCGACCAATCCTCGGCTCTGGTTATCATGGCCGGCCTTGCCATCACTGAACCGCCAGACCCGCAGCAACCGTACATTCAAGGCCTGATTCTCGATCTAGGGTGGTGCGGCCGATCCGGCGGCGCGAGTTGTTGTGGCATCCAAGCGCCAGCCCACTCTCTGGAGCCAACGCCTATTCTCCAATCCTAGCCAACAAGGCCGAGGCGCCATCTTGATCTCGCTCCAGGAGCTAGCAACAGGCGCCGAACTGTCGAGCCAGGATAAGAATCCCGCGGCACGCCCCCGAAAAAACCATGGCCCTGCCAACTAACGATTACCAGGGCCTGAGGTGTGGCCCTCACGCCTAAGACGGAGGGCCATTCGGACCTGATCAGCAGCAATTGCCGCCATTCCTCAGTCCAACAAGGAATGATCGGCACTTCCAGTAAAGGCTAATCCATCAGCACGTAATCCGCGCCGCAGTACGGACACTTCGCCTTGCCGGTGGCCTCGATGGGGAGATAAACCTTGGGATGAGAATTCCATACCATCATATCCGGCAGCGGACAGGACACCGGCAAATCGGCGCGTTTGACCTCATAAATCCGATGCGTGTTGGGCATGGCCGTGGCGGAACGGGCGGCGGTAGCGGCAGCCATGACGGCATTCTCCTCGCGTGGTAGTGGTTGGCGGTTATTTCGGCAAAACGCTAGCGGCTGGGGATGACAGCCCGACCGTCAAACCAGCGTCAGCCACTCGGGATAAACCTCCCGGCGGCCGTGAACCTGATCGAAATACATCGCCTGCAAGCGCTGCGTGATCGGGCCGCGCTTGCCAAGACCGATAGCGCGGCCGTCCACTTCCCGGATCGGTGTCACTTCGGCGGCGGTGCCGGTGAAAAACGCCTCATCGGCAATGTAAACCTCATCGCGGGTGATGCGCTTTTCCTTGACCGGAATGTTCAGGTCGGCGGCGAAGCGGAGGATGGTATCGCGGGTGATGCCTTCCAGGGCCGAAGTCAAATCCGGCGTGTAGATGATCCCGTCGCGAATGATGAAGATATTTTCGCCGCTACCCTCGGACACGTAGCCTTCGGTATCCAGCAGCATCGCTTCATCGTAGCCGTCGCGCACGGCCTCGGCCAGCGCCAGCATCGAATTCATGTAGTTGCCGTTGGCTTTGGCCTTGCACATCGTGATGTTGACGTGATGGCGGTTGAAGGATGAGGTGCGGATGCGGATGCCGCGCTCCAGATTCTCCGCCCCTAGATACGCGCCCCACTCCCAAGCGGCGACGATCACATGGGTTTTGAGATTGTCGGCGCGAATGCCCATGCCTTCGGACCCGTAGAAGCACATCGGGCGGATGTAGGCGCTGGCGAGGTTGTTGGCGCTGACGACTTGGCGGGAGGCGTCGTTGAGCCGATCCTTGTCGTAGGGCATCGGCATCCCGACGATATGCGCCGAGCGGAACAGTCGGTCGGTGTGAGCCTGAAGCCGAAAGATCGCGGTTCCCCGGTCGGTGGCGTAGGCGCGCACGCCTTCGAAAACGCCCATGCCATAGTGCAGGGTATGGGTCAGTACATGGGTGTTGGCTTCGCGCCACGGCACCAGCTTGCCGTCGTACCAGATCACACCATCACGGTCGGCCATCGACATAATCCGCATCTCCTCAACACATTAAGATCGCACTTGGCTATCGGCACCCGCACTTCCCGCCTTTCATGCTCCGCGTACCGCCCCGGTTTCAGCAGCTTCCATCAGGCGCTGCCAAATACGAGCCACGCCCTCTCGGGTATCGCTTGCCTCAGCGAACGGGGTACAGGCCGGTTGCTCTTGCAACTTGAGCAAATGAATGCGCCGGCGCAGGCTCCGGTAAGCGTTCCGCAATCGGGCGGCATCGGCGATGGACAGGATGCCTGACCGTTCCAAGCCGTCGAGCTGTCGGATGTTATCGGTGTAGGTCAACAGGTCTGGATAGCGGTGGGCGTTCGCCAGAATTTTATATTGCACCATAAATTCGATATCGGCGATACCACCCTGACCCTGCTTGAGATCGAAGCTGTCGGTCGTGCTGGTATCCAGTTCGGCGCGCATCCGCTCGCGCATCTCGCGGACCTCTCGCCGCAATCCCTCGGGATCGCATTCGACGCTCAGTATCGCGCGGCGCAGGGTTCGATAGCGCTCGCTCAATCCGGCAGGCCCCGCCACCACGCGGGTCCGCGCCAGCGCCTGATGTTCCCAAGTCCAGGCTTGATGGCGCTGGTATTCGGCGAACGCCTCGAAGGAACTGACCAGCAGGCCAGCGCGGCCGCTGGGCCGCAAGCGGGTATCGACCTCGTACAGATCGCCGGCTCCAGTGCGTGTGGTCAGCCAGTAGATGATGCGCTGCACCAGCTTGGCGAAAAAGCTGGGATTGTCGATCTGGCGCGGCCCGGCGGTCAGTTGGCGTTCGCCGGCGCTATCGTGCAAGAACACCAAATCCAGATCGGAGCCGTAATTGAGTTCGATGCCGCCCAGCTTGCCGTAGGCGACGATGGCGAAACCGGCGTCCCGCTCTAATCCATCGATCACGTAGCGGGGCCGACCAAATTTCGGCAGCAAATCCGCCCAGGACAGTTCCAACACCTTGCGCAACAGGGTTTCGGCGATTTCGGTCAAGTGATCGCTAACGATCATCAGCGGCATCGCGCCGCTGATGTCGGCGGCGGCCACCCGCAGCACCTGCGTCTGCTTGAAATAGCGCAAGGCGCTCAGCACTTCCTCCGAGTCATCCGCCGGCACCCGCGCCAGTTGCTGTTCCAAATCCAGCGCCAGTCGCCCCCGATCCAGCGGCGCGTAAAGCACGGCCGGATTCAACAAATCGTCCAACAGCAGCGGATAACGAGCCAAGTGCTTGCCGATCCAGCCGCTGGCGGCACAGAGCTTGATCAGTTGCGCCAAGGCTTGCGGATGATCGGCCAGCAGCGCCAGATACACGGAGCGGCGGGCCACGCCTTCCAGCAAATCGAGCACCCGCTCCAGCGTCGCCGTCGGTTGCGCGGCGGCGGCGACCGTCTCCAGCACATGCGGGATCAGACTGTCCAAGCGCTCGCGACCGCGCAAGCTCATGGTGCGATAGCTGAAGCTGTTCTTAAGCGCCCGCAGCCGGTTCCAGGCCAGCGCCGGGTCCTCGAAACCCTCTTCGGCCAGCACGCGCCGCGCCACCTCCTCATCGGGTTCAGCCTGCCACAACCCCGCCAGGTCAGCCCTGGTAGCCTCCGGTTCCGCGGCGGCCATGCCGCCAAACACTCCCGCGAATTGTTGGGCCACGGCGGCGGTATGCCGTGCCAATTCCCGGCCAAACGCATTCCAATCGGTAAAGCCCATGGCGAACGCCAGCCGCAGTTTCGCCCGTTCGTCGTCGGGTAACAGGTGGGTCTGTTGATCGGACCAGGCTTGCAGGCGGTTTTCCACCCGACGCAGAAAATCGTAAGCGCGCTGAAGCTCAGCGACCGCCGTCGCCGGCAAGCGTCCGCTCGCGCCGAGCATGGCCAGCACCTTCAAAATACTGCGTTCCCGCAAGGCCGGCTCGCGCCCGCCGTAGATCAACTGAAATGCCTGACCGATGAATTCGATCTCACGGATGCCGCCCGGTCCGAGCTTGATGTTGCCCTGCATCCCCTTGCGCTCCATTTCCTGAGCGATCAGCACCTTCATGTCGCGTAGGGATGCGAACGCGCTGTAATCGAGATAACGTCGGTACACGAACGGCCGCAAACCGGCCAACAAGCGCTCGCCGGCTTCGCGGTCGCCGGCCACCACCCGCGCCTTGACCATCGCGTAGCGTTCCCAGTCCCGGCCGTGATTTTGGTAATAATCCTCGAAGGCGGCGAACGACATGGCGAGCGGCCCGGAATCGCCGAACGGCCGCAGCCGCAGATCGACCCGGTACACGAAACCTTCGGCGGTCGGCTCGGCCAGCAGCTTGCTCAAGCGCTGGCCGAGCCGGCGGAAAAATTCCTCGTTGCTGACCGCCCGCGCGCCATCGGTCTGGCCTTGGTGGGGGTAGGTGAAAATCAGGTCGATATCCGAGGAAAAATTGAGTTCCCGCCCGCCGAGCTTGCCCATGCCCAGCACCACCAGCCGTTGCGGCTGACCGTCGGCAGCGCGCGGCTGGCCGTAGCGTTGGCACTGCCAGCCGTGCAGGCGGACCAGGGCGGCGTCGATCAGTTGCTCCGCCAGTTCGCTCAGATCGCCGAGCGTTTCTTCCAGGCTGGCCAAGCCCGCCAGATCGCGCCAAGCGATGCGCGCCATCTCCCAGCGCCGGAAGCGGCGCAAGGCGATACCGAGCTGATTTTCGTCCGCACTATCCGCCAGTAGCCGCTCCAGCCGCGCCGCATAGTCGCCAGCGGCATAAGCCGCCGCCAGATCGCCTCTGACTAGCACATCGTTCAGCGTGGTTGGATCGCGAATGCAGGCCCGAGCGACGAACTCGCTGCTCGCCCAAACCCGGAGCATCTGCTCCAACAGCGTGCCGGTGGGCGGCTCCACACCGGCTTGCCCGGCGGCCGCCACAAAACTCTCCCAGTAGCGGGCAACTTCATCCCGGAAAGCGGCTGGCAAGCGGTGCAAAATCTGTTCGAACTCGCTCATGGGGTAGCCCGATCAGCACTCGCACGCTTCAGGTTCGCGGCTCTCCCTCTGGCGGCATAACGTCCGGTTCCGGCGGTATCTCGATCTCAGCACCGTCATCGGACTCCAACGGCAGCCCATCCCCAACGCCGCTACCCAACCCCAGCGGTATCTCCTTGTCATTGACCAGCAGTTTGCCGTTTTCGAAACGGGCGGTGGACCGGTAGCGATCCCCTTCAAGCTGAATAAAACCGGTGGCGACCATGTCCTTGAGTTGTGCGGCGACCTGTTGCGCCGCCGCATTCTGAATAGCCTGTTCGCCGGTCAAACCGCCCGGCCCCCCTGCCTGCGTCCGGAGCTGTTCCTTGGCCGTGCTCGTCAGTACGGCTTCAGCCAGACTCTTGGCTACCGTCACTTCGGCCACACCCTTTTCCAATGCCCCGATCAGCGCCCCCGGATTTTGTAGCGGGTCGATATCGCCGAAATCTTGGAAATTCAAAACCAGCTTGCTCTGCCAGTCGCCCTGGGTCAGCTTGGCCTGAGTGTCGAGCGCGAATTCGGGCTTGCCGCGCAGCAGGGCCTTCACTAAGCGCAGCAATTCGTTCAGAACTTGCGGGTCGTCGGGGTTGGTGGCTGCTTTCTGTTGCCACTGCTCCAATTTTCCGAGCGTGACGCCATCTAGATTGTGAAAGGCCAAGCGCATGTTGCCGTTGCCGCTCCAAGGCTCCACCACGAATCGATCAGTCTTGAAGAGAACGTCGACATTCACTTGCTGGGGGTTTTGGGCGTTCAGTGCCGCAGTCGCATCCATGGCTAGGTTCGAGAAAACCACGGGATTACCGGTGGATGGATCCTGGACGCGCAACTCACCGATCTTGAAGTTGGAATTGCCGAACATCAACTCAAATTCGCCCTTGCGCTGGTCGACGGTTACGAGCAGATCTCGCAGTGCCATCCGAGGGCCGACGGCGGCTGGCGGGCCTTCGCTGGCGACAGGCGCTTTACCGACGGCTTCCAAGCTGGCAACTGTCATGTTGCCCCGAATGGCGGCACCGTGCGGCGCGACCTGAAACTGGCCCTGCAATCCGGCAAAATTGAGGCTTTGCAATTCGCCGATGTTCGCGGCCGCGAGCGGCGGCATGGTAATGCGAGTGTTGCTGGCTCCGTCGAACCCGACTTGCGCGACCGCCACCACAGGCTCCTGGCCACCATAGAGTTTTGCCAGTTCGCGGGTCCAAGCACTGCTCTCAGGCTCCAGGGTCTGCCGCACCACCGCTCCGGTAACCGCCATCGGCACCCCGGCCACGCCCCAGCCCGCCAAGGGTAGCGGGCCGTGGTAAATTTCTTCCCGGGTCGAAAAAGACAACTCTGGAATTTCCGGCGCTTCCTTTTCCAAGACCAGCTGGTAACGAGTACTGGCTTTGGACGAAAAGACTCCCCGCTCATAGCGAGTCGTCGTTATCTTGAGGTTGGGATGCTTTGAAGCTTCCACCACCGTTTCTTTGTACCAACGCTCCGCCTTCTGGCCGGACCAGTACGCCGCGCCGGTAAATCCCGCCGCCAGCACCAGCGCGACCGCGATCACACCGATCAGTTTTTTCACGCTAAATTATCCCGTTTTGATTTCCAGGAGGCATTATTCCATAAACCCGTTCGGTTTTATCGACCCCATGCGCTGCGAACAGAGTCCGCCGACGCAGTGCAATCCATGTCGAGTAGCCTCAATAATATCTTAAAAAATTATGGCCTTAGAAAACTTTTCAACCAACCTTTCTATAGGCTTAAGCCGCAGCATCAAAAATTTCAGCCAGCCCCGTTACAAAAAAGGAACATCGGGTGCAACTTAATAGCCCTTTTATGGGTCTGCCTTTTTGGTTACAACCTGACTCGACCAAGGGTGGCTCGCTCGGTTCGATTATTATGGCGACGATCGGAGCAGTGGTTCTCCCGTTCCTGATCGGTTTGATCAAGAAAGCCTAGACACCCCCACCTCAAGAGGAGCTGCGAAACATGATCGATAAAGATAGTTACATGAAAAAGCTGGAGGCCGATCTCGAACAGGCCCAAGCCAAGCTGACTGAATGGAAGGCGAAAGCAAAATCAGCGGCCGCCGCTGGCGGTATCGAATCCCAAAAAGCAGCCGATAAAGTCGCTGATAAAGCCAAAGATCTGTCTGCGGACGCGGCGGCCGGCGCCAGAGACTTGTATGCGAAAGCCGCTTCCGAAGCCGAAGACATTTATGAGTCGCTAAAAGTCAAAATGACTGAGTTGGCTGATGCCAGTGATGATGCCTGGGAGCATCTGAAAGATGGTGTTGAGAGCGCTTGGGATAAATTAAGCGCCTCAATCCGCGATTCGGCCAACAAGTTCAAAGGTTGACCGATTGCTCTTTCGCTAGGCATCGGTCAACCACGCGGCAAGCCCTCGCCACCGCTGTCGGCGTTTCGTTGGCCGCTCAAAAAAAAAAGCCCCGCGCTAGCGGGGCTTTTTTCAGCCGGTCAGCGTTGCGCGACCGGCTTGATGGGTCGTTTTACATCATATCGCCCATGCCGCCCATGCCGCCCATGCCGCCACCCGGCATGGCAGGCTCGTTCTTCTTGGGCAGCTCGGCCACCATCGCTTCGGTGGTGATCAGCAAAGACGCCACAGAGGCGGCGTTTTGCAAGGCAAAGCGGGTTACCTTGGTCGGGTCCAGCACGCCCATTTCCACCATGTCACCATATTGGTTGGTGGCGGCGTTGTAACCGTAGTTGCCGCTGTTTTGCAGCACCTTGTTCAGGATGACCGAAGGTTCCTCACCGGCGTTGGCGACGATCTCGCGCAGCGGCGCTTCCATGGCGCGCAGGGCGATGGCGATGCCGTGGTTCTGATCTTCGTTATCGCCCTTGAGGCCCTTGATGGCTTGCAGCGCGCGAATCAAGGCCACGCCGCCGCCGGCCACCACGCCTTCCTCGACCGCCGCGCGGGTCGCGTGCAGCGCATCTTCGACGCGCGCCTTCTTTTCCTTCATTTCGATTTCAGTCGCCGCGCCGACCTTGATGACGGCCACGCCGCCGGCCAGCTTGGCCACGCGCTCTTGCAGCTTCTCTTTGTCGTAATCGGAGGTGGCTTCCTCGATCTGGCGGCGAATCTGTTCGACCCGACCCTTGATCTCGTCGGTCTTGCCGGCGCCGTCGATGATGGTGGTGTTTTCCTTGGCGACCACCACCTTGCGGGCAGTGCCCAGATCGGCCAGGGTGGTTTTCTCCAGGCTCAATCCGACCTCATCGGAAATGACCTGACCGCCGGTCAGAATGGCGATGTCCTGCAACATAGCCTTGCGGCGGTCGCCGAAGCCCGGCGCCTTGACGGCGGCCACCTTGACGATGCCGCGAATGGTGTTGACCACCAGGGTGGCCAGCGCCTCGCCCTCGACATCTTCCGCCACGATCAACAGCGGTTTGCTGGCCTTGGCCACGCCTTCCAGCACCGGCAGCATGTCGCGGACATTGGAAATTTTCTTGTCATAGAGCAGGATGTACGGTGAATCCAGCTCGGCGTTCATGCTCTGCTGATTGTTGATGAAATAAGGGGAGATGTAGCCACGGTCGAACTGCATGCCTTCCACGACATCCAGTTCGTTGTCCAGACCCTTGCCTTCCTCGACGGTAATGACGCCTTCCTTACCGACTTTCTTCATCGCGTCAGCGATGATGCGGCCGATGGCTTCGTCGGCGTTTGCGGAAATAGTGCCGACCTGAGCGATGGCTTTGTCATCGGCGCAGGGCTTGGACAGCTTGCGCAGTTCGTCGACGGTGGCGACGACCGCCTTATCGATGCCGCGCTTGAGATCCATCGGGTTCATGCCGGCGGCGATGGCCTTCATGCCTTCGCGGACGATAGCCTGAGCCAGTACGGTAGCGGTGGTGGTGCCGTCGCCGGCCACATCGGAGGTCTTGGAAGCGACTTCCTTGACCATCTGCGCGCCCATGTTCTCGAACTTGTCTTCCAGCTCGATTTCCTTGGCGACGGACACGCCGTCCTTGGTCACGGTGGGAGCGCCGAACGCCTTGTCCAGCAGCACGTTGCGGCCGCGCGGACCCAAGGTCACCTTGACGGCGTTGGCCAGAACATTGATGCCGCGCACCATGCGCGAACGGGCATCATCACCGAATTTAACGTCTTTTGCAGCCATGGAGAAATTCCTCTAAAACAAGCTTGATCAGAGACAAGCGTCAGAATTGAAGAAAAAATCGGAAGTAACGGAGAAAGGATTATTCGATAACCGCCATGATTTCATCTTCGCGCATGATGATCAGCTCTTCGCCGTCCACCTTCACTTCGCTACCGGAATACTTGCCGAACAGGATTTGATCGCCGGCCTTGACATCCAAAGACCGCACCTCGCCATTGTCCAGCAGCTTGCCGCGGCCGACCGCTTTCACGGTGCCGCGCGACGGCTTCTCGGCAGCGGCGCCGGGCAGGACGATGCCGCCTGGGCTCTTGGTTTCTTCCTCAACGCGCTTGACCAGCACCCGATCATGCAAGGGCCGAATGTTCATCAGTGACATCTCCTAAGTTTTAATGAAAGATTCATTGCAGAGGTTAGGGCCAACACTGTTAGCACTCGCCTTCAATGAGTGCTAATAATAGTCAGTAGCGCTCCTCTGTCAAGAGGTTGACCGTGAGGTGGGGCGGGATTGAGCCATTTCAAGGGGGAAATAAAGAAAATTGCCTGTTCCGAGGTCCAACATTATGCTGGTAAATATCAATTGAGAATCGGGCTTGCGCCGCCATTGGGGCGCCTTGCCCTACCCTGAATCAATCGAGATCGCCTTGGAAGAGACCTCATGGATAGCCAACCGCTCGTCGTTTATTGCACCTGTCCCGATCAGACGACCGCCGAACGCATCGCCGAGGCCCTGGTGATCGAGCGGCTGGCGGCCTGCGCTAATATCGTGCCGGGCTTGATCTCCATTTTCCGCTGGCAGGGCCAGATACGCCGCGACCCCGAGCTTCTGCTGATCCTCAAAACCCGGGAAGCGGTCTATTCCCTCTTGGAGGGCCGCATCCGCGAGCTTCACCCCCATGAGGTACCCGAAATCGTGGCGCTACCGATTCAGGCCGGTGCGGCGGACTATCTGGGCTGGCTCACCGACAATACCGGAGCGCCGGTATGAGGCGTTCCCAACGCCCGTGGCCCTGGTTGCCGATCGTGCTGCTCGCACTGCTGGCGGGACCCGCCACGGGTGGCCTATTCGACCGCTTCGGTAGCGCTTCGCGGGAGCGCGTCCTCTCCGCCGATCAAGCATTCCAACTTACCGTCAACCCGCTGGATGCCTCGCTGATCGAAGCTCGCTGGATCATTGCGCCCGATTATTACCTGTACCGCGATAAATTCCAGCTCAGCTTGCCAGATGCCCAAGGCGTTGGAATCACCGCTCTTGAAGTGCCTTCCGGCGAACCGAAAGACGATCCCTACTTTGGCCGGCAAGAGGTCTTTCATAACGAGGCGGTGATCGTGGCCCGCTTGCGGCGCGACAGCGCGCACGAGCAAACCGTCCGCATCAAGGTGGACTATCAAGGTTGCGCTGAGATCGGCGTCTGCTATCCCCCCTTGAGCCAGATCGTAACGGTCAACTTGCCAACATCGCGGCCCCAGCCGACGGCCAGCCCGCTCGCGACAGAGCCGCGAGCTGATCCGGCCGCCGCGACCGCGCAAGCGGCGCAAGCGGTGGTGCGGGTCGAAAATTCAAACATCGCTCCCCCGGCCGTCCCTCCTCCCTTCACCCAAACGGGACCGCGACTCGCCAGCAACGAACCCGAACAAGACCGGTTGGCGCGGTTGCTGAGCGAACAGCGCTTCTGGGCGATCCCGGCTTTCTTTGGCTTTGGCCTGTTGCTGGCGTTCACGCCCTGCGTGTTTCCGATGATTCCGATTCTATCGGGTTTGATCGTCGGCCAAGGCGCTCGCTTGACGCGGCAAAAGGCGATACTGCTCTCGCTGATCTACGTATTGGCGATGGCCTGCGCCTATACCATCGTCGGCCTGCTGGCGGCGCTGCTGGGTCAGAACATTCAGGCTTGGTTCCAAAATCCGTGGGTGGTCGGCCTCTTCAGCGGGCTGTTTATATTGCTGGCGCTCTCCATGTTCGGGCTATACGACCTGCAACTGCCGGCCTACTTGCAAAACCGTTTGGTCGATTGGAGCAATCGCCAGCGCGGGGGCCATTATCTCGGGGTAGCGGTCATGGGCCTCCTGTCGGCCTTGATCGTCGGTCCTTGCGTCGCTCCGCCCCTCATCGGCGCTTTGACATTCATTACGGTCACCGGCGATCTTCTGTTAGGTGGTGTGGCTTTGTTTGCCCTGAGTCTGGGTATGGGGCTGCCGTTATTGTTGATCGGTGCCTCCACCGGTCACTGGCTGCCGCACGCCGGCCACTGGATGGAGCGCATCAAGTTAGTATTTGGAGTGCTGCTGCTGGCGGTCGCGATCTGGCTGCTGGAGCGCATTCTGCCAGCAGCGGTCGTCATGGTACTTTGGGCGACCCTGCTCATCATGACCGCCACCTATATGGGAGCGTTACAACCGCTGATCCAAGGCGCGCCCGCTTGGCGGAGCCTGGTCAAGGGGCTGGGGCTGGTGCTGTTGGTTTACGGCGTTTTACTGTTGGTCGGTGTAGCGGCCGGAGGCCGAGATCCCTGGCAACCACTGCGCGGCGCCAGCTTCATCACCCATACTACCCACCAACTTCCTGCACCGCTATTCCGCCCGATCAAAACCGTGGCCGATGTCGATGAAGCCTTACAGGCTACCGCCGGCCGGCCGGCATTGTTGGATTTCTACGCTGACTGGTGTGCGAGTTGCAAAGAGATGGAGCGCTATACCTTCAGCGATCCTGATGTGCTGGCGACCCTGACCGCTATAGTGGTGCTACGAGCAGACGTCACCGCCAACGATGCAGCGGACCGGGATTTGTTGAAGCGCTTCGGCGTCGTCGGACCTCCCGCCCTGCTGTTCTTCGGTCCAGACGGAGGAGAGCGCCGCGATCATCGCGTGGTCGGCTTTATTGAAGCAGATGCCTTTAACAAGCACCTACAGTCAATGCTAGGGCAAGGCGGCTGAAAAAATGATCCGCATGGCCAGAGGTGACGTACAGCGTCAGGCAACCGTACCAGCCTCGGCCATCCTCGCCCACTTTCAGGTCACTGAGCCGACCCCTCCGCCTGTGTACTTCCGGCCGAGAACCAGTTTGATTCCGGTCGTTCAATAAGACTTGTACCCTATTTGATCGGCCAGCTCGCCCACCACTGATTACCAACTTCTATACATTGGATTTACCATGGCATTAGAGAGTACCTATAATGTCAATTTAATATTACATCTCAGCCCATCTAGTTCGCTAAGCCTCTTTCAAAGCTAATTTTTTAGCACCTGAGAAACTTCGTTTGGAGCCGAACTTTTCTGCTTGTTTTGGTTCGAATTATGCTTAAAAGTCTCAGG
The DNA here is from genome assembly GCA_016713505.1 of Candidatus Competibacteraceae bacterium. Taxonomy (NCBI): domain Bacteria; kingdom Pseudomonadati; phylum Pseudomonadota; class Gammaproteobacteria; family Candidatus Competibacteraceae; species Candidatus Competibacteraceae bacterium. Next base: position 3,007,665 of record JADJPA010000001.1, on the reverse strand, counting down.
GTGACGGGGATATGTTACTTGGTAGAAACGCTCTCACCGGGTATACTGGCTCATATCTAGTCAGTAGCCGCCAGAAGACTCTAGTCCCTTATAATCATAGTATCCATCAGTACAGGCGGGGCGTTGGGCGCTTTGGGGTTATCACTACTGGCTGACTTAGAAACCTATTGGATAAGGAATTGCTAAGAGGTGGACAACGTTGTCGACTAGCAGAATTGTGACCGGTCTAGCCCTACTGACGATATCGCTGCTTTTAGGTGCTTGCGCCAATAACCAAAACGCTGCGGGCGCAAGCCCTCCAACAGCCAGCGGATCGGCCAGCGCCCCCCCAAGTTTCGCTCAGTCCGCATCGAGCTCCGAAGACTACCGGATCGGCGCCCAGGACTTACTGGAGCTTCAAGTATTCGGAGCGCCCGACCTTAACCGTACCGTTCGAGTCAATTCGCGCGGGTTGATTTCCTTGCCCCTGATCGGCATGGTGCAAGCCGGTGGACTGACCAGCGAGCAACTGGAATCTTCCCTCGCTGAGAAGCTTTCAAAACAATACTTACAAAGCCCGCAAGTCAGCGTATTTATCAAAGAGTATACAAGCCAGCGCGTCACGGTCGAAGGCGCTGTTAAAAAACCGGGCGTCTATCCGCTCAAGGGCAAGGCCACGCTGCTGCAAACGCTCGCTATCGCCGAGGGTCTAACTACCGTGGCGAATCCAAACGACATCAAGGTCTTGCGAACCGACCAGCAAACGGGCAGCCGCACTACCCTGATATTTGATCTAGAAAAAATTCGTATCGGCGAATTGCGGGATCCCGATGTGCGAAATGACGATATCGTGCAGGTTTCTGAATCCACTGGCAAAGCAGTCGCCAAGGAATTAATTGAATTCATCCTTCCCTTTCGTCTTTTGAGTCCCGCTTTTTGATTAAAGGCTAGCGAGAAGCCTCAATATTTTTCAATTTTTATTGAAAAATAGTGAATTTTTAAGCCATAACCCTTTTGTAGAACTTACCATCCCTAAACATACCTTGTCATATTTTGGGCCCGCTTATGCTGGGTGTTCTTGCATAGTTCAGTTTCTGGTCTTTGATTTTTTATGATCGAGTATTTATGAACAACTCTGAATTACCGATTTATGAAAGCACTATCCAATCCAATGCCAGCCAATCGCTGATCGAGCGAGCAGCGGCACGAATAGGGCCGGTTGCTGCGTTTGAATCCCCAATGGGCGCGGCCGAAACTAGAAACGCCGAGATCGATCTTCGTGAATTATGGCGTGTCATTGTCAATAGGCGCTGGACTATTATTCTGATTACACTACTGTTTCTGCTCATTGTGTGGGCAGCAGTCTATCTGATGACGCCTACTTACCGGGCTAGCCTGACTCTGCAAATTGATCGAGAGGATATCAAAGTCGTCAAGATTGAAGAGGTGACTCCGGTTGAATCAGCGGGTTCTGGATTGGATTACTATCAAACCCAATATGAACTGCTCAAAAGCCGCAACTTGGCCCAGCGGGTGATCGATCAATTGGATTTGAGCAATAAGCAGCCTAAAAAATCGCTATTGTCGCAAATCAAAGGCTCGTTAAAGGAGTGGTTGGGGATAGGAAAATCAGAACAGAGAGTGGAGACGCTCTCCGAAGCTGCCCGCAAAGAGGCCGTACTTAGCGCTTTTTTACGCAATTTAACTGTCGATCCGGTGCGCAATTCACGGCTAGTCAAGTTACGTTACGATAGCCCTGACCCTCAGTTAGCGGCGACCATTCTTAACGCCTTGGCGAAAGCTTACGTTGACTTCAACCTTGAGCGCCGATTCGACGCTTCGGCTTATGCGCGCAATTTTCTACAAGAACGCCTACAACAAGTTAAAACACGCTTGGAAGAGTCGGAACGGGAAATGGTTGAGTTTGCCACCAAACAGGGCATCGTCAACGTCAGTGGCAATGAAAACCAAAACATTGTTGCTCAGCGGTTGACGGAGATCAATTCGGGATTGGCGACGGCAGAAAAGCAACGCTCCGCCGCTGAAGCAATCTATCGGAAAATGCTTGACACTCGCGGTCATGGGCTTAGCCAAGTATTGGATAGCAAGATCATTCAAACTCTTAAAGACTCTAAAGCCAAATTGGAAGCCCAATACCAAGAAAAGCTGAGTCTTTATAAACCAGCTTATCCAGCAATGGTACAACTGCGCGAACAAATCGATCAGCTTGACCGGCAAATTAATCAGGAAGTCGCCAATATTCGTGGAGCAATTACCGCAACCTACGAGGCGGCTAAGACAGAGGAAGCGTTGCTGCGAGCCAATCTCAATCAAAGCAAGCGGGATGTCTTGGAACTACAGGGTCGCAGCATTCAACTCAGTATTTTACGCCGAGAAGTTGACACCAACCGCGAGCTTTATAACGGCCTGTTACAGCGCTTTAAGGAAATTGGAGCAGCGGCTGGAATCGGCACTAATAATATTTCGTTAGTCGATGAAGCCACTCCGCCGATTTTTCCCTATAAACCAAACTTACCTTTATACACTTTACTGGCGTTGGGAATCGGTTTGTTAAGTGGTATCGGCTTAGCATTCTTGCGAGAGCATTTCGACGACACCTTTAAGCAACCTGAAGACGTTGAAAAATTACTGGGTCTGCCGGTGCTAGGCATAGTGCCTTGGCTCTCACAAAAGCGGAGCGAAACCCGCCCTCTTGCTTTAATAGGATACGATGATCCGTGCTCGCCGCTTGCCGAAGCCTATCGCTCCTTAGGTGCCACTTTAAGCTTTTCCACGACTAGCGGCGTACCACGATCACTAGCGGTAACCAGCGCCACGATTGGAGAAGGTAAGAGCACCTCCGTGCTTAATCTAGGGATCCAATTCGCGCGAGCCGGTAAGAAAGTACTGCTCATCGATGCTGACTTACGTAACCCGTCATTGCATCGGGTCTTGGAATTAAACAACGAGGTGGGTTTGACCAATCTTCTTACCGGCGATCAGGCTCGGTCGGTAAATATCGCCAAACCGACGCAGATTCCCGATCTATTTGTCATCCCGTCAGGACCGATGTCTCCTAACCCCGCCGAGTTGTTGGCCGGCTCCAAGATGGCTGACTTATTGGCGCTGGCAAGCGAGAAATTTGATCAAGTGCTGGTCGATAGCCCCCCGGTAATGGGTTTGGCCGACGCGCTCATTTTGGGCAATTTGTGCGACGGTATGCTATTGAGCGTTGATATGACCCACACTCAGCGTGATTATGTACGAGCCGCATGCAAACGCCTGCGCAGTGCGCGAGTCCGCTTGATCGGAGTGATTTTGACCAAAATTCAGCTCCGTCACGGCTCTTATGGCTATTACCACGACTCACGCTATTATGGTGCTTCTCGTTTGTTGCCAGGAGGTTAAAGAGACCCGTTTGAATGAAAGGCACTCCATAGTATCTGCTCCAACCTTTCTTAATATACGGCCTCAATGCTGTAGGATTTAGTATTGCATCGGCTAGAAATGTAGCCGAGCAATTTTACGTTCTAATGAAATTAGTCGTCTTCAAAGGTATTTCTAAATAGTCCTTTTTTATCTTAATCTTAAGCCAGATAATTATTTTAGCGAAACGTCAAACGACGATACAACTTACACTTAAAATTAATACAAAAGACGCATAACGATTTTTAATTGCCCATATTTATGAAAGTCATCCCATACCAAATCCGTCAATGGCTCTCTACACTTCATTCTGATCATAAACGCATCGCCCGAGGAGCCGCTTGGATAGCGCTGTTTGTTCTAATTGGAAAGCTCGCTGGGGCGGCAAAAGAGATGGCAGTTGCTTATCGTTATGGGGTCAGCGGTATAGTAGATGCTTACCAGCTAGCCTTTACGATTGTTATCTGGCTGCCTAGTACACTAATCTCAGTAATTTCCATGGTGCTGATTCCAACCTTAGTGCGGCTACGACAGCAGGATCCTGCTGATCGAGACCTATTTCTAAAAGAAATGCACGGTACCACGCTGCTAGTAGGCTGTTTATTCATTCTGGTTAGCATTTTTCTGGGCCCACAAGCAGTAACGTATCTAGCGTCCACCCTATCGAGCAGTACCCAGCAGATGGCGCAACACCTTATCCTCGGGATGGCGCCGGTAGCGCTGTTGTCCCTGATAATAGGAGTTTGCGCCGCTCGTTTACAGGCGCGTGAGAAACAGGTCAATACCCTACTGGAAAGTGTTCCAGCTGCTGCAATCCTCAGCTTCGTTCTACTTTGGCCCGCAGGATCCGACGTTGCCCCATTGCTTTGGGGGTTCCTATTAGGCCATGCCTTACAAGCAATTTGGTTGGCATATCTAGCACGTCAAGCGGACGGCCAATCCATCAAGCCGCGCTGGTCGTGGCACTCGCCACATTGGCCAGAGGTCTATCAAGCGGTGGGCATCACGGCGATCGGGCAGTATATCTTGAGCTTTATTACTCCTATAGATCAATATTTCGCAGCCCAGTTGGGCGATCATGCCATTGCCACTTTAAGTTACGCTTACCGCATCATCACCCTATTACTTGGACTTGGGAGCATGGCTATCGCCCGAGCTACTCTTCCAGTACTTTCTGGAATCGCTGCCTCAGGCAATTTATATCGAGCTCGCAGCGTAGCCTTGAAATGGTCAGGGTTAATGCTTTTTGTTGGTACAGTAGTCACGGTCATTAGTTGGTTGGCTGCACCTTGGATTGTTCATTTATTGTTCGAACGAGGTGCATTTACCGCTGAGAACACTACAACAGTGGCTACAGTCTTGCGCTGGGGCTTGGTACAAGTACCCTTTTCCTTCGCTAGTTGGGTTTTGGTGCAACTGCTAGCTAGCTGTGGTTATTATTGGATTATTTCTCTCATTGCCACAACAAATCTATTAATGAAGTTATTGATGAACGTTTTATTGACTCCGATTTTAGGAGTATCAGGAATTGCACTGGCATTTGGGATCACAAGCATTATCGGGCTTTTATTATTTTTCATAGCATCGTACTTTATGCCAAAACTTGGCAACCCAACTGGTCGCCCTAAAGATATCAGTAATAGAAGCTGATGATTTCTTAGAAAGGAGAAGGATAGAGTGAAAAAAACCATTACCTGCGTTAAAGCACAAGATTTAATTGAGACTAATCTAGAGCTGAAAGCTGATCTGGCTGCCGAATTTCCACTCTATTTATATCTCGATGAAAGCAAGGAACACCTCTATTATTCAAATAATATCAAGGACCTTCTCGATTCGCCAGACATAAAAAAACCACTTTCGGTTTCTTCTGAGGGTTTATCATTTTTGCTACAGAGTGGAGTGATTCCTCCCCCCAATACAATTTATAATAATGTATTTGCTCTCGGTATTGGCGATAAAATTACAGCCAGCGAACAGAATGGAAAAATCAACCTTGATTTTTCTCACCAGTTTCCTTTTATGAATGCTAATCGCTTACATGAAAAAGAAATTATTCCTGACGAGAACTTGATTTTAGAGCTACTTTCAAAAGCAGCTATTTCAAGGATAAACCCCGCCAAACCTACATTTTTATTTCAAAGCGCTGGCAAAGATTCTAATACTATTCTTCTCGCATTAGCTGAGGCCAATTGGCAAGATAAGGTTGTTTGCGTTTGCCAAAAATCGAAAGGTGACAATGACGAGAGCGAGATATCTAAATCAATCGCGGAAAAACTTGGTTTTCAGCATATTATACTTAAGCAATTGGATAGTATTTCAGAGGATTATCTGAATTCGATCATCGAGCATTTTTCAAATACTCCTTTACCGTGGACTGATGAGGTCACGCTGGCTTTTCCTGCTTATCCACTACAAGTGCCAGGCTTTATCGGAGCTAATATCATTGATGGATCAGGAGGAGACGTTTTTCTGAGCTGTATTCCTCCGCTTTCCGAATATCGTAAACAATGGCTGGCAAACCTGACTTGGAGTGTTGCATGGCTTGCTGACCGAATGAACTCGGCAAGCATGTTTGCTTCAATTCGAAAAACCAGAGCAGAATGGTGTGGGTTGGGAGGGTTTTTGTTTTCAGATGTGAAAAAAATTTATCCTCCAGCAACCCCGGTATTACCCTATTGGAGCGAGCAATCTAAGGCAAGACAATCTTGGGATTATCTGGATTTCAGATCGGATATAAGAGCTTCAATTATTGATGTATTTATCTTTAATCAAAAAATACGAAATGCTGCTGACGTATGGCAATCAAATATCATTTTCCCTTGGAGTAATTCTGAGGTAGCGACATACTGCTCCAAATTACCTGAAAAATATCTGTTTGATCGTAAAACATTAAAAAATAAACTAATTTTGAGAAAAATGCTTAATGAAAGAATCGGTTTAGATTCTGATGTAATTGGTAAGCGCGGTTATGGGATTGATACGCTTGCGATTCTAAATTTGCTGATGGATCATGTTACAAGTGAAATTGCAGCCTGCTCATATTGGAATAAAAAAGCGGCTATCGAACAAGCTAATGCTTTGCGGAAAAAAGCTAATTCTAACGCCAAATACTATGATTTAGCTCGTAAATTATTACAGCGCCTTTACCTTTTGTCCATGTGGCTTAATCATAATAGCTATCTCAGATCCCGCTAGGGTTTTATTTTGAAAATTGTTATTGTTATTGCGCATCTCTCTCTCGGTGGAGCAGAGCGAGTTACTTCACATCTTGCTAGCGCTTGGGCTAGACGGGGTTGGGAAGTGACTGTAGTAACATTGGCCTCACCCGATCTAGATTTTTATATTCTTGATCAATCAGTACGCCGAATTGGCCTTGATCTTTCAGGTAATTCTAACAACCTATTCCAGGCGATAACAGCCAATCTACGCCGATTAATGACATTGCGCCGGATATTTCGAACATACCAGCCTGATTTGGTACTAGGAATGATGACTGAAATTTCGGTGCTCACCATCCTTGCAAATACAGGTTTATCAAATTGCGTCTTGATCTCTGAGCGAAATCATCCTCCTAGACTCCCTCTCGGAAGGGTATGGAATTGGTTGCGTCGTCGTGTTTATCCACTAGCCACCCGCGTAATAGCTCTGACCAATGAGACGTCCCAATGGCTACAGGCGCATGCACCAGGCTGCCAAGTAACAGTTATTCCTAATCCGGTGTCATTCCCTTTACCAATAACCGAACCCATATTGATTCCCAGAAAAGTAGTACCGGAGCAGCGACGAATTCTCCTGGCTGTAGGACGATTGGCGGAGCAAAAAGGTTTTAATCATCTTATTAAATCTTTTTCAAGTATCGCGGCTAGATGGCCTGACTGGGATTTGGTGATTTTGGGTGAGGGACCGAAGCGACCAGTCTTGGAAGCTCAGATTAATGCTTTGGGACTAAACCACCGTGTTAAATTGCCCGGCCGGGCCGGCAATGTGACAGACTGGTACCAACAGGCAGATTTATACGTGATGAGCTCTCTCTTTGAAGGGTTTCCCAATACATTGGTGGAAGCCATGGCCCATGGTTGTCCGGCAGTAAGCTTCGATTGTGACACCGGTCCACGTGACATTATCCGCCACAAGATAGATGGCTTGCTAGTCCCTGCCATCGATGGACCTGCATTAGCTGAGGCCCTGAATCAATTGATGAGTGATCCTCGTCTACTAATCCAATATGGTAATCGGGCAATAGATGTACGGCAGCGTTTTTCCATGGAACGGATCCTTGGCTTATGGGACTGCCTATTTGAGGAGGTAGTTAGTGAATCGACGAGATAATATTACAGGATGGCGACCTTTTCAGGCCGATTTAAAGTCACCTCATGTCTGGATCACAAATCCAATTCGATGGGACCATGTTGTTTTTTGGGTCATTTCCTTTGTTCTCCTTATCCAAGTAGGAACTATAAACCGCTCCGGCATGTTAGACTATGAAAACTATATTAACTATTTTCGAGAAACTGATTTAAACTGGTTTATAAATTTCTTTTCTTCTCAAAAAAATAATCTTTCACTTCTTTTCGGGTTTTTTACCGAAGAATTTTTATGGCGCATATGGGCTTTGACTTTGGGATTGTTTTTTTCGGAAGAACAATCAGTTTTGGTTACTGTATTATTACTAAATTTTCTGATTATATTGGCTCTTTCCAAGACCTCACGCCCTCTATTTGGAATTCTATTATGGATTCTGATTCCACCAGCGCTGGCAACTATTGGCACTTTCCAAATAAGGCAGGGTTTTTCTTTCGCTATTTTATTGTATATGACTCTTAGCTTAAGGAGGCCAATTTTAGGCTGTTTTATTGCTGCGACCATCCATACTACATTTGCCGTTATTCTAGTATATTCCCTGATCTTTAAAGTATTTAAAAATCAAAGTATACGCTTGCTTATCATTTATCTATTGGTTTCATTGCTGCTAACCATCATAGGCAATCAATTATTTCACGACTATGGTGGACGCAGAGCTGAACAGTATTCAATTCAAGAAGGTGCTGCGAGCATCAATTATGTGATCGGCTCATTGATATGTTCAGTATCTTCTTTCATCTATTTAATTCAGTCCAAAAAAAAATTGACGCTAATAACAGAGTTAGCCGCCGTCCATATTGGGTGCATATTTTTTATTGTATTTAGTTGGTTTTTTTTGCCGATCGGTACTTCACGCAATGGTTATTTTGCTCTTCTTTTTTTGATGGTTATCATCCCTGAAATTCAAAAAAGGAATTATTTTACGTGGTCTCTTTGGGGGCTGACATTAATATATTTAACTTATATTATTATGAAAGCCTACTTTGTTGATGGTGACTATGATGAATTATTACAAGCATGGTGACTAGATTTTAGCCTCAAGATTAAAATCTGAAGTTTACAAGGCTAAAACATTTCTGAAAGCGTAAGAGTATTTGGCATGTTAGTGAATCTTTGCTACGTTTCCAAAAATTTCAGCTTTGTCGGTTAAAAAATTTTAGAATCCAAAATGGATCTTGGCCGAGAGTAAATAGCACGAATAATAATGTCTAAAAGAATCATGCTTTTGACAAGCTCTCTAAACAGCGGTGGCGCTGAGCGAGTCGCTGTTACCTTGGTCAATGCCTGGGCTGAACGAGGCTATCAGGTTACTCTGGTAGCTACTTTCTCGGGTCGTGGCGAATGTTTCTATCCAGTTTCGAATCAAGTACAGCTTATATATTTGGCCGATGTAGCCGGAAAAGTCGGACGTAGTGCCATTACTTATGGTGCGCGCTTTTTAGCGTTGCGGCGATTAATTCATAAAATTCAACCTGATATACTGGTGTCTTTTCTCACTAACGTCAATGTGGCAGCTATCTTGGCCACTCGAGGATTGAGAGTACCTACGATTGTTTGTGAGCATACTAACCCAAAATTTGCAAAAATAACCGGACGCGGCCTGCCGTTACTACGTCGTTTAACCTATCCACTGGCTGACCTAGTAACCTTATTAGGCCACGATATGGTACCTGCATTCCGTGTTATGGTACCCGGTATAAAACGCCTGGAAGTCATCGCGAATCCACTACCTAACGAACTTCTAGGAATCAACAAGACGATAGTGACGGAACAGAATCATTATCGAGTGATTGCGATGGGACGCCTGATTGCGTCAAAACAATTTAGTGGGTTAATTGAAAGCTTTGCCTCACTTGCTGTTGATTTTCCCAATTGGAATTTGTGGATATGGGGTGAGGGACCCCTACGTATGCAATTAGAAGAACAGATCGATAGAAACGGTCTCAATGAGCGTGTTTTTTTACCAGGCCGGACCAGCACGCCTTGGGAAGAGTTAGTAAAAGGAGAAATTTTCGTTTTATCCTCAGCTTATGAAGGCTTACCTATGGCTTTGTTGGAAGCCATGGCCCTAAAATTGCCTTGTGTTGCTTTCGATTGTCCTAGTGGGCCTCGGGAAATAACGCAAGGCGGTCAGAATGCCTTGTTAGTTACACTGAATGATTGGCAGGGATTGACGGAAGCATTGCGCCAGCTAATGAGTAGCTTTGCACTGCGTGAGGAGCTGGGGAAAAAGGCCGCAGTGTCGGTGCGCGAGCGGTACGCCCTTGACGGCATCCTGCAGCGTTGGGATCAACTTTTTTCCATGGTGAGTCCATGATTCGCTGTTTTCAGCAGATAGAGAATTTTGACTTGTTGATATGGATTTTGCCCATAAATGAAGAGTTTTCAAATGAAGAGTTTTCTGAGAGTTGGCTACTCATATGAGCGCGCGATTCATCGTTCGTTTCGACGACCTTTGCCCAACAATGAATTGGGTCGTTTGGGATCAGATTGAGACTATTCTGGCCCGATATAACGTTTCTCCGATTTTAGCGGTTGTTCCCGAAAATCGAGATCCTTATCTGATGGTGGCTGAACCTAATCCTAATTTTTGGAATAGAGTTCGAGATTGGCAGTCTAAAGGCTGGACCATTGGGCTGCATGGCTGGCAACATTGCTATACTACCTTTGATGCAGGTCTGATAGGCATCAAAGCGCACAGCGAATTCGCTGGATTACCCTTGGAAGTACAAGAAGAAAAAATAAGGAATGGGTTAAATGTTTTTGAGGCCCAAAACGTTCGGGCTGATATTTGGGTCGCCCCTGGTCATTCATTCGACCAAAATACGTTGTTGGCTCTAAAAAAGAATGATATCCATGTCGTAAGCGACGGCTACTTTCTCAAGCCAGTGAATCGATATGGCATGATTTGGTTACCCCAGCAACTATGGCGATTTCGCAACAAACCTTTTGGTATTTGGACGGTTTGTTACCATCATAATGCTTGGGGTCAGCAGGAGTTGGCTGAATTTGAAAAAGATATTAGGTCATTTCAAACACGAATAATCTCAACTAGTGCGGGCATCACAGATAGTCACTCTTATGCTTGGACTGACCGTTTGTTATCTCGCTCATACTTACTAACACTTCAATCCTTGCGCTTTTTGTCATCCGTAAAAGCCGCCTTAGCCAGCCACTAATAAAATGCGCGTTTTGCATGTCATTACCGGCCTTGCTCAGGGAGGTGCTGAAGCGGTGCTATATCGGTTGGTTTCGGCGACCGCGCCAGAGGTCAGTCCAATAGTCATCTCGCTTACAGACGAAGGTGTATATGGCGCCAAGTTGCGAGAGTGCGGCGCATGGGTACACGCTTTGAACATGCCACGGGGTCGGCTGACCTGGGCGGGAGTACGCACGCTTGGGCATCTGATCGCCAAAATGCGGCCTGATCTCGTGCAAACCTGGATGTATCATGCTGATCTGATTGGTGGCTTAGTGGCGCGCTGGGCCGGCGCACGGTCGGTGATATGGGGGATTCGCCACGCTAATCTGGACGCCGATAAGAACAGGTTCTCGACGCGGTTGACGATGCGGGCCTGCGCCCTACTTTCAAACAGGATCCCCGTTGCCATTGCCTGCTGCTCCCAGCAAGCAGCGCGAGTGCATCAGGCTTTAGGCTACCAAGCCAATAAATTTACCATCATTCCCAATGGTTACGATCTCACCCAATTTCGTCCAGATCTAGTTGCCCGAGCAAAAATCCGTCAAGAATGGAAGGTCGCACCGGAAGAAATACTGCTAGGACTGGTGGCTCGTTGGGATCGGCAAAAGGACCATCCTAATCTACTACACACCTTGGTCTTACTTGCAAAAAAGGGCCTTGAGTTTCGTTGCGTGCTGGTAGGAACGGGTATGAGCCGAGAAAACCAACAGTTAGCAAAATTGATTCGCCAACTTAGCCTCGAAGATCGGCTTATCCTTACAGGGCCGCGGAACGATATACCCGATGTTATGAACGCCTTGGATTTGCATGTGCTTTCCAGTGCTGGAGAGGCTTTTCCCAACACTGTGGCCGAGGCTATGGCGTGTGGCACGCCCTGTGTAGTGACCGATGTCGGGGATGCGGCACTCATCGTGGGCGATACCGGTTGGATAGCCCCACCTCAGAACCCTGCGGCATTAGCGGAACGAGTGGAACAAGGATTGGTGACTTTACAAAGCGAGGGGCATGAAGCATTGAGACAACGTTGCCGAACGCGGATTACAGAGCATTTCAGCTTGGAGCGGATGGTGAGCGCCTATCGAGATCTATGGGAAGCCACGGTAATGCCCCGAAAGATGACTTGATAAGTGTTCATTAACATTCGTATAGCACTGAAGTTAAAGGTCGCATGGCGAAAAAGCTTCTTGGTCGCTGAATTGCTTTGGACTAGAACCACATCACCCCAACATCCCAGAGGCGAAATCGAAATAGATTCGCCTCCAGTTAGCACAAATTATGGAAGAAATCTAACGTTTTTGGGTGAGGATAGCCGCATCTCAGCAGGAGAAGAACCGCCCAAATATTTTTCAACATAGGTATATCCATCCGCGCCCACTCGTGGACCATCCGAAGGATCGTTCTTGTTAAGCCCTTTGGCATCTTCCCACTGATCGGGCATTCCATCATGGTCAGTATCAGTGCAAGGCGTACCATTACTGATGACTGGAAATCCGCCCACATCACTTTCAGTATTCGGCACGATTCCCTTGCCAGTCTGATATTCCTGAACAAGCCTAGCATCTACTGTATCGCGATTGAAAACCCAATTCCCCAAACAGTCAAGCCTTTGTGAAGCCCCAACCGTAGGGAACAGCAAAGCTTCCAATTGATTAGCCGGTTGAGCCTCAATCGGAACAGGGAGAGCTGCCAAGGGAACAGATCGCCTATACGTTGCTGAAAGCGGCCCAATCTCAGGATTGCCTTCAGTAGTTACTTCTCGTACCATCCCCCAGTTATCGCTTTCGGGATTGGAGTTGTGCGGACCCATATTGCCAGCCACATAAACTGATGGATTCCCTGATGGAGTAGTATCATTCGGTGCCACAAAAGCTTGAATCTCGTACAATCTTCTGTTTTCAGCCGACAAATACATTGGGCCGGGCTTATATAAATTCCCGATAATATCGGCTTGTACTCCACCACCAAGCTCAGTAGCGGAAAGACTCCAATTATAAATAATATTATTTACGAGACGAAAGGACTTATTTTTAATGAGCGGATTACGATAGAAGCTGTTTGCAAAAAAACCATGATGCGCATCAATATTCAACATGTTTTGAGAAGCATTGGCGTTTGACCCCGTGATAAGATTTGTCGGATGTTTCGCCAATGGCTCAGCAAATATACTCCATGAATAGGTTATATCATGCGGCTGTGGGCCGCTAGAGTTTCCCCAAACTTGAGCATTTTCATCCTGAGCCCAACTCATCGAGCAATGGTCAATAACCGATGTTGAAGCCACTCCAAAAAAGGAGAATGCATCTCCATCTTGTGAGACGGTTCCGCTATTGTATCCTTTTCTAAAACGAACATATCTAATAATGACGTCATGAGTGCTTATATTAAATACATCACCTACCGTATTTTTTCCAGAAATCGTAATTCCTCCACCGGGTGCGGTCTGCCCGGCAATGGTAATATATGGATTACTGATATGTAGGGTATGTTCGATTTCAATAGTTCCACCCACGCGAAACACGATAATCCGTGGACCGCTCATCTCAACACCTGCACGAAGGCTTCCTGGTCCGCCACCATTTAAGTTTGTCACTTCATAAATCACGCCTCCGCGCCCGCCAACAGAAATGGCGCCAGCGCCGCTTGCGCCTGGGAAAGCCGGCAGCGCCTCCACGACAAGCGGGATTTCCAACAAAAGCGAGCAAATCAATAACCTTATGTTCATCATTAGTTTCATCCTTCGATGGTTAGATTCGGTGATCAGACTTAAGCAGGTCGTAATAATTTGCCTATTTTACGCATTCAAATAAAATAGTGTTTTATACTATGACATATGTTAGCATAAATTTTTCACGAAATGGAATCTTTCTTATACTATTGCCTTATAATATAGCAATTTTAGCCATATTATCGATCTTGCCATCAACGAAGCATGAAGAAGCTACGGAACGGCCCTAAAGCCAGCCAATTCCTAACCAACTATTTGATTATTTTAAAAATTTTAAATGCCCGCCAAAATCTCAGTCATTTTAATAAATAGACATCAAAAATAACTAAAAAATAACTATTTGAAATATAAAAATATTATTTTTATCGGCTCTAAAGCCCGGCTACGCCAGAGTATGCTTCGCCGAGTTTTCAAGGCGGTGGCTGACAACTTGGCAGCGATCCTTTGGGCGCGCGGAAAAAACCAGCTAACGAGGAGCCTCAAAGCACCGCGATAGGCCTTCGTTAAAGTAGGGGTAATTACTAGAGAACAGGGATACGGCAAGACATTGAAGGTTTTTTCGAGCCCAAAAACCGGAGGCTCCAGGACAGAACTCAACTCCAGGCAGCAGATCGTATGGGCTAACCAAATCTCGTTATGCTGTTGTTGATCCGCCGCCGCACATAATCATCAAAAATTTAACATTAAAATTCAAATATTTATTATCAATTGCCGTCCGCCATGAGAAAAGCGCTGACAATTTCCCCGCCGGCTTTTATCTCGTGCCCACCACCCTTCGATTATGGGACGACTTGTCCTAATTAGCCTTGCTTCAGTAAGGAGAAAATGAGTGAGTGCTACTCAAAAAACCTTAAAAATCATCTTTTTTGCCAACACGGATTGGTATCTTTACAATTTTCGGCTCCCATTGGCGCTAGCTCTCAAAGCACAAGGTCATGAAGTGCTTTTTATTTCTCCACCCGGTTCTCACGGGCCCCGTCTTGAAGCAGCCGGCTTTCGCTGGATATCCTTACCCATGGAGCGACGCAGCTTGAATCCGTGGGTTGAAGCCCGCGTACTCCAACATCTCATATCCCTCTATCGTCGGGAACGCCCCGATTTACTGCATCACTTCACTCTTAAAAGTGTGATTTATGGCGCTTTGTCCGCCCGCTTGGCCCGCACCCCTCCTTGCATCAATTCCGTAGATGGAATGGGGTATATCTTTACCAGTCAGGATACCAAAGCCCACTTGTTGCGTCCGGCAGTACGTAGCCTACTACGGCTTTGCCTTAATACTTCCCGGAGCCGACTGATCCTACAAAATCCCGATGACTATCAGGAATTCCTAACCCAGCAGTTGGCCCCTCGTGAGTCCATCCGCCTGATTCGTAGTGCTGGTGTCAGCACCCAGCGTTTCCAGCCTCGATCCAACGCGCGTCAACCTGGCCCGTTCCGGGTGCTGCTAGCTGCTCGCCTGCTTTGGGAGAAGGGAATAGGCGAGTACGCTGAAGCCGCTCAGCGATTGCGCCGGGAAGGCTTATCTATCGAATTTAAGTTGGCTGGGGCTCCCGATCCTGGCAATCCTGCGTCAATCCCGCAGAAAACCATAGATGAATGGCAGCAACAGGGATGGCTCAGCGTGCTCGGTCATGTGGACGATATGAAATCGCTGCTTGCGGAGACCGACTTAATGGTGCTGCCCAGCTATCGCGAAGGCACCCCATGCAGTCTGTTGGAAGCGGCCGCTTGCGGTCTGCCCATCGTTACCGCCGATAGCATTGGCTGCCGTGAAGTAGTCGAGCATGAGCGCAATGGGCTATTGGTCCCACCACGCAATGCGCTTGCCTTAGCTGAGGCAATCCGACAACTCTATAATGATCCCGAGGCCTGCAACCGCATGGGCCAAGCCGGACGAGCCAAAGTACTGGCCGAGTTCGACGAACAGCTCGTTATCGACCAAACGCTGGCTGTTTACTGGGAACTTTTGGGTCATCCCCTACCGCGAAACTGACCATGTCTGTAGTCGAGTTTGGATGATTTAGACTATCCCACTGCTTGATCTCACGGCTTAGCTGGGTGGCTCACACTAGGCCCGAACTCGTCCATATTTCGAATATCACCGCGGCCGACACTGCCAAAACATATTTTTTAAGAAATATCAATATATTGAAAAAATAACCTGCCGCTAAACTAGCTTATCCACATTTATTGGATCACGGGAACCAACTTAAGCGACCGCGGTCATCATCAGCATTCGCTCGGACTAACACATCCCAATGTCTATGCAGGGCCAAGCACCTTAACCTTGCTTGTTAAGTGTAAATATAGTCCTAGCCGCTCGC
This sequence comes from Candidatus Competibacteraceae bacterium, assembly GCA_016713505.1. Classification (NCBI taxonomy): domain Bacteria; kingdom Pseudomonadati; phylum Pseudomonadota; class Gammaproteobacteria; family Candidatus Competibacteraceae; species Candidatus Competibacteraceae bacterium. Next base: position 2,991,647 of record JADJPA010000001.1, on the reverse strand, counting down.
CCTCCAACACGACCTTGACACCCTCATTAAAACCATTCTCATCTCAAGGGCTCTAAAATAAGATTTTGAATTATAAATTAAAAATTTTAAAAAATGGCTAAAATTGAGTTTTTCTGGTAATTTAATCGGAGTTTAAAAAAATGAATGTCGGAATGGCAAAATGAGATATACCCCCAAGCCTTTAAAATAAGAGCTAGCGACCTTGGCTATTATCCAAGTAGGCCATAATTTTTATAATGATTAACCTGCTGGCGCCGACTTATTAGCCTTGCAAGCTACATTTACTTGCCCGAAACAAATTAGCGCCAAAAATTAATGCTAAAACCGATTGGGCACAAGAGATTCTAAAAGAGGAAAACTCATGGCTTTATTGGTCACCTCCCTGTTGGCTTTATTTACTTTAAGCTTAGCAATTTCTTGGATTGTGATTGGAGTTGGGATTCCATTATCTCATTACTTCAACATCGCTGATCATCCTGGAGGTCATAAGGAACATGATACGATTACGCCATTTATTGGAGGAACAGGGATATTTTTCGCGATCATCATCGGCCTAAATATAATCGACGGTTCTCACCTGTTGTCCAATATTCCCTACGCCTGCATGATACTTTCGGCCATCACCATTTTTTTGACCGGTTTTGCCGACGATGTCTTGCATCTCGATTATAAGATAAGATTCCTAGCGCAAACGATCGTGGCACTTGTCATGGCGCTTTGGGGCGGCGTAATTCTTCTGGATTTGGGCAAAGTTTTTTTCAGTGATGTTTTAGAGCTCAACACCATCGCCCTGCCCTTTACAGTATTTGCCACCATCGGCGTCATTAACGCCCTGAACATGATCGATGGGCTCGATGGTTTGGCTGGATCGCTTTCTTTTGTCAGCCTGCTATTGATCGCTATTGTCACGTTTGTTGCTGGTGAAGAAGCTTATTTGGGTTTGGTCGTCACCATGATGGGCGGTGTGAGCGGCTTTTTGTACTACAACTTGCGTTATGGAAGCCGCCGCCGGGCTGCCGTTTTCTTGGGCGATAACGGCAGCATGTTGCTTGGGTTGCTTTTTTCTTGGCTGTTCATTCACTTGAGCCAAGGTGAAACGCGCGCCATGACGCCGGTCACCGCGCTTTGGATCTTAGCTGTACCACTTATGGATGCAGTGGGGGTTATGATCCGACGGCTTTACTACCGCAATTCTCCTTTCTATCCCGATAGAAACCATCTACACCATCTGCTGGTTCGAGCCAGTTTTCGGACGCAAGATATCGTCTATATTATTTCATTGATTCAGCTCGTGCTAGGCTCTATTGGGCTCGCAGGCCTGTACTTAAACATCCCTGAATTTTGGATGCTTGCCGGCTTCACAGGAGTATTCCTGGTTTATTGCTATATCATTGCTCGGCCTTGGCGTTTTGTTCTTTTCTTACGCAGCCTCCACGCTCGAATGGGCTTTACGTCGGCGGACTGTCATGGTGTTTTCGTCGGAAACTTTCCCATGAAAGATACACCGAGTTTCGTTCATACTCTAGTCGGAGAGCTACACTCAAATTACGATTATGATGTGCGTATCTATGAAGATCATGCCAATACAAACGAGCCATTGGCTTATGCAGTCATCGAGCTGTTTTTGGAAAGAGATGACATGTCATCAGCCAGTCAAATTAGACCCCTGATAACCTCGCTTAAAAAGCAACTGCAAGATTATACCGGTATTCGAATCCGGCAGTTCATCAAACGAGATGACCAACACGACCGCAGAATCGGTCATAAACCAGTCAGCGCGGACTTTCGAAATACGGATAGGCGTTCGAAGTCTAAGAGTGCTTTGATATACAGAGCGTGCAGCGATGGCTCGGTAGCAACTCCACATTATCCCTTGACCCGACCGATGTTTCGATGATTCACCTTGTTGCCGGCACGGTTGAGAGATCGGTCGGTGAAAACAGCGTCCAAGGGCAAGAGGCGATTCTCTACCGTTTTGACGGGTATCCTCCCAAAAAGCGAGGCCAGGCTCACCGCTACACTGGATCGGTGTGGGGTGAGCCTAGTCCAGATGCTCGTATCATCCAGATAGCTCACTCTCTCATAGATCAGGCATAGAACAGCTGATTCCGCAACTGTGGCTGGACACCTCATTCAGCTTCATGCAGAATTCGCCCTTCGTTTCGTATGGATGACCGCTTGACTCATGGCTAACCTGTTGTTACTGAACGGATCGACTCCGACGTTGCCAGGAATTCGCGAGTTCGCCTCCCAATGTCTAGCTGTGCTGGTCATTCTTGAAAAAGGCCACCTTCGATCCGTTTTGCCCGCTCCGCCCGCCCGCCCGCTGTTTCGTTGCTGCCACCTATCGAACATCGCGACCAGTGCTGTTAGCCGATCGGGCACGCGAGGCTACCCGCTGGCGCCTCGCGCCGATACCAGTCACCATGCCGCCAAGTCAAGCCGGTAGCCGCCATGCCGATGGACATCCGCAAGATCAAAAAACTGATCGAGTTACTCGAAACCTCTGGCATCGCTGAAATAGAAATCAAGGAAGGTGAGGATTCAGTACGGATCAGCCGCCATCCGCAGACAGGTCCGGCCGCCCTGCCGCCGCAGCCGGTGTGGGCCGCGCCGGCCTACGCTCACCCAATCACTCCCTCGATTCCCGGCCCTGCTCCAGCGCCGCCGCTTGCGGCGGCGGTCGAACCGGAGCCGATCAAGGGACATGTGCTGCGCTCGCCGATGGTCGGCACGTTCTATCGATCCGCCTCACCGGGTTCCAAGCCGTTCGTTGAAATCGGCCAGCCTGTCAATGCCGGCGATCCGGTCTGTATCATCGAAGCGATGAAGATGTTCAATCAGATCGAAACCGATCAGGCGGGTACGATAACCCGCATTCTGGTCGAAAACGGCCAGCCGGTCGAATACGATCAACCGCTGCTGGTCATCGAATAGCCTTTAATAATGCTCGACAAAATCGTCATCGCCAACCGTGGAGAAATCGCCCTGCGCATTCTGCGCGCCTGTCGCGAGCTGGGCATCCGCACCGTAGCCGTGCATTCCACGGTGGATCGTGATTTGAAGCACGTTCGCCTGGCGGATGAAACCGTCTGCATCGGCCCGCCACCGGCTGCCGAGAGCTATCTGAACATGCCAGCGCTGATCAGCGCCGCCGAAGTCACCGACGCGGTGGCGATTCATCCGGGCTACGGTTTTCTGTCCGAGAACGCCGATTTCGCCGAACGGGTCGAACAGAGCGGTTTCATCTTCATCGGCCCCCGCCCCGACACCATTCGGTTAATGGGCGATAAGGTGTCCGCGATCAAGGCCATGAAAGATGCCGGGGTACCCTGTGTGCCGGGTTCCGACGGTCCGCTGGGCGACGACGACCGAGAAACCCTGCGGCTGGCGCGCGCGATCGGTTATCCGATCATCGTCAAAGCGGCCGGCGGCGGCGGCGGGCGGGGTATGCGCGTGGTGCACGGCGAAGCGGCTTTGTTGACCACCATCGACCTGACCCGCAGCGAGGCCAATGCCGCCTTCGGCAATCCGACCGTCTACATGGAAAAGTATCTAGAACACCCGCGCCATGTCGAAATTCAGGTGCTGGCCGACACCTACGGTAACGCGATTTATCTCGGTGAACGCGATTGCTCGATGCAGCGCCGCCATCAAAAAGTCATCGAGGAGGCTCCAGCGCCGGGCATTACCGCCCAGCAGCGCCGCCGCATCGGTCAAACCTGCGTGGACGCGTGCCGGCGGATCGGCTATCGGGGAGCCGGCACTTTCGAATTTCTATATCAGGATGACAAATTCTACTTTATCGAGATGAACACCCGAATTCAGGTCGAACATCCCGTCACCGAATTGATCACGGGGGTCGATATCGTCAAGGAGCAACTGCTCATCGCCGCCGGTGAGGCGTTGGGCTACCAACAAAAAGACATTCGCATCACCGGTCACGCCATCGAATGCCGCCTCAACGCCGAAAATCCCGACACCTTTGCTCCCTCGCCCGGCACCATCACCCAATATCACGCGCCGGGCGGACCCGGCATTCGCGTGGATTCCCACATCTACAACGGTTATCGGGTGCCGCCGAATTATGATTCGATGATCGGCAAACTGATCGCGCACGGCGAAACCCGCGACGCCGCCATCGCCCGGATGCGCAACGCGCTGGCGGAACTGGTGATTGAGGGCATCAAGACCAACGCGCCGCTGCACCAGCGCATTCTGGGTGATGCCCGCTTCATCGGGGGCGGCACCGATATCCATTATTTGGAAAAGCAATTGTTGGCGACCCGTTAAGCCCGCCCTCACCACCAAAGCGCGACGGCTCGCCCAGGAATAGGTTAAGCTTGAGCAACCCTGAGTGGCTGTAAGGTTAATACCCCATGCGCGACGCTGCCACCGCCCCCTGGCTGCAACTGACCCTTGAAGCTATCGACCATAGTCCAGACCAACTGGAAGACGCCCTGCTGTTGGCCGGCGCGCTGGCGGTCACCTTGGCGGACGCCGGCGATCAGCCGTTATTAGAGCCGGCGCCCGGCCAGACGCCTTTATGGGAGCACACCCGGGTCACCGGCCTGTTCGACGCGCAGACCGATATTGAAGTAGTAAAAGGGCAACTACGGCGGTTCCTGCGCGCGCCGGCTTTGCCGGAATGCCGCTTGATCGCCTTGGAGGAGCGCGATTGGGTCCGGGCCTGGATGGAACATTTCCATCCGATGCGTTTTGGCCGACGGCTGTGGGTCTGTCCGACCTGTCAAACGCCGCCCGCACCGGCGGCGGTCAACATTCGGCTCGATCCCGGACTCGCCTTCGGCACCGGCACCCACCCAACCACGGCGCTGTGTCTGGAGTGGCTGGACGGCGCGGAGCTACCCGGTAAAACGATTCTCGATTACGGCTGCGGTTCCGGCATTCTGGCCCTCGCCGCCGCCAAATTGGGCGCGGAACGGGTTTGGGCGGTGGATATCGACCCGCAGGCCCTGATGGCCAGCGACGATAACGCCGCCGAAAACGAGGTCGAGGATCGGATCGAATTGAGCCATCCGCAGGAACTCCCCGCGGCCTTGCAGGTAGATATTCTGCTAGCCAACATCTTGGCTGGAATATTGATACAACTGGCTCCAGAATTCGGACGAAGGATCAAGCCGGGCGGTCGGCTAGTGCTTTCGGGCATCCTTGAGCAACACGCCGATGCCGTACAAGCCGCGTTCGCCCGCGATTTCAGTTTTGCGACCCATTCGTCGCGGGAGGATTGGGTGCTGTTGGAAGGGACGCGCAAACAGCCCGCGCGGCACTAGGGCGGCTCCCCATTACCCGAGCGACGCCACCGTCAAATCTTGAACGTGCTCGGCCATGTTGGAATCCGCCACCCCCATGCCAACGCCAGCAGACGCAATCCGGTTGTGGTTGCAACTCCAACACTCAACTTCAGCCAAGACTCCACCCCGACGCCGTGCAGCAGCCAATAAACCAGACATCCAAAAACCGCGCATAGGGCATAAGGATGGCGATTGTGAAACACCGCTGGAATCTGGTCGCACACTACATCGCGCAGCACGCCGCCGCACACGCCGGTAATCACGCCCATGAGCACCACCACAACCAGCGGCATACCCGCCGCCTGCGCGATCGAGGCCCCGGAAATGCTGAACAAGCCCAAACCCACCGCATCGGTCGCTTCCATCAGCCAGCGGGCCGGTCGATGGCGGCCTATCCGCAGCAAGGGCGGGGCCATGACCGCCAGCGCCAACACCAGCCAGACGTATTCCTGATGCTGGACCCAAAACAGCGGCCGACGATCCAGCAGCACATCTCGCACCGTGCCGCCACCGAACGCGGTCACAAAAGCGATGGCAAAAATGCCGACCACATCCATTTGCTTGCGGACCGCCTCGATCACCCCGGAAATGGCGAAGGCGATAGTGGCGGCAATTTCGACGAAGGTCATCAAGGGTTCGAGGGTCATCTGAAAAATGGCACAATCGATGGTCGAGCGGGCGCAAAAATAAAACACTTTCCGTCATTTTTCATGAAAATCAGGTTCATATTCAAAAATTTTTCATAGATTTATTTTTATATATTGCTTCATATTAAAGACGAAGCTCGATGCTAAGCCCGCCCTCATGCAGATCGATCCATACCTTCTCAACCCGCCCGTGCTGCTAGCGCCGATGGCCGGTGTCAGCGACCGGCCGTTCCGGCTGCTATGCCGGCAATTGGGCGCGGGGTTGGCCGTTTCGGAAATGGTCAGCGCCGATCTCCGGCTCAAGGATAGCCGCAAAACCCGGCTACGGCGGGATCACGGCGGCGAACCCGCCCCGCGCAGCGTGCAAATTTTCGGCACCGACCCGCGCGCCATGGCCGAAGCCGCCCGACTCAATGTCGAACATGGCGCTCAGATCATCGATATCAACATGGGCTGTCCGGCTAAAAAAGTGTGCGGAACCCTGGCCGGCGCGGCATTGCTGCGCGACGAAGCGCGAGTCGGCCGCATCTTGGACGCCGTGGTCGGCGCGGTAGCGGTACCGGTTACCTTGAAGATTCGCACCGGCTGGGATCTTGAGCATCGCAACGGCGTTGCCATCGCGCGCATCGCCGAGCGAGCCGGCGTCAAAGCGCTGGCCGTTCACGGCCGCACCCGCGCCTGCGGCTACAGCGGACCGGTCGATTATGCGACCATCCGCGCCATCAAGCAGGCGGTGACGATCCCAATCATCGCCAACGGCGATATCGACGGTCCTGAGAAAGCGCGTCAAGTGCTCGAGGACACGGGCGCGGACGCTCTCATGATCGGTCGGGCCGCCCAAGGCCGCCCTTGGATTTTCCGCGAAATCGCTCATTATCTGACGACGGGCCAGCGCTTGCCTCCGCCGACCGTGGAGGACATCGGCCGTTGGGTTTTAAGTCATCTGGAACGCTTGCACGCCTTTTACGGCGAAACGGCCGGCGTGCGCATCGCCCGCAAGCATTTGGCCTGGTACAGCCGCCATTGGCTGGACAGCCCGGCGTTTCGCGCCCGTATCAATTCTGTCGAACTACCCCGCGAGCAGCTCGAACTGACCCGCGATTTCTTCCAGCGTCTGGCGGATAAAATGAATAAGGAGCGCCTGGCTGCATGAGCATTCATACCCCCGATTCCCCGGTCGATCTGTTGCCGGCCACCCCGTTGCGCGAGCATGTTTTTGAAACCTTGCGCATTTATTTTCACAATCTCGGCGGCCAAGCGCCCAGCAACCTGTACGATCTGGTGCAGCGCGAGGTAGAGCCTCCGCTGTTGGAAATCGTGATGCAATTCACCGGCGGCAATCAGACCAAGGCGGCCGATATTCTCGGCATCAATCGCGGCACGCTGCGCAAGAAATTGCGCCAGTACAGCCTCAATTAAGCCCTGTGGCTTGATGGAGATGGCATGAGTCTGGCGATTTTCGATCTCGACAACACCCTGTTGGGCGACGACAGCGATTACCTGTGGGGCCGGTTTCTGATCGAACAGGGCTTGGTGGACGGGGATGGCTACGAGCGTGAAAACCAGCGTTTTTACGACGCTTACCGGGCCGGCACGCTCGACATACAGGCGTTTCTGCGCTTCATGCTGCGGCCGCTGAGCGAACATCCAGCCGCGCAATTGTGGGAGTGGCGGGCGCGGTTTATGAAAGACAAAATCGAGCCGATCCTCCTGCCCAAAGCGCTCGCTCTACTGGAGCGGCATCGCGCGGCCGGCGACACGCCGCTCATCATCACCGCCACCAACCGCTTCATCACCGAACCCATCGCCGAACGGCTGGGCGTGCCTAACCTGCTGGCGACCGAGATCGAGTTCAGCGATGGGCGCTACACGGGGCGGCCACTCGGCATCCCCTGCTTCCAGCACGGCAAGGTCGAACGGTTGCGGGCGTGGCTGGCTGAAACCGGTCACGATCTGACCGAAAGCTGGTTTTACAGCGATTCCCACAACGATCTGCCGTTGCTAGGCGCGGTGACGCATCCGGTGGCGGTGGACCCCGACGAAGCGCTGGCCCGGCACGCGACGGAACACGGCTGGCCGATCATCAGCCTGCGGGACAACGCCCCCTAACAAAGCCGATCCTCGCGTCCGCCGGATTTCCCTTGGAACGCCACTCCACTATCATGATCGCCTTTCGATAGCGCCTTGCTTTTTTCACTTTCCGCAGGAAGACCCATGGATCCGAATTTAATCCACAACGTCAACATCGCCGCTCAAGACCTACTGCTGACGCCCGATGAAATCAAACAGCGGTTGCCGATGACCGACACCGCCGAAACCACGGTGCTCCAAGGCCGCCAGACCGTACAGCGCATTCTCGACCGGCACGATCATCGGGTCTTCGCGGTGGTCGGTCCTTGTTCCATCCACGATGTCAAAGCGGCGAGCGACTACGCCCAGCGCCTGAAGACGCTGGCCGATGAAGTCAGCGATACGCTGGTCGTCATCATGCGGGTGTATTTCGAGAAGCCGCGCACCACGGTCGGCTGGAAGGGCTTGATCAACGACCCGCGCATGGACGATTCGTTCCACATCGAGGAAGGCTTGCAGGTGGCGCGCGGCCTGCTGCTGAAACTGGCGGAAATGGGCCTACCCGCCGGCACCGAGGCGCTCGATCCGATCAGCCCGCAATACGTCGCCGATCTGATCGCCTGGACCGCCATCGGCGCTCGCACCACCGAATCCCAGACCCATCGTGAAATCGCCAGCGGGCTATCAACCCCGGTCGGTTTCAAGAACGGCACCAACGGCAGCCTGGAGGTGGCGATCAACGCCCTGCAATCGGCCGCCCGCCCCCATAGCTTCCTGGGGATCGACCAATTCGGCCGTTCGGCGGTGACCCACACGCGCGGCAACCGCTACGGACACATGGTGCTGCGCGGCGGCGACCGGCCGAACTATGATTCGGTATCCGTCGCCTTGTGTGAAAAAGCGTTGCGCGAAAAGAAGTTGCCGGTGAATATCGTGGTGGATTGCAGTCACGCCAACTCCTTCAAGGACCCCGCCATGCAACCGCTGGTGATGCGTGATTGCGTCCATCAGATTTTGGAAGGCAATCAGTCCATCATCGGTTTCATGATCGAGAGCAATCTCGACTGGGGCAGCCAGTCGATTCCGGCCGACCGCAGCCAGCTTAAGTACGGCGTGTCGGTCACCGACGCTTGCGTGGACTGGCCGACCACCGAAAAGATGCTGCGCGAAGCCCACGCCAAATTGAAAGCGGTATTGCCGGGGCGGATGACGGCCTGAGTCTCGCCGCTGCAAGCGCCAGGGTGCCGGACCTTACCCGGCCACCCTCCTGCTGTCTCATTAAACGGTCGTCGCTAACAACTCTCATAGGGAATTGCCTCCGCTTCTATATTTCTATATATTTGGAAATATGGAAACATCGGCCGCGATCACCATTCTCAGCGCGCTGGCCCAAGAGACCCGCCTAGGAATTTTTCGTCATTTGGCTCAATCTGGCCCGCAGCCCGCCGGGCAGATAGGCGAAAGTTTCAGCCTGCCGCTGGCGACGCTGTCCTTTCACTTGAAAACCTTGCAGCAGGCTGGGCTGCTCGCTTGTCGTCGCGACGGCCGGCAGTTGATCTATCAAGCGCGCTGTGACGCCATCGCCGAATTGATGACCTATCTGACCGAGCACTGCTGCACTCTACCCGTTCTGCTGCTGGACAAGCGCGGTCAACCCACTTTGGAGACCAAGGAATGAGCGCTGTTTGCGAAGTCAACGCCAAGCAGGTCGGAGGCGTACAACTGAGCATCTTCGAACGCTACCTGACCGTATGGGTGGCGCTATGCATCGTGACCGGCATCGTGCTGGGCCACTTTTTGCCGGGACTGTTCCAAACCATCGGCAAACTGGAAATCGCGCGGGTCAACCTGTCGGTCGCGATACTGATCTGGTTGATGATTATTCCGATGCTGGTCAAGATCGATTTTACCGCGCTGCGCGAGGTCGGCCAGTACTGGCGCGGAATCGGCGTCACTCTGTTGATCAATTGGGGCATCAAACCTTTTTCGATGGCGCTGCTGGGCTGGCTGTTCATCGGTGGTCTGTTCGCGCCGCTGCTGCCCGCCGAGCAGATCGAATCCTATATCGCCGGGCTGATCCTGCTGGCCGCCGCGCCTTGCACCGCGATGGTGTTCGTGTGGAGCCATCTGACCAAGGGCGAACCGCATTTTACCCTGACCCAGGTTGCCCTGAACGACATCATCATGGTGTTCGCCTTCGGCCCCATCGTCGCACTGCTGCTGGGCATGACCTCGATTGTGGTGCCGTGGGAAACGCTATTGTTATCGGTGGTGCTGTATATCGTCATTCCCTTGATCATCGCCCAGGTGGTGCGCGGCATGGTGCTGAACGCGCGAGGACCAACGGGGTTGGCGCGTCTGCTGGAGGTGTTTGATCCGGCTTCGCTGGTGGCGCTGCTGATGACGTTGGTGCTGCTGTTCGGCTTCCAGGGCGAGCAAATCATCCGCCAGCCGCTGGTGATTTTGCTGCTGGCGGTCCCGATTCTGTTTCAGGTGCTCGTCAACGCCGGGCTGGCGTACTGGCTGAATCGAACGGTCGGCTCGCCGCATTGCGTGGCCGGCCCCTCCGCTTTGATCGGGGCCAGCAATTTCTTCGAGCTGGCGGTGGCGGCGGCCATAGCCTTGTTTGGCTTCAATTCGGGCGCGGCGCTGGCGACCGTGGTCGGCGTGTTGATCGAGGTGCCCGTCATGTTGCTGGTCGCCAGCATCGTCAACCGCAGTCGCGCATGGTACGAGCAGGGCCTCAGCAGCGCGGCCGGCGAACCGCGGCCAAACCCGATCCACTCCAATCAGAGCACGGAATCATGAACGTTTTGTTTCTCTGCACCGGCAATTCATGCCGCTCGATCCTGGGAGAGGCCACCTTCAATCACCTGGCCCCACCGGGTTGGAAAGCGTTGAGCGCCGGCAGTCATCCCGCCGGAAAAGTTCACCCGCGCTCGCTGGCTCTGCTGGAACGCGAGAGCATCCCGACCGAGGGCTATCGCAGCAAATCCTGGGACTCTTTGTCGGTGACGCCGGATATCGTGATCACGGTCTGCGCCAGCGCGGCGGGCGAAACCTGTCCGACCTATCTGGGCTCGGTGCTGCGAACGCATTGGGGGGTAGACGATCCAGCTCACGCCACCGGCACCGCTGCCGAGATCGACGCCGCCTTCATGCAAGCTTATCGGATACTGCGCGCCCGCATCGAAGCGTTCTTCGCGCTACCGCTGAACGAATTGAAAAATGATCGGAATCGCCTGAAAGTTGAACTGGACCGCATCGGCACTTTGCTGCCGGCACGGCGATAGCGTCGGTCGGACGCCGCTAAAAAACACTATTGAGCAAATTCGACGGCGAATATTGATCGGTCAGGATGCGGGCGTCGGCTTTCCAATCGGGCTTGGTCGAAAACAGCGGCAACAGCCAATCGCGGCCAAAGCCGAGCGGTTTGAGTTTCTCCTCCAGCGCGGCGGCGTTACGGTCGATGGCGTCACGGGCGAGAACACCATCCAGCTTGGCGAGAACGATGCGATTTTTATATTGCACCCGAAGGTTGTAAAACTCGCCGAACACCGACTGATAAGTGGTCGATTCGTGGTCGTAAAGCCGGCTGGTCGAAAAGGTGTTCGCGGCCAGGACGCCATCTGGAGTCAGCAAATTTTTGATTTCAAAAAGAAATTCTTGAGTCAGCAGATGCTCCGGGATGTATTGATGATCGAAGGCGTCCAACATGATCAAATCGTAATGTTGCCCGGCCTTGCCCGCGCGCTTGGCGAACACGCGCCCGTCTTCCTCGATGACGTGGAGGTGCTGGCCGGACTCGAAACCGAAGAACTGCTTGGCGACCTTGACCACCGCCGGATCGATTTCCACGATGTCGATGGCGGCGTCAGGGTACATTTTCGCCAGCGCCATCGGCAGCACGCCGCCGCCCAGCCCGATGATCAAGACGTTTCGGGGATTCGGATTGAGATACAGCGCGCCCATCATCATCTTGGTGTAGGTGAAGACGAACTGATTGGGATCGTCCAGGGATTTGCAGGTCTGGCGGGCGCTTTGATCCCGCTGGCTGAAACTCATGCACCGTTGATCGCCTTCTTCATAAATGAGGATATTCCGATACAGCGACTTTTCGGTATGGATGACGTTGCTTGCGGTGGAATGGGTGGCCATGAGCGAAGCGAACAGCGCGAACAATGTCTTGAGGCTAGGGACCGGACGCATTTTCACGGTTTCCGAGGACGGTGGCGAGCGAGCCCAGAATCAGCGAAACGCCGATGAGGCCGGCCAGAATTTGATGGATTTCAAAGTAAAGCACCAGATAGAACGAGGTCAGGATAGTTCCCGCCGCGCTGCCGAAGGTCGAAAAAAAATACAGCAATCCGGCAAACTGCCCGCTTGAGCGCGGATCGCGCACCAGCAAGCGCACCGCGTAAGGCGACACCATGCCGGCGATGGCGGTCGGAATGAAGAAGAACAGAGTCGCCGCCAACAGCGAACCGTACCGGGGATCGCTAACCCGGTCGAATACCGCATCGAGCACGGCATTGCCGAATAGAATCACCGGGCTGGTCGTCAAGGACGCCAACAGTAACAGCAAGGCCAGCCGCCGCAAGCTCGGCTGGTACAGCGACAGCCGACCGCCCAGCAGGTAACCAACCGACAAGGCGAGCATGAACACGGTAATCACCCCGCCCCAGACATAGATGCTGTTACCAAAATTAGGGGCGAGAATCCGCCCGCTTAGCAGCTCGATCGCCATCACGAAAAAACCGGACCATCCCGCGATCAGAAAGATAAAAACGCGCTGCAAACTCGGAGCCTCGACAATGTAGAAGGATCGTGCCAGGCGGTCGGAGACCGTCGGGCAAGCTTACTATGAAACAGAGCGCGCCGACGGTTTCACCGCGCGCGATTTCCCGCTTGAAAGGAATGACAAGCGCTTGATATCCAGGAAATGGCGCATACATTGTTGGAATGAGACTTTCGGCTGACCGATCCCGTTGATAGGAGGGCCTCCCTTGGATTTCAAGGACTATTACCAAACGCTAGGCGTGGCCCGCGACGCCACGCCGGAGAACATCAAGAAAGCGTTCCGCAAACTCGCCCGCCAATACCATCCCGACGTTTCCAAGGAAGCAGACGCCGACGCGCGCATGAAAGAAGTCAACGAGGCTTACACCGTACTCTCGGACCCGGAAAAGCGCACCGCCTACGACCAAATCGGCCAAGGCTACCAGTCCGGTCAGGATTTCCGGCCGCCGCCGGATTGGCAGGGTGATTTTCAGTCCGCGTCCGGCCGGGGTTATTCCCAAGCGGAAGCCGCCGATTTCAGCGACTTCTTCGCCGAACTGTTCGGCAGGCGAGCGGGCGCGGCGGGCACTGGCGCGGCGGGGCCGGGTTTCCACGCGCGCGGCCAGGACCAGCACGCCGAGGCGCTGCTCGATTTGGAAGACGCTTTCAATGGAACGACCCGCCAGATCAGCTTGCGCGTGCCGAAACTGGACGACAAAGGCCGGATCGCGCTCGATACCCGCACCCTCAACGTCAAGATCCCGAAGGGTGTCCGCGAAGGCCAACTGATCCGGCTGGCCGGTCAGGGCAGCGCGGGCTACGGCGACGGTCAAGCCGGCGATTTGCTGCTGGAAATCCATTTCAAACCGCACGCCCGTTGTCGGGTGGACGGGCGGAATCTGTACCTGACCTTGCCGGTGGCTCCCTGGGAAGCGGCGCTGGGCGCGGTTGTTCCGGTCGATCTGCCCGACGGCGGCCAGCTCAAGGTACGGATTCCAGAAGGCGCGCAGAGCGGCCGGCAATTGCGGGTGCGCGGCAAGGGCATCCCCAGCGAGCCACCCGGCGATTTGCTGCTCGATATTCAGGTGGTGCTGCCGGCGGCGGCGACCCCGCGAGCGCGGGAACTGTACGAAACCATGGCGCGCGAGCTGGCGTTCGACCCCCGCGCTGAGACGAGGGCTTGAGCCATGCGCGATGACGATATTTTGACCGGCGTCCTTCTTGAGGAAGCCTGCCTGACCCTGGAGGAATTGGCGGGCGTCTGCTCGGTCGCACCTGAGTGGGTGCGGCTTCACGTCGAGGAAGGCTTGCTGTCCAATCAAGACAGCGGCGGCGAATGGCGTTTCAGCCGCCGCGAACTCTGGCGCGCCCGCCACATCCATCGGCTAGAGCGCGATTTCGACGCCGCGCCGGAACTGGCCGCGCTGGTCGCCGATCTGTTGGAAGAGTTGGACAGCTTGCGGGCCCGCTTGCGGCGAGCCAGTCCGCGCTAGCGCGTGGCTTTCCTGGTCGGAGAGAATACCCATGCCTGAATCCCTGCATCTGGTTTGCCCGCATTGCCAGGCGATCAATCGCTTGCCTGCCCGGCGGCTCGGCGAGCAACCGAGCTGCGGCCAATGCCATCAACCGCTGTTCACCGGCCACCCGGTCGAGCTTACCACCGTCACCTTCTCCCAGCAGCTCGCCCGCAACGACATCCCCTTACTGGTGGATTTCTGGGCGCCCTGGTGCGGCCCCTGCAAGATGATGGCGCCGGCTTTCGTCCAGGCGGCGGCGCAACTGGAGCCGCAAATTCGCTTGGCCAAGGTCGATACTGAAGCCGAGCCGGGCTTGGGCGCGCAATACAACATCCGCAGCATCCCGACGCTGGCTTTATTCCAAGGGGGCCGGGAAGTGGCCCGGCAGGCGGGCGCGATGGGGGTGGCGGACATCGTGCGCTGGACCCGCGCGAGCTTGGTTTGAAAGCGTTGCGGACCACTCTCAAGTGAGCCACGGTCACGAGCGTTCCCATCCTCATCCTCACGGTGAAGCCGCCGATCATACGTTGTGGCTTGCCACTGCTCTGACCCTGATATATGCCGGCGTGGAGGTGGCCGTCGGCAGGTGGGCGGGATCGCTGGCGCTGGTCGCCGACGCCGGCCACATGGTCAACGATGCCGCCGCGCTGGGCTTGGCGGCGGTCGCGGCGTGGCTGGCGCGGCGGCCCGCGTCGGCCCGGCACAGCTACGGTTTCGGGCGGGCCGAATTTTTGGCGGCGCTAATCAACAGTCTCGCCTTACTGGTGCTGGTGCTGTGGCTGAGCGTTTCCGCCATCCAACGCCTGCACGACCCGCGGCCGGTCAGCGGCGAGGCGGTCTCGCTGGTCGCCGCCATCGGGCTGGGACTCAACATTCTGGTGGCCTGGCTGCTCGGTCGCGGCGAGCGTAATCTCAACACTCGCGCCGCGCTGCTGCATGTGCTCGGCGATCTGCTGGGATCGGTCGCCGCGCTACTGTCTGGCGTCGTAATCGCTGTTACCGGCTGGACGCCGGTCGATCCGCTGTTGTCGCTCGGTATCGGCGCGTTGATCGTGGTTTCCAGCTTGCGCCTGCTGCGCGAGGCGCTGCGCGGCCTGATGGAAGGCGTCCCCCCGACGCTTGCGCCCGAAACCGTCGGGAAGGCGTTGGCGACCGTGCCGGGCGTCGCCTCGGTCCACGACCTGCACATCTGGAGCGTGGGACCGGAACGAATCATGTTGACCGCGCATCTGGTGGTGCGGGATCTGCGGCAATGGGAAACGGTGCTCGACGCCTGCCACGCCCTGCTGATCGCCCAATTTGCGATCCGGCACACCACCTTGCAACCGGAACCCATGACCCGGACCGTGCGCTGGCTAGGTGGCTCGCACCATAGCCACCATCACGAAAACTCGCGCTGAACACAGCGCCACCCATCCCGCGCGCATTGTGGGTTGGTGCAAACACGTGTAGCCCGCGGCCCGGCACGCTGTTTAGGCTTCGCTTTTCCCTTCGACCAGCACGATATCCTTCAACGTCTTATCTTTCAAAGTTTGCTCGATTGCGGCGTCGATCCGATTCATGATGTCGCGGACGGTATCGGACTGTTTGCTCTTATCGCCCTCCTCTCGCATCGCCATCACGATATCTCGCAACTGGATGGCGCCGATATCGTTGGCGGGCAGATACACCGGCGGCTGGTGGTTGCTGGCGACGATCAGCCCTTTCTCCTCAAGCGCGCTCACGATCTCGGCCACCGTTTCGCGCGGCGCCCCCTCACATTGAACCGCCAGTCGGTCCAAACTCCACAGCGGCTCGCGGTGGTAATGGGCATCGCCGACCAGCAGCATGATCGTCAGCGCCAGCGCGGTTTGTTCGCTGGCGCTCGTTTTGCCTTCGATCGACCGCGGCAGCAACCAATGGGGATTTTGCCAGTAACAAGCGACCTGCGCGCCCACCAAGACGATCAACCAACCGATGTTCACCCAAATCATAAACAGTACCGCAGCGGCAAATCCTGAGTAAATCGCCGAATAACTGGAAGAATTGGCCACGAAATTAGCGAAAATCAGGCCGGTCGCGAACCAGAGCACGCCCGCGAAAAACCCGCCGATCAACGCCGGCGGCACCCGCACGCGGGTGTTGGTGAGAAAGCCGTACATGAACGCAAAGGTCAGACAGATCAGCAGATAAGGTATCAGCCGCCCCAATCCGAAGATGAGTAGGCCGAAGGGCTCGATAGCCGCCAGGCGCTGGACCCATTCGTTGTCCAACGCCGATACGCTGATGCCAAGACCGGCGAAGATAAAAACCGGCCCCACCAGAATGACGCTGAGATAGTCGCTGAAGCGCCGCGTCCAACTCCGACCAAGGGGTGTCCGCCAAATTTGATTGAACGCCTCCTCGATTTTTTGCAGCAAGCTGAGCACCGTGTAAAACAAGAGCGCGATGCCCAACGATCCCAGAACGCCCACTTGTAGGTTATTGACAAAATCGAGAATTTTAGCGCCCGCTTCTAGACCCGGTTGGCCCATCGGCTCCAGATAGCTCATCAACGTGGGTTCGAGCTGGTTTTGCACGCCGAACCCCTTGAGCACCGAAAAAGTGACCGCCAGCAGCGGCACCAGCGACAGCAAGGTGGTGTAAGCCAAGCTGCTGGCCTGTTTGTTGAGCTGGCCGTCGAGAAATTTGAGCGCGATGCCGTGGACCAACCGGGCGAGAAAAATCCCGAGCCGATAAAGGCGGGACCGATCGGTGTGATCGTCCTCAAAGACCCGCCGATGCCACTGGTCGATTAAGGAATGACTATCAGGCATGATGATTTATTAATATGATATTGAATTTATTATTTAATTTAGCGTCTTCCACGCCTCGGCGACTTTCTGGCGCGGCATGAGTTTCCTCGCACTTTTTAGCGCAGTTTAAAGTAAAAAACTTCCTAGGAACGCAGTCGAACAAACCCGCGCCCCTTGGCAAACCCCGCGTTTGGAACTATTCTATTTTCATATAGTACTAATCAAGTACAGATTAGACGAGCCGCACGGAGCGTCCATGATCCGAATCACTCGGGAAGCCGACTACGGAATTTTGCTGATGACTTATCTGGCACAAACCGACGGTCAAGCGTATAGCGCCGCCGCACTGGCGCAGCAGCGCCGGCTGCCGTTGCCGATGGTCAGCAAGATCTTGAAAACCCTGGCGCGGGCCGGTTTGCTGGTTTCGCAGCGCGGCGCGCAAGGCGGCTACAGTCTGGCGCGGCCGCCGGCCGCCATCACCGCCGCCGACATCATCGGCGCGCTGGAAGGCCCCATCGCCATCACCGAGTGCAGCGGGGACCATCACGACGGCTGTTCGCGGTTAGAACACTGCGAGGTCAGCGGACATTGGCCGCGCATCAATCAGGCGATCAACGTCGCGTTGCAAAGCATCAGTTTGTTGGAGATGAGCCGGCCCGATCCGCCGCGACCGGTGCATTTTTACCCCTTGCACCACACCGCCACCGCCAACACCGCCGGCCATCCGATTTGAGCCGCCGCATTCAGCCACAGGATTCCGACTCATGAGCGACAGCACTCAAGCCCTCGAACGCCTCGCCGCCAGCGATTACAAGTATGGCTTCGTGACCGACATCGAACAGGAAACCGTGCCGCCGGGGTTGAACGAGGACGTGATTCGCTTGATTTCGGCCAAGAAGGAAGAGCCGGACTGGCTGCTGGAATGGCGGCTGGAAGCCTTCCGCTTCTGGTTGACGCAGGAAGAGCCGACCTGGGCGCGGGTCCATTATCCGCCCATCGACTATCAGGCGATTTCCTATTACGCCGCGCCCAAGCAAAAAGGCGACGGTCCGAAGAGCTTGGACGAGATCGACCCGGAATTGCGCCGCACCTATGAAAAGCTCGGCATTCCGCTGGCCGAGCAAGCCATTCTGGCGGGCGTGGCGGTTGACGCGGTGTTCGATTCGGTGTCGGTGGCGACCAGCTATAAAGGCAAGTTGGCCGAACAAGGGATCATCTTTTGTTCGTTTTCCGAGGCGGTGCGCGAGCATCCCGATCTGGTGAAAAAGTATCTCGGTTCGGTGGTGCCGTATCGGGATAATTTTTATGCGACGCTGAATTCGGCGGTATTCTCGGATGGTTCCTTCGTCTACATCCCGCCGGGCGTGCGCTGCCCGATGGAATTGTCCACCTATTTCCGCATCAACGCCAGCAACACCGGCCAGTTCGAGCGCACCCTAATCATTGCCGACGAGGGCGCATCGGTGTCGTATCTCGAAGGCTGCACCGCGCCGATGCGCGATGAAAATCAACTACATGCGGCCGTAGTGGAACTGGTGGCGCTGAACAACGCCACCATTAAATATTCGACGGTGCAGAACTGGTATCCGGGCGATGCGAACGGTAAGGGCGGCATTTACAACTTCGTGACCAAGCGCGGGTTGTGCAAGGGCCGCGATTCCAAGATTTCCTGGACGCAGGTGGAAACGGGTTCGGCGATCACCTGGAAATATCCGAGTTGCATCCTGCGCGGTGAAAACTCGGTCGGCGAGTTCTATTCGGTGGCTTTAACCCGCGATTATCAGCAGGCCGATACCGGCACCAAGATGATCCACATGGGCAAGAACACCCGTAGCACCATCGTTTCCAAGGGCATTTCCGCCGGTCATGGCCAGAATGCGTATCGGGGATTGGTAAAAATCCTGCCGACCGCCGAAAACGCCCGCAATCATTCGCAATGCGATTCGCTGCTGATGGGCGACCGCTGCGGCGCGCATACCTTCCCGTATATCGAGGTGCAGAACCCGACCGCGCAGGTCGAGCATGAAGCCAGCACCTCGAAAATCAGTGAGGATCAGCTTTTTTATTGCAAGCAACGCGGCATCAGCGCTGAGGATGCGGTGAGTTTGATCGTCAATGGTTTTTGCAAGGAAGTATTCAAGGAATTGCCGATGGAATTCGCGGTTGAAGCGCAGAAGCTGATTGAGTTGAAGTTGGAAGGAAGTGTGGGTTAATTGAAACTCAGGTTTAAGTAAAGGCATGTCACGTTGGCCTTGGCTTAAAGACCGCACTCAACGCCTTAAGTTTGGCACACTCGAACAGTTGTACGCTGACTTAGATTATTGTCGTTGGAGAGAAAATTTAAGCACTTGGAAATCCCATCTGAAAAGCTGGAAAAAAAGAAGATAGAAGCACTTGGAAATCACTGTAAACCTTGTCAAGCTCGAAGTAACTGATTGAGATAATGCTAATGCAATGGCAAGAAGTTTGTGAACATCCCAGTTTGCAGGATTTGCCCTTTAAGATCGAACTCAATGAAAAGGGGCAAATTTTAATGTCTCCCGTAAAGGTTTATCACTCCGCCTTTCAAGGAAGAATCACACAATTATTGCCAACGCATGGCGTGGTTCTGGCCGAATGCGCCATCAAAACCGCAAAAGGAACCAAGGTTGCTGATATTGCTTGGTGTTCGGAGCAACGATTTAAGCAGATCGAGCGGGATACGGAATGCTCTATTGCTCCAGAAGTATGCATAGAAGTGCTTTCGTTCAGTAATACGAGTAGCGAAATCGAGGAAAAAAATACTCTTTATCTTGAGGCGGGCGCTCTGGAATTTTGGGTTTGTCAGGAAAATGGGAATATGAGTTTTTTTGATTCGAGTGGATGGTTAAAAGTATCCGGCTTAATTCCTAGTTTCCCGAAAACAGTAAAAATTGTTGGTTAAGGCATTCAATCATGAATATTGAAGAACTCAAATCAGCGGTTGCTCAACTATCGAGTGAAAAGTTAGCGGAATTCTCGAAATGGTTTGAGGAATTCATGGCTGATGAATGGGATCGTCAGATTGAAACCGACATTTTAGCGGGACGTTTGAATGCGGCGGGCCAACGGGCTGAAGAGGATTTTATGGCTGGTCGCGCAAACGCTCTGGCTTAATTAATTACAGGCTATTGGCTTACAGGAACTCATCCACCATGCTGGAAATCCGCAACTTACACGCCACGGTCGAAGGCCGGGAAATTCTCAACGGCATCGACCTCACCATCCGCCCCGGTGAAGTGACCAGCATGAGTATAGGCACGCTGGCGAACGTTCAGCGAGGAGTTTACCAATGAGTCTTTCAGGAAGTTGCCTTTGCGGCTTAGTCACTTACACCTGCACGAGCGATCCCGTGATCTCTGGAAACTGTCATTGTCTCGACTGCAAAAAAGCCTCTGGAAGTGGCTACGCGGCGACCTTTTTCGTTCCAGAAAATGCCATCTCTATTACCGGCGAAGTGAAGTACTACGAGCGAATGGTAAGTAATGGAAAATTGGCTAGGCGAGGCTTCTGTCCTCATTGTGGCTCTCAATTATTTGGAAAACCTGAAGCGATGCCCGGACTGATCGGCGTGCGTGCCGGTTCGCTGACAGACCTCTCACAATACAAACCCCAAGCCGATATTTTTGCGAGCCGGGCACCCGCTTGGGATTGCATGGATGCCGCGTTGCCGAAATTTCCAGAAATGCCACCACTCGATTGATCTCGCGAAAACGAAAATTTATACAGATTATTGGCTTACAGGAACTCATCCACCATGCTGGAAATCCGCAACTTACACGCCACGGTCGAAGGCCGGGAAATTCTCAACGGCATCGACCTCACCATCCGCCCCGGCGAGGTGCACGCCATCATGGGGCCGAACGGCTCCGGCAAGAGCACGCTGGCGAATGTCATCGCCGGGCGCGAGGGCTATGTCGTCACCGAGGGCGAGGTGCTGTTCGACGGCAAAAACCTGCTGGAAATGGAGCCGGAAACTCGCGCCTGTGAAGGCGTATTTCTGGCCTTTCAGTATCCGGTCGAGATTCCCGGCGTCGCCAACCTGTATTTCCTGAAAGCCGCCGTCAACGCCATCCGCAAATATCGCGGCGAATCGCCGGTGGATGCGATGGATTTCTGGGATTTGGTCCACGAGCGCATGGAACTGGTCAAGATGGATGAATCCATGCTCAAACGCTCGGTGAATGAAGGCTTTTCCGGCGGCGAGAAAAAGCGCAACGAAGTCTTTCAAATGGCCGTCTTGCAACCGCGTTTCGCGGTACTGGACGAAACCGATTCCGGCTTGGACATCGACGCCCTGCGGGTGGTGGCGGATGGCGTCAACGCGCTGCGCGGTCCCGAGCGCGGCTTTCTGGTCATCACCCACTATCAGCGGTTGCTGGAATACATCGTGCCGGATTACGTGCATGTATTGGTGAACGGCAGAATCGTCCGCTCCGGCGACAAGAGTTTGGCGCTGGAACTGGAAGAACAAGGCTACGCCCTTTACAACGAGGAACCGGGCCGCGCGCGCCGGGCCGCCGCGTGAGACCGCGACCATGACCGCCGCCGCTCCCGTGTTATCCGACCGCTACCGTCCGGCGTTTGACGCTTTTCTGGCGAACCGTCACGAACCGGAAACCATCACGCGCGCCCGTCGCGAAGCGTTCGAGCGTTTCGAAGCGTTGGGCTGGCCGAGCCGCCAACAGGAAGCCTGGCGCTTCACCGATTTGAGCGCCTTACAGACGCTCGACCTTCAGCGACCCGCCGACGCGCTGGTCGAAGCCTCGATATTGCCGACGCTGGATGCGGCAGCGTATCGCTTGGTGTTTATCAATGGCCGCTTTGCGCCGGGTTTGTCGAAGCTGACGCCATTACCGGAACGGACGGTCATCGCCAGCCTCGGCCAAGTGTTGGCCGCCGATCCGCAAGCCGTTCGGAATCCCCTCGACCCGCTGCCCGGACTCGCGCAACATCCCATCGCCGCGCTCAACGGCGCGTTTTGGGAAGATGGCGCATTCATCTATCTATTACCCGGCGCGGTGCTGGATCATCCGATTCACATCATCTTCCACGCCACCGGCGGCGATACGGCGGTTTATCCGCGCCTGGTGTTGACGCTGGACGACGGCGCGCAGGCCACTGTGGTCGTCGAATATCGAGGTCAGGGCCGTTATTTACAGGCACCCGTCGTCGAATTGTCCATCGACGATGGTGCGGTGCTGGACTATCACCAACTCCAGGAAGAAGCGCCGCAAGCCTTTCATCTAGGCGGCATCAAACTCCGCCAGGGCCGTAACAGCCAAACCCAATTGCATCTGCTGTCCTTCGGCGGCCAACTGGCCCGCACCGACTTGGAGGCGCTGCTGGACGATGAACACGCTTCCTGCCTGCTGAACGGCCTGACCGTCGGGCGCGGCAATCAGGCGAGTAATTTCTATGTCCGAGTCGATCATGCCCACCCGCACGGCAGCAGCCAGCAACTGTTTAAGAGCGTGCTGGACGGCAAGGCCCGGTCGGTGTTCGACGGCATGATTCACGTCCGCCCGCACGCCCAAAAAACCGACGCCCGCCAAAACAGCCGGAACTTGTTGCTTTCCAAACAAGCGGTGGCTCATTCCAATCCCCGCCTGGAGATTTTGGCCGATGACGTGAAATGCGGCCACGGCTCCAGCACCGGCTTTCTCGACCCCAACGCCGAATTTTATCTGCGCGCGCGCGGCATTCCCGTCGCCCAAGCCCGCGCCTTATTGGTTTACGCCTTCGCTAACGACAACCTCAATCAAATCCGCCTGACGCCGTTGCGCGAGCGCCTCGCCCGCCTGCTCGCCGACCGTTTGGCGCTCGACAGCACCGAGGAGGACCCGACATCATGAGCGCCCCGCACGCGCTTGCCCTCGCGCCGGAGAATCGTACCGGACTGAATCTCGACCGCATCCGCGCCGATTTTCCGATTCTGCGCCAGCGCGTCCACGGCAAACCGCTGGTCTATCTGGACAACGCCGCTTCGGTGCAAAAACCGCAGGCGGTGATCGACGCCGTCAGCGGCTGTTACAGCGGTTATTACGCCAACATCCATCGCGGCGTGCATCTGTTGTCGGAGCGCTCCACCGCCGCTTACGAAAGCGCGCGGGAGAAAGTGCGAGCCTTTTTAAACGCGGCCAGCGTCCAGGAAATCATCTTCACGCGCGGCACCACCGAAAGCATCAATTTGGTGGCGAGCAGCTTCGGCGGCAGCCGGCTCAAGGCCGGCGATGAAATTCTGATCACCGGCATGGAGCACCATTCCAACATTGTGCCGTGGCAGTTGTTGTGCGAGCGCGCCGGCGCGACGCTCAAAGTCGTCCCCTTCACCGACGCGGGCGAGTTAGTGCTGGACGAATGTGAGCGGCTGCTAGATAGCGGTCGGGTGAGACTGTTCGCCTTCGTCCACGTTTCCAACGCGCTCGGCACCATCAACCCGATCAAAACCCTGATTGATTTGGCCCACGCCCGCAACGTCCCGGTGTTGGTGGACGGCGCGCAAGCGGTCGCGCATCTGCCGGTGGACGTGCGGGCGTTGGATTGCGATTTCTACGCCTTCTCCAGCCACAAGATTTACGGGCCGAGCGGGGTCGGCGTATTGTACGGCAAACAAGCGCTGTTGGAGGCGATGCCGCCGTATCAGGGCGGCGGCGACATGATCCGGCTGGTGACCTTCGAGAAGACCGAATTCGCCGACCTGCCCAACAAGTTCGAGGCTGGCACGCCCAACATCGCCGGCGTGATCGGCCTGGGCGCGGCGCTGGATTGGTTGAACGCTGTCGGCTTGGACGCGGCCGCCGCCCACGAACACGACTTGTTGCAATACGCCACCGCCCGGCTGATCGAAATTCCCGGCCTTCAGATCATGGGCACGGCGCGCGACAAAGCGGCGCTGGCGGCATTCACGATGAAGGGCATCCACCCGCACGACATCGGCACCATCCTCGATCGCGAAGGCGTCGCCATCCGCGCCGGCCATCACTGCGCCCAGCCGGTGATGCAACGCTACGGCGTGGCCGCTACCGCGCGGGCCTCCTTCGCCGTTTACAACAGCCGCGACGAGGTGGACGCCTTGGTCAAGGCCCTTTGGAAAGTCAAGGAGTTATTCGACTCATGAGCGATCTGCGCGACCTGTATCAAGAAGTCATCCTGGACCACAACAAGCGGCCTCGCAACTTCCGTATCCTGCCGCAACCGACCCACCGCGCCGATGGAGTCAACCCGCTGTGTGGCGATCGGATCAGCGTCTACCTCGACATTGAGGACGGCATCATCAAGGACATCGCCTTTCAAGGCGCGGGTTGCGCGATTTCCAGCGCCTCGGCCTCGCTGATGACCGAGGCGCTCAAAGGCAAGCCGGTCGCGGAAGTCGATCATCTGTTCGACACTTTCCATAACGTGGTCACCACTGACTGCGATTGCCCTAAAGGCTTGGGCAAACTCGGCGTGCTAGCCGGGGTACGCGACTATCCCAGCCGGGTCAAATGCGCCACCCTGGCCTGGCACGCGGTGCGCGCCGCGCTGGAAGAACACAAGGGACCGGTAGCGACCGAGTGAAGCGTTATTGCGGATCGAAAGCCCACGCACTTAAAGGACATTCCGATGCGGATTTGTTATATCGACATCATCGACAAATGCAATTTGCGCTGTCCGACTTGCGTACGTGGAGCGCAGCTTTTGAAAAACTCGGCGTCGGCGATGCCGCTCGATCTTTTTGAAAAGCTGGTGGCAAAAGCGAAAGGCGAAGGTTACGACACCATCGGCCTTTACAATTGGATCGAACCCTTTCTATGCAAGGATGTGGACTCTTTTATAGAAATCATCAAGGCGGCGGATCTTGATTGCGAGCTTTCCAGCAATTTGTCCTTAAAACCAGCCAGTTATTTCGACACCATTCAACGCGCCTTGCGCAAGGGCGTGGATCGTCTGACGGTTTCGGTTTCGGGATTCCACCAGGAGACGTATGAGATCAACCATGTGGGCGGCAACATCGCATGGATTAAGGAGAACCTGGAACAAATCGCGCTTTTGAAAAAGAAGTCGCTGATTCAAACCAAGGTTTTTCTAAGACTCATCCAATTTGATTACAACGCGGCGGATGAGCCTTTGTTGCGCGAGTATGCCCGGTCTTTAAAACTTGAATTTGAAGTCATCCCAGGCGTGGGGAACCCGAAACAGTCCGTCGCGCAATATGCCGCACCGAATTTCTACGAGGAACGTCTAAAAAACTTCAATTCAGCCGACGACCGCGAAGCTCAAGGGGAGGTTTGCCCGCTCATTATGGATACTGTTGCGATTAACAGTCAGGGTGATGTCTATATCTGCTGTGCCTACCCTTATTATTCTTCCTTGCGCATTGGCTCCTACCTCGAACTTTCCAAACAGGAACTCCTGTTGAAACGATACATGCATCCTATTTGCCCCTCTTGTGATTTTACGCGACGCAAGACGACGCCGGCGGATCGCGACAGGCTGGTGGATGCACTTGAGTTCAAATTAGGTTTTGTTAAAAACTTAGATCATTCCCTTGAGACGGTTTCCGCGACGACAGAATTGCCGCAACAACCGCCTCTTTGGACGCGCACGCTCAAAACGGCGTACCGTGGCATGGTGGACAAATTTAAAGCCCATACTTCGTAGGAGCTGACAATGACCACACAGACTCCGGTTTCGAATCTCCCCGATGCCGAGGAAATGGAAGCCAAAATCATCGAGGCGTTGAAAACCGTTTACGATCCCGAAATTCCAGTCAACATTTATGAGTTGGGCCTGATTTATGGGATCAACGTCGATCCGCTGGGCGATCACGCCGACATTCAGATGACCTTGACCGCACCCGGTTGCCCGGTCGCCGGTTCGATGCCGGAATGGGTGGAAAATGCCGTCCGCCACGGCGCGGGCGTGGAATCGGTCAACGTCGAATTGGTCTGGGATCCGCCTTGGTCGCAAGAACGGATGTCGATGCGGGCCAAGCTGGAATTGAATATGGTGTGAAGGATAAACTTCCGTCCGGCGTCTCCGCCCCCTATCGTCGGTGACGCACCGTGATCGACCGTAGCCCGATGGCGGCAACCACGGTTCGTTCATTCCCATCATCCTTTATCGACATCGCTAGCGCTAGAATGCGCTGCTGGTCGGTATCCACAGCACCGACCACAATCTCCGCCTTCTTCCTATTTCTAAATCTGAACGCAAGGTGATCTTGTGGAAAATTTCGTGCCCGTCTTCGAATCGAAAGTTAAAAAACTTCACGAAAAAGTCGTCGAGGAGCTTTCGGCCCCCAAGAAGGAAAGAAACAAAAAACGCCTGAAGAAGATGCTTAAGGAACTCAAAAGCCTCAAGAAAACCATTCGCTCCGCGAAAAAGGTCAAAACTTGCCCACATTGCGGCCATGCCCTGTGGGACGAGGATTCTACATCGGATGCCGATACCGAGGCGCAGCCGTTGTAGTTTTGCCCTGGAGCGGCGCTGGTTCCGGCTGGCTGTCATGATGCAAGAAATATATGGGAAAAAGCGGAAGCGGGTGGGATAAGCTGCTTTGCGCCCACCGTTTCTCATGCCGCCGGCCTCACCACCCGATAAACGCCCCCCACCGCCAGCCCCATCCCGGCCAGCGACAGCAAAGGCAATGTCTCGCCGAACAGCGCCCAAGCGATCAGCGCGGTGCTCAACGGCACCAGATAGAACAGGCTGGCGACGTTGACCGCGCTGCCGCTGTGGATCAGGACGTTGAGCAAGCTAATCGCGCCGATGGAGAGCACCAGCACCAACCAAGCGAGCGCGAACAGGAACCGCGGCGTCCAATCGATCTGAAATTCGGTGAACAAACCGATGGCGATGGCGGTGACGATGGCGCTTGGCACGAATTGAATGACCGAACCCGTGCGCAGATCGAAACCGGCGCAAAAGCGTTTTTGATAGAGCGTTCCCACCGTGATGCCCAGCAAAGCCGCAAGCCCCGGAACCAGCATCGGGCCGAGTTGGGCTTGGATGCCGAACTTGCCGCCGATCACCAGCGCGACGCCGATAAAGCCCAGCACCAATCCGCCCCACTGCCGGGAACTGACCCGCTCGCCGAGCAGCCAACCCGCGCCGAGCGCCGTTAACAGCGGTTGCATCCCGACCACCAGGGCCGCAATTCCGGCGGGAAGGCCATGCTTGATCGCAATGAAGACCCCGCCCAAGTAAATGGCGTGAATTAATATCCCCGATACGCCGATATGACACCAGTCGCGCCATTGCTTCGGCCACGGCGCACCGCTGACGACCGCCAGTGCGGTCATGAGCACGATCACGCATAAATAGCGCACCAGCAGAAAGGATAACGGCTCGGCGTGAGGCAGCCCAAACCGCGCGCCGATAAAGCCGGTGCTCCATAAAAAAACGAAAAGCAATGGGTAGAGGCGTTTCATTCAAGCCTGTAGCGTGGGTTAAAGTTCGTGGCGGCCGCACGCGCGGGGGTCGTCTCGTTCTGCTGGGCGGCGTCGAGTGCGACGGGCCATTCGCGCGCGAGGAGCGGGAACGGTGTCATGCCGCGGAAAGCTCCTCGCACAGGTCGTTGAGCGCAACCGCCTCCACACCCTCGGCGATTGGGAAGCGTTCGACACCACCATACACCACGCGACGGTGTTCCGGTTCGACAGTCTCGCAAGCCAGATGGAACCCCCGTTCGATCTTCGGTGTCAACCCGCGCTTGATCTCGATGGCCCAAGGCGCGCGCCGGCCGGGAAGCTGGAGCAGCAGATCGATTTCGGCACCCGCCGCGCTGCGGTAGAAATGCGCCTCAGTGCCACTGGGAGCGACTGCGATCAGCGACTCGACCGCCAGACCCTCCCAGCTTCCGCCCGCGACCGGGTGCGCCAATAGCGCTTCGCGGTCGCCGATACCGAGCAGCGCGTGCACCAGCCCGCTGTCGCGCACGTACACCTTAGGCGACTTGACCAGACGCTTGCGCAAATTGCCATGCCACGGCGCAAGGCGGCGCACTAGCAGCAGGTCCACGAGCAAATCCAGGTAGGAGGCGACCGTCTTGCCATCGACAGCGAGGGCGCGAGCGAGCACGGCGGCGTTGAGCAGGCCGCCCTGCTGGTGGGCGAGCATGGTCCACAGCCGGCGCAGCGTCTCCGCCGGAATGCGCGGTCCGAGCTGCGGGATGTCGCGCTCCAGGTAGGTGCGGATAAAGTCCACACGCCAGCGCAGGCTGGCCCCATCGGACACGGCCAGCAAGCTTTCCGGAAATCCGCCCCGCAGCCAAAGCGCGTCGAGACGCGCGCGGCCGGCCTCGGCGGCATCGATCGGAGCGAGTTCCAGATAACGGATGCGTCCCGCCAACGACTCGCTGGATTGCCGGAGCAGATCGATGGATGCCGATCCCAGCACGAGGAAGCGGCCCGTGCCCCGGCCGTGCCGTCGCCCGGTGTCGATGAGCCCGCGCAAGCTCTGGAAAAGCTGCGGCGTGCGCTGGATTTCGTCGAGGATAACCAGCTTGTCCTGATGCTGCGACAGGTATAGCTCCGGCTCGGCGAGCTTGGCTCGATCAGCTTCGGATTCCAGATCGAGATAGATGGCCGCCCGACCCTGTACCATCGCGAGAGCCAGGGTGGTTTTGCCGACCTGACGCGGCCCCAACAGCGCCACGGCTGGGGCCTCGGCTAAGGCGGACTCAAGAGTGTCGAGCAATCGGCGCGGTATCATCCGTGCAATTATGGAATTCAATTCCACAAATGCAAGGACGATCAGACCGCGCCGCTTTATTGTTGCAGGTCATCAGGCCACGGGGTACGTCTGAATACTGCGATAGACCCCATCAAGCTGATGATCGATAGATAGCGTGTTAATAAAAGAGCAATGGCCCGGTATACGGTAGCCTCCCAAACCGCGCACCGATAAAACCGGTACTCCATAAGAAGACGAAAAGAAAGGGGTAGAGGCGTTTCATATTCGATAAACAATCGACCGGATCAGGGAAGAAGCGGCAAACCAAGCTCCTTAAGGAATTCATTATGCTTTTTCGTAGTCGCTACGATTTTTTCTTCCAATACCGCCAGCTCACTATTTACCGCACTGAGGTCGATCACTTCATCCGCTATTGCGGTACTGACATAGCGTGAAATGTTCAGGTTATAGCCTTCCTCCGCAATCCGCTCTATTGTTACTCGCTTCGAGTATCGGTCTTCTTCTTTACGAAACTGATAGGTCGAGACGATTTTATCGATGTGCTCTGGCAATAGACGATTCTGTCGTTTGCCTTTCTCGAAGTATTCGCTGGCATTAATAAACAAGATATCGTCCGGCTTCTTGCAACGCTTGAGAACCAGGATACAGACCGGAATGCCAGTGGAGAAAAAGAGATTGGCGGGCAGTCCAATAATGGTGTCGATGTGACCGTCCTTGAGCAGTTTGGTACGGATACGCTCTTCAGCGCCGCCACGAAATAGCACACCGTGGGGCAGGATGATCGCCATTACGCCTTCCTGACCCAGGAAGTGGAAGCCGTGTAGCAGAAAAGCGAAATCGGCGGCGGATTTGGGAGCCAGACCGTAGCTTTTGAAACGGAAATCCTCGCCTAAGGCTTCGGTGGGTTCCCAACGATAGCTAAACGGTGGATTGGCTACTACCGCGTCGAATTGTAGCTTCCTGGCGGGATTAGCTTCTCTAAGCATCGGCCATTCGTTCAGCAGCGAATCGCCGTGATAAATCTCGAATTCCGAATCTTTCAACCCATGCAGCAGCATATTCATCCGGGCCAGATTGTAAGTGGTGATGTTCTTTTCCTGGCCGTAAATCTTGCCGATGCCGTGCGGACCAAGCTGTTTGCGCACGTTGAGGAGGAGCGAGCCGGAACCGCAGGCGAAATCTAACACCTTGTCAAGTTTCTTCTTTTTGCCTGCGGCCGGGTCCTGGCTGTCGAGGGTGACAATCTCGGAGAGGATGGTCGAGATCTGCTGCGGTGTGTAGAACTCTCCGGCCTTTTTACCGGAACCGGCGGCGAATTGGCCAATGAGGTATTCATAGGCGTCGCCCAGGACATCGCTGTGCGTGGAGAATTTGGCGATGCCCTCGGCAATTCGAGTGACGATGGCGCACAGTTTGGCGTTGCGATCTGCATACTTCTTGCCGAGCTTTTCCGAATCCAGGTTAATTTCCGAGAACAGGCCCTGAAAGCTGCTCTGGAAGGATTCGGTTTCGATGTATTTGAAGCCCTGTTGCAGGGTATGCAGCAACTCGCCGTCTTGGGTACGAGCCTGTTCGGCGATACTGCTCCAGAGAAATTCTGGCTTGATTACATAATGCACCTTGCGGCGCATTTGCTGCTCGAATTCCGCAATGTCTTCTGGGTTTGCGTCGTACCACAGGCGCAGCGGCGGCTTATTCGGCTGTGTCGTCGGCTCCGGGTAATCGCGACCCAGCTCTTTTTTGGCCGCCCCCTCGTAGTTGTCCGAGAGGTAGCGCAGAAACAGGAAAGAAAGCATGTAATCGCGGAAGTCGTCCGCGTTCATCGCGCCGCGCAATTGATCGGCGACAGCCCAGAGGGTTTGGCCCAGTTGTCTTTGATCGTTCTCAGTCATGGGGTGTTCGGTGGTGGTCTCGTTTGGGCGGTGATTTCTGGCAACGCGAAGCGGTATCGATCCAGAAAAGCACGGAGGATGCGACAGAACAAATCCTTGGTATCGCCAACCATCTCGCGGGGTTGATAAACGGAATAATTGCCGTGACTCAGGAGATTCAGGGCGCGGGCGTAGAGCACTTCGTCGTCCACGCCGTGAATACATTCAGAGAAGTCGTCGAAACCGAAGAAGGTTGCAGTTTTTTCCAGAATGCCGCGCAGCATATTGAAATGGTGTGTGTAAAGCCGACCGGATTGCGCCGCTTGTTGCAGTTCGCTCAGGAGGGCGACATGGTGAAAAAGGGCATATCGTCAGTCGCTTGCAGGCCATATCTATCTGACGTACCGCTACGGTGGAGGAAATATTTTTTGTGTGATTGTTTCTTGAGTTCGTTGCACATCACATTGAAAAACAGCCCGTGGTGGGACGAAACCACAGTCTTCACCCGACCCTTGGCCCGTTTCAGTAACTGCGCTAGATCGCTGGCCACGGCGATAGCGTTGTTGTCATCTAGTGAGGAAATTGGATCGTCGATGTAGAGAAACTGAACCCAGTTATAAGCGTCCGCGCCGTCAATGGTGAGTTCGCAGAGCGCCAAAAAGATGCACCAGATAAAGATATTCTCCTCGCCACGCGATATTTTGATGTAATCCAGACCGTCGCGCGAGAAGCGAATAGTCCAATGCTCGTAATCGATTTTGAAATCGAAATCGGCGTAACGCACCAGGTAAGTGAAAATCTTTTGTTCCAGAGCCAATTCCTTAAAACCCAGCAAGAAACGTGAATCTGAATTAATTTTTAGATGGCGCTGGCGATCACCGGTTAAATCGTTATCCCAATGAAAGAGGTCTTCAGTGAAGGCGTTGAAGTAGAGCGTATCGCGTTTAACGCCTTTTCTTTTCTTAATTGCGTCCTTGAATTCCATTGACAGGCGCGTTTTACCTGTGCCGTTGTAGGCATAGAGCAAGACAAAATCCTGACTGTTGAGGTCATCACGCAGCCGGTTTACGAGTCCGCGTAGCGTCTTGTAAGAGTAAATCTTCGGTTGATTACTCATTCATTCCCCTCCTTTGGAGGGGTGCCCCGCAGGGGCGGGGTGGTAAACACTGTCTGGTGTCGCAAAAAATCTAATACACCCGATAAATTGCTTTTCACATCGCAGTCCAGCAGATGAACAACGGTCAAATCGAGGCTTATAAGGAATGCATCCCGCCTTGCATCATAGTCGGCCTTGTCATCATGACTACTACCGTCAATTTCGATAACGGTTGCTTTCTCGGCGCAGTAAAAATCAACGATGTAGTTACCGATAATCTTTTGCCGATCAAAGTCAAGACCGAGGAATTGCTTGTTTTTTAGCTGATTCCAAAGCAGAACTTCGGATAAATTTCCCGCGCGGCGTAATTCCCTGGCGCGTTGCTTAAGAGCTGGGTTGTAGGGAAGAGAGAGATATTGCCTAGTACCGCGCATCAGACCACCCCGTCAGGCTTCGCCTGCCACCCCTCCACAGGAGGGGAATTAGCAGCGATTTATTCCCCTCCTGTGGAGGGGTGCCCCGCAGGGGCGGGGTGGTTGTCTTCATTGCAACGCTTCGGAACATTCGATAATCAGAATCTTCTTTAGCATTAGTCGGATGCATCATCCGCCGAGGGGAAGAGTTGCTGCATCAGGCCTTTTTTATGGGCTTTAAGAGCTTCGAGTTTTTGGGTTTGGGCAGTGATGAGATCATCGATAGAAGAGAGGCAGTCAGCAATTTTTTGCTGCTCTTTCAGAATTGGAAAACGAATCGTGAATTTAAGAAATTCATTAAAATGAACACGCCTTTTCTCGATCAATGACCCAATAGCCATATTGTCATAAAACTTAACCATATTATCGCTTTTGAAGTAGTATTCACAAAATCTGGCCTCTACAGATTGGTCGCAATAGAAGATATTATAGTATTTAGATAATGCAACCCTTTCAGCACCAGAGTGTCTTGCAATTGCTCCAAACCTCAAATTCATTGGGTTGTAAGCAAAATCATTAGGTAAAACTACTTTATAAGCTTCTTCTTCATTTTTAACTAAAAAAGATCTCTCATAGCGTTCAGTTTTTGCAGTAATTCCAGTTTCTATAGTTAAACTAAATAATGGTAACTTTTCTTCTAAAGACTGAATTCTTTCAGTGATAAACTCACCTAATTGTCTAGTATGCCACCCCCCATTATCCCGAAACTCAGCAAACCGCAACTTAGGCGCAGTCTCACCCTCCGCCGGAAAAAGCTGCTGCATCAAAGCTTTTTTATGGGTTTTAAGTGCGCTGATTTTTTGGGTTTGGGTGGCGATGAGTTCATCGATGGAAGAAAGACAGTCGGCGATTTTTTGTTGTTCTTTCTTATCTGAAGGAAAGCTAATTCTAATATTCAACAACCTAGTCGCTGAAATGCCAAAAACCTTTGAGCCTTGAGCTTCTTTCCTAATCTGTTCTCGAACTTTGCTTGACCCAAATAGATATCCGCCAAACCCAATCGCCAATTTCTTATTTTTTTGCCGAGCTAAAAGAGTGTGCAATCCAGCCAATAGTTTTTCATTGTTTAATTTAATAATCTCTATACTTTTTCCGATATCGCCTAAGTCTTCCGATGCGTCGGCAAAAATCATATCGCCTAAAACACAGTAGCTAGCTGGCTTAATTTTTAAGAGCGACAATGACGGACTTATAAATGGTACTACTTCATTTTCGATATTAAATAACGCAGAAAATTTTTTGTGTATATCACCGTAGTGGATATTTTTTACTAAACCTTTTTCGTAACTCAGCATATCCCGTGAGTATGTATTTGTTAACTTAAAAGAATATAATTCTTCAAAAAATTCATTTTCCCAATCACCGACATCCCTAAACTCAGGAAACCGCAGCTTAGGCACCACCCCGTCAGGCTTCGCCTGCCACCCCTCCAGAGGAGGGGAATTTTGTTTGCTGGGTGGTTCGGATGCTGTGGGAATCTTCACATTCCCCTCCTCTGGAGGGGTGCCCCGAAGGGGCGGGGTGGTCTTTGTAAAGGTCTTATTGCTCATACGCCCCCAACCCCGAAATCTCCCGCCCCTGTGCCAACCGATGCAACAGCGGTATCAAGTCCTCCATTAAGGCCAGTTCCCTCTGCGTGCGCACCTTCCAACCCAGGCCTAGCGGCGCGAGCAAATCGCTCAAGCGTTCGCCATCAAAAATCATCCGGCCCATAATGCCATCGACGAAGGCTTGCAGCGCCGCCGTGTCCAGACCGTGCTGGTCCGCGATAGCCGCCAATTGCCGCGCATTCTTTTCAGCCTTAAAGGTTTCATAACCCTGGCGGATCGCCTGTTCACTCAAACCCTCGCCCATCTTCAGCGTACCGATGTAATCGGCAATGTCGTCGCGCTCATTCATTAGGTTAGCAGTCGATGAGAGCAGGCCAATCAACTCCTCGCGGCTCACCCTCTGCCGGGCGGGCGCAGCCTGGGTGTAGCGAGCGATCAGCGCCATGATGTAGTCGTAATCAATCACCGCCGAGGCAAACAGCAAAAACTCGAAATCAAGCTGCTGCACCGGATCAGCGTCGCTGCCGCCTTTATCCTGTTGTGCCTTAAGACGTTGCGCGGTCTCTAGATAGACACCCCGGAAGGCTTGTAACTGATCCTGTGAAATCACCCGCTCAATCTTGGCGGCATTGTCTTTGCTTAGGTCAGTGTACTGGTCAAGCTGGGTCTTGAGCCGCTGCACCTCCTTGAACAAATTGATGAACTGACTGCGAGCCGTATCGCCCTTGAGGTTGGCAACCTCTTCCGGCGCGCAAGCCAAACGCTGCGAGGTCATGAACGTATCCAGCGCGGCGACCGCCTGTTCCAGCTTGTCGATGACCACCGTCGCGGTATCGACCAGCCAGATCGTTTTAGCGCGTTCGACCTTTTCGCCGGAGAACAGGGTAATCGCGGCGTCCACCGCCTCCTGCTGCTGGCGAAAGTCGAGCACGTTGCCATAAGGCTTGGTGTCGTTCAGCACGCGATTGGTGCGTGAGAACGCCTGAATCAGACCGTGGTGCTTGAGATTTTTATCGACGTACAGCGTATTCAGGTATTGAGAATCGAAGCCGGTCAGCAGCATATCCACCACGATGACGACATCAATCTTCTGCGCACGCGGCAGGTCACGGTTGGGATACTTTTGATCCTTGATACGCTTTTGCACGTCCTGGTAGTACAGATCGAAATGACTCAGATCATGGTTCGTGCCATAGCGGGCGTTGTAGTCGGCGATGATGGCTTTCAGCGCGGCCTTCTTCTGTTCCGGGGCCTCTTGGTTATCGGCCTTCTCCTGCGGTAAATCTTCCTGAATCTGCTGCACGTCCTTGTTACCCTCCGCCGGGGGCGAAAACACACAGGCGATGTTGAGCGGCTGGAAGGTGTCGTCTTCTGCCCGCCGCCGCGCCTGAATCTTGGCGAACAGGCGATAGTAATCAATAGCGTCGTTGATAGAAGCCGTGGCCAGAAGCGCGTTGAATTTGCGCTTGTTCGTGGCGGCGTCATGCTTGGCCAGAATCGCCTCGACTACCGCCTTACGCGCCAGCGTCTCTCCCGATTTGGGCTTGCCCTGCCCTTCGCCCTTGAAATAATCGATGTGGAAACGCAATACGTTCAGATCTTCGATGGCGTGGGTAATGGTGTAGGCGTGAAGCTGTTTCTCGAAAAGGTCGGCGGTGGTCAGGAATGAAGCTTGCTGGCCCTCGATCTGTTGGTAGCCAGCGTTGGCCTCGAAGATAGGGGTGCCGGTAAAACCAAAAAGCTGCGACTTGGGGAAGAATTCCTTAATCGCCTTATGGTTCTCGCCAAACTGGGAACGGTGGCATTCGTCGAAAATGAAAACCAAACGCTTATGGCGTAGCGGCTCCAGACGCTGCTGATAGTGGCGTTTGTTGCCGCCATCCAGCGCCAAGCCGAGCTTCTGAATGGTGGTGACAATGACTTTATCGGCGTAATCGGTGGACAGCAGACGGCGTACCAGGGTCTCGGTGTTAGTGTTTTCCTCGACGCAGCCGGGTTGGAAACGGTTAAATTCCTCGCGGGTCTGGCGGTCGAGGTCTTTGCGATCCACCACGAACAGGCATTTGTCGATGTCCGGGTTGTCCTTGAGCAGGGTGGACGCCTTAAACGAGGTGAGCGTTTTGCCGCTGCCGGTGGTGTGCCAGATGTAGCCGTTGCCCCGATTCTGGTGGATGCAATCGACGATGGCCCGCACCGCATAGATCTGATAAGGCCGCATCATGAGCAGCTTGCGCTCGCTCGCGACCAGCACCATATAACGGCTGATCATCTCGCCCAACACGCATTTACTTAAGAAAGCGTCGGCAAAGGCGTCGAGACGGGTCATTTTCTGGTTATCGACATCGGCGAACTGGTACAGCGGCAGGAAGCGCTCATCGGCGTCAAAGGCGAAATGCTCGGCGTCGTTGTTGGCGAAATACCAGGTATCGCTGCGGTTGCTGACGACGAATAATTGCACGAAACACAGCAGCGTTTTAGTGTAACCATTGCCAGGATCGTTCTTGTAATCAACGATTTGCTGCATGGCGCGACGCGAACTGATGGCGAGCGTTTTAAGCTCAATCTGCACCACGGGCACGCCGTTGATGAGCAACATGACATCATAGCGGTGGTGACTGTTCTGGGTATTGATGCGCAGTTGATTGACCACCTCGAAGCTGTTCTTGCACCAATCCTTGAGGTTGACCAAGGTGTATTGCAGCGGTGTCCCATCCTCCCGCTCGAAGGTGTTGCGCTCGCGCAGGCGCTGGGCGTTGGCGAACACGCCGGGGTCAATGATCTGCTCCAGCAGGCGGGAAAATTCGCTGTCGGTCAGGTGAACGCGGTTAAGCGCCTCGAACTTCTTGCGGAAGTTTTGTTCTAGGGCGTCTCGGTCGCGGATATCCGAACGATAGGCGTATTTCAAATCCTTCAGCTTTTCGAGCAGTTTTTGCTCTATGTCTTGTTCCAACATCACCTGCGCCCGATAAATAAAAAAGACAGTTTATATTCGTAAATCTCTGACTAACGCTTCAATTAAAGTATCGCAAATTTCCGCTCATAACGGTTTCTGCTACTATGCCCGCGATTTCAGTGCGGTCACGAAGGATGTTTACAATGTCACGCCCCTATAACTTTAGCGCAGGCCCGGCAGTGCTGCCCGAGGCGGTTCTGGAACAGGCCAAGGCCGAAATGCTCGACTGGCGGGGTTCCGGCATGTCGGTGATGGAAATGAGCCATCGCGGCAAGGAATTCGTCTCCATCGCCGAACAGGCCGAAGCCGACCTGCGCGAACTGCTCGCCATTCCGGCTAATTACAAAGTCCTGTTCCTACAAGGCGGCGCGTCCGGCCAGTTCGCGATGGCCCCGATGAACCTGCTGCGCGGCAAGAACAAGGCCGATTACCTCAACACCGGACAGTGGTCAAAAAAGGCCATTTCCGAAGCCAAGAAATTCTGCCAGGTCAACGTCGTCGCCAGTTCCGAATCGGCCAACTTTACCACCGTGCCGGCCCGCGACACCTGGAAATGCGACCCGGACGCCGCCTATTTCCACTGCACGCCGAATGAAACCATCGGCGGCGTCGAGATGCACCAGATCCCCGAAGTCGGCGTGCCGCTGGCGGCGGACATGTCTTCAACGCTGCTGTCGCGACCGATCGACGTGAGCAAATTCGGCCTGATCTACGCCGGCGCGCAGAAAAATATCGGCCCCGCCGGCTTGACCATCGTCATCCTCCGCGAGGATTTGATGGGCCAAACCGTGGCCGGCACCCCGACCATGCTCGACTACGCGACGATGGCCAAGGAAGGCTCGATGTACAACACCCCGCCGACCTACGCTTGGTATATCGCCGGTTTGGTGTTCCAGTGGCTGAAGGCCCAAGGCGGGCTGAAAGCGATGGGCGAGCGCAACCAAGCCAAGGCCGATTTGCTTTATAAAACCATCGACGAATCCGGCTTTTATCGGAATCCGGTCGATCCAGCCTACCGCTCCTGGATGAACGTGCCGTTCATTCTGCCCGACGAAGCGCTGGACAAACCATTTCTGGCCGAAGCTAAAAGCGCCGGGCTGGTGACGCTGGCCGGCCATCGCTCGGTCGGCGGAATGCGCGCCAGCATTTATAACGCCATGCCGTTGGAAGGGGTCAAGGCCCTGGTGGATTTCATGGCCGATTTCCAAAAACGGCGCGGCTGAACGATTTTATTCATCAATCCGCCCCGGACGTTCGCGTCCGGGGTGTTCTTTTTTCAGGCGGATGGTTGATTCATTCATGTACAAGATTCTGACTCTCAACAGCATCAGCGTTTCCGGTCTGGAACGCCTACCCCGCGACCGCTACGAGATCGCTTCCGAAATCCAGCACCCTGACGCTGTGCTGCTGCGCTCATTCGCCATGCACGAGTGGCCGATTCCCGCCAGCCTCAAGGCCGTGGGCCGCGCCGGCGCTGGCGTCAACAACATTCCGGTGCCGCAGATGACCGCCAAGGGCATCTGCGTGTTCAACGCCCCCGGCGCCAACGCCAACGCGGTCAAGGAACTGGTGCTGGCCGGCATGTTGCTGGCGGCCCGCAACATCTGCCCGGCCTGGGATTACACCCGCAAGTTGCAAGGCAGCGACGCCGAACTCTCCAAACAGGTCGAAGCGGGCAAGAAAAATTTCGTCGGCATCGAGCTGCCCAACCGCACCCTGGGGGTGATCGGATTGGGGGCCATCGGCGTCAAGGTCGCCAACGCCGCCCGCGCGCTGGGGATGCGGGTGATCGGCTACGATCCGCACATCACCGTCAGCAACGCCTGGCAACTCTCCTCGCAGGTCGAGCAGGTGTTGAGCGTCAACGAGATGGCGGCACAGGCCGATTTCGTCACGCTGCACGTGCCGCTGAACGACGCCACCCGGCAGCTGATCAACGCGCCGCTGCTGAAGAACGCCAAGCCCGGCCTGATTCTGCTGAACTTTTCGCGCGAGGGCGTGGTGGATGAGGAAGCGCTGTTTGCGGCGCTGGAAGCGGGCACGCTGAAATCTTATGTCTGCGATTTTCCGACCAACCGGCTCAAGGATCACCCACGGGTCATCATGCTGCCGCATCTGGGCGCTTCCACCGGTGAGGCCGAGGAAAACTGTGCGATCATGGTGGCCGATCAGGTGCGCGACTATCTGGAAAACGGCACCATCCACAATTCCGTCAACTTTCCGGAAATGGTGATGCCGCGCAACGGCGGCCCGCGGCTGGCCATCGTCAACGCCAACGTCCCGCACATGATCGAGCGCATCTCCAAGGCGATATCCGGGGCCGGCATCAACATCATGGATATGCTCAACAAATCGCGCGGCGACATCGCCTGCACCTTGGTGGACACCGCCGCTTCGGTACCGGAAGCAGCGGTGGTGCAAATCGCCGATATCGAGGGCGTGCTGGGCGTGCGAGTGCTCTAGCTCGTTTGCGGCAAACCCTTCCGGCCAGCGGTCGGGAGGGTCGGCTCAATCGGATTTGTCGCGAGCGATGTCGAGATAGGCCAGCCAGTAGCGCGACAGTTCGCTCATGCACTCCACTCGGGTCATCAACGCCGTCAGTTCGGCCTTATAACGATCGGCCTCAGGCAGCAGCGCGGCCAGTTCGGCGTCCAGTTCGCTCAGTTGCTTGCTGCGGTTGGAGGCCGCGATGGCGACCTGGGTGGTCGACAGGCGGACGCGGATGTAGAGCAGATCGCCGGGCAGCGTGGTATGCCGCTTGTAGTGAAGGTCGTAAGCTTCCGGGGCCACGTCTTTCTTACCGAGCAGATACGCTTCCAAACCCTCCACCCGCGCCTGCATCATGTTGAGATGAGTCTGGGTGGAGGTGCGATGCGCCATGGGTTCCAGGAGCGCGATTTTCTCCTCCAGCCAGCGCCGCCGTTCCTGCACCCGCGAGCGCAGCCGGTCGATCTCGCAATCCGCTTCCACCAGTTGCTGGCTCAGCGCCAGAATTTCCGCGTCGATCTGATCCAAGAACTCGCGCAACTGCTCGGAAAGCAGCCGTTCCAGGGTCAGCGTGACAAACCGCTCCCAGATCGAGTCGGACCGGGCGCGCAGCCCTCCGACCAGCTGGCGGATACCGCCGGTCCGTTCGATACCCTCTCGCACGCTGCGGTCGTGCTCGGCGCGGTCGGCATCGCTCCAAACCTGGGCCAGTTGTTCTTCTTCCCTGAGCACATACGACATGCTGGCGGCGGTGCTGTCGTCGGTCTCTGGAGTGAGAGGCTCCATGCGGTGGGTCTCCAATCGACAAAAAGTAGGGGTTCAGATCGACAGCGCCGCGATTTCGCGGCGCCCTGGTGGGTTCAATCCTGATAGGTCCAACCGTCGGGATACTCGTGATTCAATTCGTGGACATCGTACACGCATAAATCCTGGTCGGGAAAACTGGGAAACAGTTTTTTGGCCTCCATGTCAGCTTGCTGCTCGTGTTCGGCTCGAATGAGAGCGACATTGAGCACCTTATCGGAACCGGGATCTTCCACAATAACAAGATAGGGTTTCATGGCTACTCCTTCGGTTTTCTCAGGCTACCTAGGCTGGCAGCAGATCTAGTCCGTTCCGTTATAGACAGTTTATTTTGTTATAGATTGAATGGTCTATCGGGCCGGGCCGGGCCGGGCATGGGCTCAATAGTAGCGATGGAGCCGAAACCGCTGGTCCGCCTCGCGGATGATGTCGCCGAGATGGTGATGAAACTGGCCGGTCCGACGTTCGGAAAAATACTGGCGTAGCGCCTCGTGAACCACGGTGAAGGCGATTTGATCCCAGGGAATCTCAGCCTCGGCGTAAAGCCGCACCTCCAGGCTTTCCTCGCCCGGACAGGCGTAACCGTCCTTAAGCCGGCCTTGAAATATCAAATAGACCTGACTGACATGCAAGAGCGAGTACACCCCATACAGGCGGAGGTTTTCACCTTCGGCATGGGCTTCCTCCAGCGCCTCGCGCGCCGCCGCCGCCAACGTCGATTCACCGTTTTCCATGAAGCCGGCCGGCAAGGTCCACAGGCCATAACGCGGTTCGATGGCCCGCCGGCACAACAACACCCGATCCTGCCATTCCAGAATGCAACCCGCCACGACTTTAGGGTTCAGATAATGAATGGTATCGCAAGCGTCGCAGACATAGCGGGGCAGGTTATCACCCACCGGAACACGCAAGGTCACCGAGGCGCCGCATTGGCTGCAAAATTTCATGAAATGATTTCCCGCCCAAAGCTGATTTTTTGAAAGACAGCCGCTATTAGACCACGCTTGTTCGGGCCGCGTCGTAAACCGCCGGATGGCTTCTTCAGCTGTCCAGGAAGGCGACGCCCTGGCCGAACCCGCGCCCGCCGACATAGCGTTGCTAGATTTTCGCACCAACCACAGCTACCGATACTTGATGCCGTATTTTTGGTAAATCTGGCGTAGCTCGTCCTTGAGCGCGCGCAGTTCGCGAGCGCGGCTGGCCGAGGTTCCGAGGGTCGAAGCAGCCAGCCGCCGGATGTCGCTGTTGAGATTGTCGATCCTGGCGCGATCCTCGTAGCCGATATAAGGCGGCTCCTTGGCCTTACCGGCCTTCCTCCCGGCCAGCGGGCGGTCGAGCTCACCGACCGGCACCCCTCGGTTTAGCGCGCGCAGTTCGCGCAGTTCGCGCGTGGCTCGCTGCAAGTCACGGACGTTATCGACCTTGCCGGTCGGGGTAGGCTGCGATGGCACATCCAGGGTTTGCGGGGACGGGGCGTCGGCGGGCGGGGCCGTGTTGCTGTAGTGAACCCGGCCCTCGCCATCGGTCCATTTATAAACTTGAGCCTGGGCCGCTAAACCCAGCACCCACCAAGCCGCGAGACAGCCCCACAACAGCACAGCCGGCGCTACGGCTGAAACCCGAGACGACCCTGAGCAGCGGAAAACGGCTCGCTCAAGCTTTCTGGTGCGGCCAGTCCTGTTTTCGAAAGCCAGGACAGTACCGTTTGCGATCAGTTTCAACATGCGA
Source organism: Candidatus Competibacteraceae bacterium (assembly GCA_016713505.1). NCBI lineage: Bacteria > Pseudomonadati > Pseudomonadota > Gammaproteobacteria > Candidatus Competibacteraceae > Candidatus Competibacteraceae bacterium. The sequence continues at coordinate 2,949,886 of JADJPA010000001.1, read as the reverse complement.
TGGCCACTCTCATTTGCACCGCGCTCGCCGCCCGGACAGCCGGCCGGAAAATCTTAACGCATCGAACCGGTTCGTCCAGCAACAGTTAATAACAGAATATCGGCATCGTGCATTCGCCAACGACAGGCTAATATTAAACTTATGCGTGACAGCCGAACTCAGCCAGGCAAGAAAAAGCCGGCGACTCCAGCAGCCAGCCGGAGGCGCGCCGCGAGCGTTTTCGGAATAATTCCGCCGGAACAAACCGCCCACAAGGCCCGCTCGGCGACCGGCGCCCACCAAAGACCCACGGACATGCCGATACCCAACACGCGTTCTTTCAGCCCTTCGCTCGCATTCTCCCACCGGGCGCTTCGCGGCCAAACGGTAGTCCTTCTCACATTGACGGTGATGTTGTTCATGCTGCCTTTCACGATTCGAGCCGCTCCAGCCGACGCTCCCACGACGCCCGCGGCCACCGCCGCCGACCCGATTGAAGAACGCAAAACCCTCCTGCTGGACGATTTCAAGGATTTGAGCGGTTGGAGCGCCGTCACCTCCGCTGGCGCCCGGCTCGAAATCGCTCAGGATATCGGCCGCAACGGCGGGCGGGCCATGCGTTTGGACTTCGAAGCCTCGGACGGCGCCAGTTGGATCATCGCCCGCAAGACCTTCAAGCGGCGCATGCCCGACAATTACGTTTTCCATGCCTTCATACGAGGCGAAACGCCGCCCGTGGATTTTGAATTCAAGCTGGTGGACCCCCAACAAAATGTCTGGTGGTACAAACAACGCGAACAGACCTTTGCCGGCGACTGGCAACCCCTGACCGTCAAGAAGCGCCACCTCAATCTGGCGTGGGGTCCGGGCGGCGCTCTGGAAGAAGTGACGGCCATCGAATTGGCCATCGTACCGGGCGCGCTCGGTAAAAAAGGTTCGGTGTGGATCGACTCGCTGTCCCTGGAAGAACGCGAGCCCGCGCGAGCTTACATTAAAAATCCCAAGATCAGCGCCTCGACGACCGCCGAGGGTCACCCGGCGCAGGGCATTTTGGAACCCGATCAGATCACCAACGGTTGGCGCAGCGGCGCGCTGGCCGAGGATCAATGGTTGCAGTTGGATTTTCTGACCTCCCGCGAGTACGGCGGTCTGATCATCGACTGGCACCCGGAGGATTACGCGCTCGACTATCAGGTGCAAGCCTCCGATGACGGCGATAGCTGGTGGCCGATCTACACCGTGCGCGACGGCAACGGACGGCGGGATTATCTGTATCTGCCCGACGCCGAATCGCGCTATCTGCGGTTAAACCTGCAACGCAGCAGCCGGGGCCGCGGTTACGGTATCCAGCGCATTCAGGTCCAATCCTACGAGTTTTCCACCTCGCTCAACACTTTCTTTGAAACCGTGGCTCGCGACACCCAGCGCGGCCTTTATCCCCGTTATTTTCAGGGCGAGCAGTCCTACTGGACGGTGCTCGGCGTCAGCGGCGACAGCAAGGAAGCACTGATCAGCCAGGACGGCGCGCTGGAGGTCGACAAAGGCGGCTTCAGCATCGAACCGTTCGTGTTGGCCGACGGCCGGCTGCTCACCTGGGCCGACGTGAACGCCGTGCAGGAACTGAGCGACGGTTACCTCCCCATTCCCACCGTGCGCTGGGAACACGACCAGATCGGCCTTACGATCACCGCATTCGCCAGCGGCAAACCCGGCCAATCGGACTTGCACGCCCGGTATCGGATCGAAAACCGCAGCGATCGAAACCGGCATCTGACCTTGTTCCTGACCGTGCGGCCGTTTCAAGTCAACCCCCCCTGGCAGTCGCTGAACATGACCGGCGGCATCTCACCGATCCGGCGGCTGGAATATGCCGATCGCACTATTTGGGTCAATGGCCGCGCCAAGGCGGTGCTGGTCTTGACCGCCCCGGACCGGTTCGGCGCCGCCGCCTTCGATCAAGGCTCGCTCGCCGATTTTCTGCTGGCGGACCGCTTGCCCGAGCGGACCGCAACGGAAGACCCGCTCGGCTATGCTTCCGGGGTGCTGGAATACGGCTGGAACATCGAACCGGGCGCGGCGCGCGAGGTGTTTTTGCGCGTCCCCTTTCACGGCGTTCAACCCGGCAGCGGCGCGCTAGCGTCCAACGACGCCGATGCCGCCGCGCTGGAAACCCAATTGCTGGAACAGGCCCGACGCGATTGGGAAGCGCGCCTGGATCGGGTCAAGCTGGAACTGCCGCCCGCCGCTCAAAAACTAGCTGACGCCATCAAAAGCAATCTGGCCTATATCCTGATCAACCGCAACGGCCCGGCGATCCAACCCGGTTCGCGGACGTACGCCCGTTCCTGGATCCGCGACGGCGCGTTGACCTCGGCGGCCCTGCTCGGCATGGGCTACACCGACGAGGTCCGGCAATTTCTGCTGTGGTTCACGCCCTACCAACAACCCGACGGCAAAGTGCCCTGCTGCGTGGACCAGCGCGGCGCCGATCCGGTCCCCGAGCACGACAGCCACGGCCAGTTGATCTACGCGATCATGGAGTATTACCGCTACACCCGCGATGTCGGCTTCCTGCGCGAAATGTGGCCTTTCGTGGTCAAGGCGGTCGGCTACATCGATTCCCTGCGCCAGCAGCGGTTGACGGATCAGTACCGAACCGACCCGGCGAGCGTCCCTTATTGGGGGCTGGTGCCAGAGTCCATCAGCCACGAAGGCTACTCCAGCCACCCGCGTCATTCCTATTGGGACAACTTTTTCATCCTGCGCGGCCTGAAAGACGCCGCCGCCATTGCGGTCATCCTGGGGGAGGACGAGCCGGCGCAACGCTTCGCGACGTTGCGCGACGCCTTTCGCAAGGATTTGTACGCCTCGATTCGCGCCACCCTGAAAACCCATCAGATCGATTTCATTCCCGGCGCGGTCGAATTGGGCGACTTCGATCCCACCTCGACCACCGTCGCGGTCGATCCGGGCGGCGAGCTGGGCCGCTTGCCGCAGCCGGCGCTGGATCGAACCTTCGAACGCTATTTCGACCTGTTCCGCCGTCGGCGCGACGGCGAGGACGACTGGCAGGCCTACACCCCCTACGAACTGCGCACCGTCGGCACCTTAGTCCGGTTGGGGTTTCGCGACAAGGCGCAGGAAGCGTTGGCATTCTTTCTGGAGGGCCAGCGGCCGGCGGCCTGGAATCATTGGGCCGAAGTGGTCTGGCACGATCCCAAGGCGCCGCGCTTCATCGGCGACATGCCGCACACCTGGGTCGGTTCCGATTTCATCCGGGCGGCGCGCAGCTTGTTCGTTTACGAACGCGAAGCCGATCAAGCTCTGGTGATCGGGGCCGGCATCCCCGCCGCCTGGGCGACCAGCCCGGAAGGGGTCACGGTCAAGCGGATGCCCACCTGGCACGGCACCCTCAATTATCGGATGATGATGGACGGACCCGACCGCTTGCGGGTGCAATTATCGGGCGATATCACCGTGCCGCCGGGCCGCATCATCCTGTCTTCACCGCTCGACCGACCCCTGCACGGCGTGAAGGTCAACAACCGCGCGGTGGAAACCTTCACCGAAACGACCGTGACCGTGGATCAATTTCCAGCCGAGGTCGAGTTGTACTACGGCGCGCAAGCGACGGCCGCTCCCTGAGCGAATCCGGCCGCTTCCGTGGGTCTCCGCTCGTGAAACTCCGCTAACAATTCCCGTCGCGCCGGGCACATCCTTTGTTCAGCAGCGAGGTAAAATTGCCATCGAGCGTCGAGCTGCCTTGCAGCTCCGTGGTTTGAAAGCCATAGGAGGTCACGCCGATAATCCGGTTGCGCGCGGGATCGTCGGCGCCGGTCTGGCCGGCGGCGGCCGGTCCGAAATTCATGATCCAAGGGCCGCCGCTGGAGCCTTCGTTCATATCTGAACCGTAGAGTACGGTATTGTATCTTCTGTCTCCGCGGTAACTTTGCGCGGTGACTTGGTGCATTCTTTCGCCGTTGTCAAAGGCGGACGGATAGCCGATGAGATGGGCGTGATTGGGGTTAAGACTGTTGGTTTGGTACCCTAAAAAACCGACGACTTCACCGATTCGCCGAGAAACGCCGCCTACCAGTTGATCGTCCATTTCGAGTAAGGCGTAGTCCGCGCTGTTGGGTACGTTGCCTTTGCCGTTGTACCAGGGGCCCGTCACGAACGCCGCTGAGGCTTTCCAGTTGGAAAATGGCGCGACTCCGTCGCGATAGGCGGGCACGAATTCAAAATCGGCGAACCAGCCTTGCTCGCCGTTGGCGCCCGAATGCACGCAATGCCCGGCCGTCAGCACCAAACGGGGAGATACCACCGTACCGGAACAGGCAAATCCCCCCTCGCCGGGAATCGTGAAAAACAACTGGCCGATGGCGGCGTAAGGGTATTCGCGATCGGCCGCCACCGGCACCAGCGGCTGACTGCTGAAATAGGCGCGCCCGACTCCCACATCCAGTGGGATCGCGGTGGTTTTAGCCCGTTGTTGGGTCGGCGCAGTCGCTTGCGGCCCCGCGTTATCGGAGCGGCTTTCATCGGGAACGTACAACCGCTTTTCCAAAGGTTCCCGCTCGGGCGCGTCCAGCAGTGGAGGTTGGCCGGACCGGGATTCACCCGCCGCGGGCATCGGGTCGATCCGATTGCCCGGTGCTTCATCCGGCATCGCTTGAGGAAGCGCATCGTCGCCCGAGGGCAGCGGCATGGGCCGCGCGTTGCGATAGCGCTCGGGCGTCCAATACCCTGGCCGAGGGTTCAAGTTCTTCGCCGCCGGAACGGCTGGGCGCTCTTCAGAACCGGTTACGGGCCCTTGCCCGGAAGCGCCCCGCGCGCTGTCGTCCCCGGCCACGGCCAGCGTGGCGACGAACGACAAGGCCATTCCCATCATCATCGGTCGTGCTTTCATAACACTCCTTTACCTTCAAAAAACGCTTTTATAAAAATGATTTTGAAACAGCTCAATCATTCCTCACGGCCTTAGGGCGAGCGCCGTCACGCACAAATCAACCGAGCGAGCAACGCGAATGCCGAACTAATACTAAACTTCATGATGCCCGCGACCAAGCTAAAGGAAAAGAGTTAATGTCCGTCGCTTTGTTCTCGTATGCTCGCCCTCCCGAGGGCCAAACGATCAGCAACGGCTGTTATACGGCCTTTTTGACCACGGCCGGCACCGGCTATTCCTCATGGGGCGAACTGGCGCTGACCCGCTGGAGCGCCGATCCGACCGAGGATGCGGACGGCTTTTTCCTGTATTTGCGCGACCTGGACAGCGGGGTGTTCTGGTCGATGGGCCAGCCGGCGCTCAAAGCGCCGACGGCCTCGGGCAGCCGGCTCGGCGTGGAACCGATCGAGCTGGCGCGCCAGGATGAGGGCATCGAAGCCCGCTTGGAGATCTGCGTACCCGCGCAACACGATCTCGAATTGCGCCGGGTGACGCTGCGCAACCTCAGCGACCGACCTCGCCGCATAGAGTTGACCAGCTATGCTGAAATCGTGCTGAACGCGCCATCGGCCGATGCCGCCCATCCGGCCTTCTCCAAAATCTTCATTCAAACCGAGTGGGCGGCGGCGACGCGCGCGCTGCTGGCGCGGCGCCGGCCGCGCGTGCCCGATGAGCCCGCCTGCTGGCTGGTGCACGCGTTGGCCGGTCACGATCGCGCCAGCCCCGCCCCGCAGTACGAAACCGATCGCGCTCGGTTCATCGGCCGGGGTTACACGCTGGCCGCGCCGCGCGCCCTAGCGGTCTCCGACCCGCTATCGGGCACGGTCGGCAACGTGCTAGATCCGATTGCCAGCCTGCGCCACACTGTGGCGCTGGCGGCGGGCAGTGAGGCCCGACTGACCTTCCTGCTGGGAGCGGCGGCGGATCGAGAAACCGCTCTGGCGCTGGCGGCGCGCTATGCCGAGACAGCCGCGGTGGAGGCCGCGTTTCAGGCGGTGACGGCCGATCCCCGCGCCCCCGTCCCCTGGCAAACCTACGAACGCCCATCAGCACCCCTGAATGAGCCGGAGGGCTGGCGAGATGATTCCCAGGCGACGCTTTCAGCCGATGAAGCACTGCAATTTTGGAATGGCTACGGCGGCTTTAGCGCCGATGGTCGCGAATACGTCATCCGCATTCAGCCGGACGCCACCGGTCGGCTGCGCTTGCCGCCGCAACCCTGGACCAACGTCATCGCCAATCCCCATTTTGGCTTTCTCACCAGCGAGACCGGCGCCGGTTACACCTGGAGCCAGAACAGCCGCGAAAACCGTCTGACGCCTTGGTACAACGATCCGGTGCTCGACCCGCACGGCGAGGCGCTGTATCTGCGCGATGAGGACAGCGGCGCGGCCTGGTCCTTGCAACCCGGACCGATTCCCCAGCCGGTCGCCTACGAGGTCCGCCACGGTTTCGGCTACAGCCGCTACCGGCAGATCAGCCGCGATCTGGAACAAGAGCTCCACCTGTTCGCGCCGCGTCAAGATCCGGTCAAGCTGACCCTGATCCGCCTGCGCAATCGCAGCGGCCGACCGCGCCAACTGTCGCTCTTTGCCTATTCCCGTCTGGTGCTGGGCGTGCTGCCTACCGATGACACGGCCAAACTCACGATCGCTCAAGACTCGGTGACCGGCGCGCTGCTGGCCGAAAACCAAAACCGGGAATTTGCCGGTCGCCTCGCCTTCGCCGCTTCGCTACAAACCGGCACTCCCCTGTACGTCACCGGAGACCGCGCCTCGTTCCTGGGGCAACACGGCAATCCCAGCCGACCGGCGGCGCTTTTGCACGCCAAGACGCTGGATGGTCGCTTGGGCGCGGACCTCGATCCGTGCTTTGCGCTGCAAGCGACCATCCGCCTGGAACCCGGCGCCGCGCTCGAACACGTTTTTCTGCTGGGCGAAGCCGATCATCGGGAGCACGCTATCTACCTGATCGACCGTTACCGCGCGGACGGGGCCGCGCTTGAGGCCCTGGCCGACGTGCAAACCTTCTGGCGCGACCGGCTGGAACGGGTGCAAATCCAGACACCGACGCCGGCGGTGGATCTGATGGTCAACGGCTGGCTGGCCTATCAAACCCTGGCCTGCCGGCTTTGGGGCCGGTCGGCTTTTTATCAGTCGGGCGGCGCGTTCGGTTTTCGCGATCAGTTGCAGGACGCCGCCGCGCTGCTCTACCACGACCCCGAACTGATCCGCCAGCAACTGCTGTTGAATGCGGCGCATCAGTTCCAGGAGGGTGACGTGCTGCATTGGTGGCACCCTCCCAGCGATTGCGGCATCCGCACCCGCTTCAGCGACGACCTGCTATGGCTGCCGTGGTTGGCCTCTTTCTACGCCCGCGCCACCGGCGATTGGAGCCTGTTCGGCGAGCCGGCGCGCTTTCTGACGGCGCGGTCGCTCGAACCCGGCGAGGATGAAGCGTTTCTGCGGCCGGAAGAGTCCGGTGAAACCGCCAATCTGTACGAACATTGCTGCCGGGCCTTGGATCGTTCGTTGACCCAAGGCGCTCACGGTTTGCCGTTGATGGGAACGGGCGACTGGAACGATGGCATGAATCGGGTCGGTCGCGAGGGTCGGGGCGAAAGCGTTTGGATGGGATTTTTTCTGTACGCGATCCTCGGCGATTTCATACCGGTGTGCGGCCAGCATGGCGATTTCAACCGGGCGCGACGCTATGCGGCGTTCCGCACCCATCTGGCCACCGCGCTCAACGAGCACGCCTGGGATGGCGCATGGTATCGCCGCGCCTGGTACGACGACGGCGCGGTGTTGGGTTCCGCCGCCAGCGACGAATGCCGGATCGACGCGCTGGCGCAAGCTTGGGCGGTGATATCCAAGGCCGCGCCCTGGGAGCGCGCCGAATCGGCGCTGGATGCGGTCGAGCGGCACCTGATTTCAGAACGGGACGGTTTGATTCGCTTGCTCGCGCCGCCGTTCGAGAACACGGCGCACGATCCCGGCTACATCAAGGGTTACGTGGCCGGCGTGCGCGAGAACGGCGGTCAGTATACCCATGCAGCCTTGTGGGTGGTGCGGGCGCTGGCCGAACTGGGCCGGCGCGATCAGGCGGCGCGGCTGCTGGAAATGCTGAGTCCGATCAGCCGCGCCCGCACGCCCGAACAAGTCGCCAACTATCGGGTCGAGCCCTTCGTGGTCGCCGCCGACATCTACGGCGTGGCCCCGCACGTCGGGCGCGGCGGCTGGACTTGGTATACCGGCTCGGCGGGCTGGATGCTGCGGGTGATGCTGGAATCCATTCTGGGCCTGGAGTTGAATGAGGGCCGGACTTTGCGGTTGCGACCCTGCATTCCCGATGATTGGCCGGGGTTTCAGCTGCATTATCGATTGCCGGATGATGAAGCGATTTACGAGATCGAGGTTCGCAATCCCGAGCGGAACGCGAAACGGGTGGCGGCGGTACAAATCGATGAGCGGGAGGGGCTCATCGAATATGGCGCGGCCTGTATTCCAATAGTCCAGGATGGCGCCCGCCACGAGGTGGTGGTGACGCTGGCCGGCGCGCTTTCCCCGCCCAGGTAGGACCAAACGATGCAACGCATTAGCGGAGAATCGAGATGCGCGCCAAACGAATTTTGCTGTTGGTCGGTGATTATTATGTTGAAGACTACGAGGTCATGGTGCCGTTCCAGGCCTTGCGGTCACCGCGCCGGCGTGGCCAGCGCATCCTGCTTGGCTGAGTGAGTTCTTGAAATTATTGGGCACCAAGATCGAGCTTTAAGCGCGAAATTCCAACGGGCCGGTCAGCCGGCGCGGGCTGGCTCCAGACGCTTGCTCCGCCGCCGTCCGTCCTTTGGCGGCGCGAAATCAGCCGTTTCTTCCCCGTTCCTTCAAGCGCTCGATTCAAGTTCAAATCAGAAACAAAAGTATCAAAACAGTGTTAAGTTAGCCTGTTTCAAAACGAATTTATCTGCTCGTTTTTGTTTCATTATGAAACCTTTAGCTATCAATAGCTCTAACTTAAGTTATATTGAAAGCTCTTAACATTGAGTTTATAAAGAGCAGGACAGGTAACATGTGGGACATAGCCAATCATGGCATCAAGCTTGCTGAATTTTTTGCGAGCGGTCGGATTCGCCACGGATCAGAATGGCGCTCTAGCAGTATTCTGATTCAATAAAGCTAAGCTTAATCTGTCGGGAGACAAACCGACGCCTGAGCCGTCACCGAGAACCCAATCTCGGTCAATCAGCGCGTTCGTTCCTCTCCAATCATTCAATAAAAGAACGACTAAGCGCTCACACTACAAGGGGCAAGGAATGGACGCATCTTCCCACGGAAGATCCGCCTCAGTACACGCGATGCGAGGCCGCCGGCCGACGGCGCATTCGCACCGCCTCCGATTGGCTTGGATCAATCTGCTGCTCTGCGTTTTGCTCGGACCGTTCCGCGCCGCCTTCGCTGGAGATGCGGGGGAAATCGTCAGCGTGGTGGGCAGCGTCGAAGTGCGGCGGGAGGGCCGCTGGCAGCCGCTTAAACCCGGTGAAATCTTGGCGGTGGGCGCCGTGCTCAAGACGGCCGCTGGCAGCCGGGTCGCGCTGCAACTGGCCAACGGCTCACAGATCAAGCTGAACGCCAACTGTGAGCTGGAACTCAAGAAGATCGCGCCACGGGAAAGCGTGACGCCGGCCGCGAACACCCCCTTGCAGAACATATTGCGCGTGTTCAAAGGCGAAATTTGGGTTCGCAGCAACGGGGTCCCTTTAGAAGTTCAATCCATGCCCGTGGTCGCCACCATCCGGGGCACGGAATTCAATCTCGCGGTCGGCGCCGATCAGGTGGCGCGGCTGGCCGTGCTCGACGGCATGGTCGAGTTCCACAATCCTCAGGGCAGCGTCATGGTCGCGGCGAACGAACAGGCGACGGCGAAGGTTGGGGAAGCGCCGCATAAGACCGTGTTGCTCGATCCGCTCGATGCCGTGCAATGGTCGCTCTACTATCCGGGTTTGGTAAGCCATCGGGATTATGCGCTATCGAGCGGTGAAGCGCCGCCAGCGAAAGACCGCTCGCAAAACCGGAGCGCTGGCTCAGATCAGCAGGCTTGGACGCTGCTCGAAGCAGGCGATGTCGGGGCGGCCTTGGCTGAATTCCGACAAGCCCGCCCGCCGACCCTGATGAGTTCGGTCGGGACCGCCGAAGCGCTTTACCGGCTAGATCGCTTCGCCGAAGCCGACCGAGCTATCGACGAAACCCAGCAGCGCTACCCGCGCGCCGCTCTACCGTGGGTGCAGGCTGCGCGCAGCGCATTGATTCGAGGTCGTGTTCCCGAAGCCCAACAGGCGCTCGATCAAGCGCTGGCGCGCGATCCTCACTCCGCTCTTGCCCACGGGCTACGCTCGAATATCTTTCTAGTGCAAAACCGCAAAGAGCAGGCGCGGGATGCCGCCGAACGCGCGGTAGCGGCCAATTCCTCCTCACCCACGGCCTATCTTAATTTGAGCTTGGTCGAACAAGCGGACTTCAAGCTGGATGCCGCATTGGCGGCCGCCCGCCAAGCGGTGGCGCTCGATCCCGACAACCCTCAAGCCTTGATTCAAGAAAGCCGCCTGCTGTTCGGCATGGGTCGAGTCAAGGAAGCGCTCAAGGTCGCTGAAAAAGCCCGGCACCGCGCGCCACGGGATGCCTTGGTCAATTCCACCTGGGGTTTCTTGCAACTGGCCCGTGGCCGTACCCACCAAGCCCATCGAGCGTTTCAAGAAGCCATCGCCCAGGATTCGACCCTCGGCGAACCTCACCTCGGCTTGGGCTTGGCCCTATTCCGGCGCAATCAGACCGCTGCCGCCATTGAGGAAATGCGCAAGGCGACCCTGCTGGAGCCGAAAGTTTCACTCTATAACAGCTATCTTGGCAAAGCTTATTTTGAAATCCGTGATGATCGCATGGCACGAAAATATTTCGCCCAAGCCAAACAGCTCGATCCCCGCGATCCTACCCCTCATTTCTATGAGGCACTTCGTTTGCAAAGCGTCAATCGCCCGGTTGCGGCAGTACAGAATTTACAGAAATCCATCGAATTGAATGAAAATCGGGCGATTTATCGGTCAAAGCTGTTACTCGACGAGGATTTGGCAACGCGCGACACCAGCTTAGCGCGCGTCTACGAGGACTTGGGTTTTGATCAGCTCGCTCAAATTGAAGCGTCGAAATCATTGACCCTCAATCCAGCGAATTACTCAGCGCACCGTTTTCTTTCGGATAGTTATGCGACCCGCCCGCGCCATGAAATCGCGAGGGTCAGCGAATTGCTACAGGCCCAGCTTTTGCAACCCCTCAATATCAACCCCGTTCAGCCGAGTCTCAACGAAACCAATTTGAGAATGATCAATGGATTTGATACTTCGACATTAAATGAATATACCTCTTTGTTCGAACGGGATCGCACACAAGTCTTAATTTCGGGAATTGCCGGTAACAACACCACTCTCGCGGACGAAATCGTTCTCTCGGGCCTGCAAGGTCCGATTTCATATAGTTTGGGCCAGTTTCACTATGAAACGGAAGGCTTTCGAGCAAACAACGACTTGAAACACGATATATTTAATCTTTTCACGCAGGTCGCGCTCACGACACACCTCAATGTACAAGCAGAGTTTCGAAGACGGAAAACCAGCATGGGCGATCTCAGCTTAAAGGCTGATGGTAGTTATGATAATGAATTTCATTCAACGACTCAACAAGATATCGCCCGCCTTGGCGCCCATTTTTCACCTTCGTTTCAGTCAGATTTTATTGTTTCAGCCTTCTATAGTGACCGTGATGAAGGAAACAATGTTACGGATAAAGGTTACCAAACAGAAGCTCAACATTTGTTTCATACCGATCAATTTAACTTGACAACAGGTGTAGGCATCTACGATATAGATCATCAGGGAAAATGGGCGTTAACAGCAAAAGAGCAAGATGCATATTTTAATATTAATGTTGCTGTGCCAGAAAATATTATCTGGACCTTAGGATTGGGGTATGTAAGCTTTAAACAATCTAAAGAACAGTTTCTTGATATTGATCAACTGAATCCTAAATTTGGATTACAATGGGCTATAACTGAAAATGTTGGGCTGCGACTGGCTAGTTTCAAAACCTTGAAACCAAGGCTAATCGTTCAACAAACTATAGCTCCCACGCAAATTGCTGGCTTCAATCAATTCTTCGATGCACCTAATGGAACGACAGCGGAAAGCCAAGGCATCGGGCTGGATTTTCGTTTTGCTGATGGCGTATATGGCGGGTTAGAAGGGGTTCAGCGCGATCTCCAAATACCAATTTTTAATGCAAGCAGCGGCGTCTTTGATTTCTTTGATGGACGGGAAAAAGCATATTTAGGATATTTATACTGGACGCCTCACCCTCATTGGGCTATTCGGAGTGAATATCGATTTGATCGCTTCTCAGCAGAAGGCATAGTTAATTTACCATTTGATCTTCATTTATTTGGCGCTTATCAAGTCGACACTAATAGATTGCCATTGATTGTGCGGTACTTTAGCCCTTCTGGGGTTTTTGGAGAAATTAGCCTAACTTATGTTTACCAAAAGGCCAAAATAGACGGAGTTCCTTTCAATGAAACAGGGGAACTCTTTGTTGGAAGTAATAAATTTATCTTAGTGGACACCGCTGTCGGGTATCGATTACCTAAACGGCAAGGCATTCTAAGCCTCGAAATCAAAAATTTACTTGATAGAAACTTTCATTATGAAGAAATATCCAGTCAACTGTCACCTGAACCAGGTAACCCGCTATCTATTCCTCAACGCTTAATTTTTGCAAAATTTACGCTTAATTTTTGATAATTATGCACAGTTAGTACTTACCGTGCTCTCATGGAACTAAAAACCAGCACAGATACTGTTACCGATATTGCGGAAATTCCGGGCATTCGAACAGTATGGGAAGAAACTCTTGGAGATCCTCGTATTTGTGTCGCTCTTCTTGATGGCTCAATCGATCGTTTTCATCCGGCTTTCATCGGATCAAAGCTCGCTTTAGCAAGCACCGTCATACCAAACCTTAGGAAGGGTAAGGCGTTAAGACATGGCACTCAAGTTACCAGCGTCATTTTCGGCCAACATAACGCACAAATTAAAGGTATTGCGCCGGGCTGCCGTGGCCTAGTTATACCCATCGTTAGCGATGGCTCCAATGGTTTGCTGGCCTCTTATTCACAAGTTGGTCTGGCCCAAGCGATTTCGATGGCGATTCAGGCGGGAGCCAATATTATCAATATCAGCTTGGGGCAGCGTTCTCCTGAAGGAGTTGGCCATCCTTTACTACTTACGGCCATTGAGGATTGCCTTGCTAAAGATGTGGTGATCGTAGCGGCTACTGGCAATGAAGGCCGCAATACGCTATCAATTCCTGCCGCCTTACCCTCGGTATTGGCCGTAGGTGCAATGAACAGCCAAGGCTTACCTCTCGAATTTAGCAATTGGCATGAGCGATACCAAACTCAAGGCGTACTGGCACCTGGCGAGAATATTCTAACCGCAGACCTTGGTAATGCTATAACTCTGAGTAATGGGACTAGCTACGCCGCCCCTATCGTTTCTGGAGTCATTGCCTTGTTGGCAAGCCTTCAGATTAAGCATGGACTTCCTGTTAATTTTCGTGCGATACGAGAAGCCATCTTAAATAGCGCATTGGGATGCGAAGGCGAACCGGTAAAAGCTGGCTACCGTTTACTCGCAGGGCGGCTTAATATCAATGGAGCGAAGCTACTCCTTTTAAAAGGCATGAATACCATGAATATGAAAGAAGTACGGGAACCCAAACAGGCGACTAACAATATGCCTTACTCAAGCGAGCCTTCGTTATGGCTGCCAGCCTCAAAACCGCAACCTAACAATCTTTCTGGCAATTTATCTCCATTTCCTATAGAAATTGATGACTATTCCCCTAGTTCGCCAACAAGCCAGAACTCAGTGATGGCTAATTCAGCGACTACTTGTAATTGCGGTCGTAATGGATCAGTGCAATTAGTGTTTGCTTTAGGGAAATTAGGCATTGAATTTGAAACAGAAGCCCGCTTTGATTCAATTCGAAATCATATGGAAAAACCTGATCCCAAGAACGAGGTTGACCCAAACCCATATGACCCCGAACAACTATTAAACCATTTTACAAAAAATCCTTGGGATGCCGCCTCAGTTATCTGGACGCTAAATTTGGATGCAGTACCTATTTATGCGATAAAACCCGAAGGTGCTTTTGCTCAAGAGGCCTACAAAGAACTACGAAACTTCCTGAATGACCAGATCAATAATTCTGTCGAGCGAGTATCGGTTCCTGGCTATATAGTAGGGAACATAAAATTGAAAAATGGACAAATGATTCCCGTTATCAATCCCGACCTTCGAGGTATGTACAGCTGGAATACCCAAGAACTAATTGAAAAGGTTTGCGCTCACGCCGCAGCTAATCAAGAAAAAAGTGATAGGCCGTCCGAATGCAAGAAAAGAGTTGAAAACTTCATCGTCCGTGTCTATGAAGAGCTACGCAATCTTGGCATCACACCTCAAGATCGCGCAATTAACTACGCTGCTTCAAATGCTTTACTCGTTGCGGAGATATTCAAAGAAGCCCTTCAAGAAGGGTTAGAATTCGGATCTTCTATAGTAGAACGCAGTCCAGTTTGTCGTCCCGAGTCGGACTGTTGGGATATTAAGCTTACTTTTTTCAACCCTAAAAAAATATTTGAAGAAGCCAGCAAAGTATACCTTTTGACTGTTGATGTAAGCGATGTTGTTCCTGTAATGGTTGGCCGGAAACGCTCCTGGTTTGTATATGTCCGCCCATAAATACCTTAACCTTTATTTCTGAAGGAGATACTCATGAGCCGTCTCCCTAATTTGACTTTAGGTGTGGACCGTAATGCTGGCATCGGAGCAGAAAAAAATCATAAGATTACTTCCTATAGTCTATCCTCTAAGCTCGAACACGAGCGTTCGAATCAATTTCAATGTTACCGTATATGTTGCAAATGCTGGTGGGAAAGTGGTACAAGAATATGCGTGTATTATGAGTGTCCATAATTAATATGCGCGCTGATAACCCGAGGTGTTAGGCGAGATTATGGTAAGCCAAATCAAAGATTTGGCAGGAAAAATCGCCACTGTGACTCGCCCTATTCAGACCCTTCAAATGTTGGCCGGCCGATAAGTAACGGTGTAGCGAACGACCCGCCGCTTGCGGCGGGTCAGCACTAATAATTGCCGCGCGCGGCAAAGAATTAGACCCGCAGAGATTAAAAAACTTATTCGTGTGGATATCAACTTGCCGCGAGCCGACCTTCCGAGTAAGGGGTTATGAATCCCAAATCCCTGCTACGCACCATCCACACGCTGTTTTCCCTGCCCGACGTAGTGCTTCGAGTCAACCAGTTGATCAACCAGCCGGATACTCGAACGGAAGAGCTGGTGCAAGCGATCCTGTGCGATCCGGGGCTGGCGGCGCGTCTGCTGCGACTGGTCAACAGCGCCTACTACGGCTCGCGACGGCGGGTGGAGACCGTCTCGCAGGCCATCGTCCTGCTGGGCCAGCGTGAGTTGCGCAACCTCATCACCACCACCGTCGCGGTCGAGCTATTCGAAGGCTTGCCGGCGGATCAGATCAACATGGATCGGTTCTGGCAGCACAGCATCATGACCGGCCTCGCCGCGCGCGGTTTGGCCCAACGGCTGCACCTCCGTCAAGGCGAACATTTCTTCATCGCCGGGCTGTTGCACGGAGTTGGCAAACTGATTTTTTACAGTCAATACCCGGACCGCTATCGCGAAGTGCTGGAACGCGCCGGACCCGACCAGCAGGCCCGCATCGCCGCCGAGCGCCAGATTTTTGGATTCACCTATGCCGATTTGAGCGCCGAACTGCTCAAGTCCTGGCGGCTTTTGGATGACTTGCACCTCGCCATCGCCTACCATCTAGAACCCAGCAAAGCTTCTGACCACCGCCGGGAAGCCACTCTCCTTCACGTCGCCGCCCAAATCGCGGACGCCATGCAGCCTAAGACTGATGCCGCGCCCATCGAACACGCTCTGGAACACGTCGCGTCACCGGCCGCTCTCTTGGGCCTACCCCCGGACTCGCTGGTCTTGCTCCCCGCCGAAATCGAAACGCACGCCAAGGAAATTTTCGAAACGATCCGGCCCGGCGCGACCTTCCTCTCATAGAATTGGTTTCTTTACAACCGACTCTGTCCCACCCGAACAATCATGCCTGCCGCCATCCCATTGTTTTCCCCCCGTCAATACTGGGCTGCCCGCTTCGGCATTGCGCCCTTTCTGCCGATGTCGCGCGCCGAAATGGACACGCTCGGCTGGGATTGCTGCGATATCATCCTGGTCACCGGCGATGCTTACGTCGATCATCCCAGCTTCGGCATGGCGATCATCGGTCGGCTGCTGGAAGCGCAGGGTTTTCGGGTCGGCATCCTCGCCCAACCCGACTGGAATTCCGCCGAACCGTTCCGCGCCTTGGGCCGGCCGAATCTGTTTTTCGGGGTCACGGCGGGCAACATGGATTCGATGGTCAACCGCTACACTTCGGATCGGCGGTTGCGCCACAACGACGCTTACACCCCGAACGATGAAGGCGGCAAGCGGCCCGACCGAGCGGTGATCGTTTACAGCCAACGCGGTCGCGAAGCCTATCCCGACGCGCCGATCATCATCGGCGGCATTGAAGCCTCGCTGCGTCGGATCGCCCATTATGACTATTGGTCGGACAAGGTGCGCCGCTCGCTCCTGCTGGACTCAAAAGCGGACTTACTGCTGTACGGCAACGCCGAGCGCGCCATCGTCGAGATCGCCCATCGCATCGCCGCCGGCGAATCACCAAATACGATTCGCGACGTGCGCGGCACCGCATTCATCAGCAAAGGCGCGCCGGAGGATTGGCTGGAAATCGACTCCACCGAAATCGATCAGCCGGGAATCGTCGAACCTCATCCTGATCCCTACGCGGACGCGCCGGCCTCGCCAAAAGCCTGCGCCAGCGTCACTTCAGCCGCGACCGATGCCCGACCGGTGCTGTTCCAGCGCCGCCCGCCGCGCCACGACCGCGCCAAAACCGTCATTCGCCTGCCTGCTTACGAGCAGGTCAAGGACGATCCGGTGCTGTACGCCCACGCCTCGCGGCTGTTGCACCTGGAAACCAATCCCGGCAACGCCCGCGCCCTGATCCAGCGCCACGGCGACCGCGACGTTTGGCTCAATCCGCCGCCGGTGCCGCTCACCACCCCCGAACTGGACGCGGTGTTCGATCTGCCCTACGCCCGCGTGCCGCATCCCGTCTACGAAAAGGCGCGGATTCCAGCCTACGAGATGATCCGATTTTCGGTCAACATCATGCGCGGTTGCTTCGGCGGCTGCACCTTCTGCTCGATCACCGAACACGAAGGCCGCATTATCCAATCCCGTTCCGAAGCCTCGATCCTGCGCGAAATCGAAGACATCCGCGACCGGACGCCGGGTTTTACCGGGGTGATTTCCGACCTCGGCGGGCCGACCGCCAACATGTATCGGCTGGCCTGCAAGTCCCAGGACATCGAACGCGCCTGCCGCAAGCTATCCTGCGTCTATCCCGAGATTTGCCCGAACCTCAACACCGATCATGCCGCGCTGACGGGCTTGTATCGCAAGGCGCGGACACTGCCGGGCATCAAGAAAATCCTGATCGCCTCCGGGCTGCGCTACGATCTGGCGATCCGCGATCCAGCCTACGTCCGCGAATTGGTCACCCACCATGTCGGCGGCTACCTCAAGATCGCGCCCGAACACACCGAAGCCGGGCCGTTGACCAAGATGATGAAGCCGGGCCTCGGCGCTTACGACACGTTCAAGGCGCTGTTTGAGAAATTCTCCGAGGAAGCCGGTAAGAAGCAATATCTGATCCCCTACTTCATCGCCGCCCACCCCGGCACCACCGACGAGGATATGCTGAATCTCGCCCTATGGCTGAAGCGCAACGGCTTTCGCGCCGATCAAGTGCAAGCCTTCCTGCCCGGCCCGATGGCCCTGGCGACCGCCATGTATCACAGCGGCCGCAACCCACTGAAAGGCATCCATCGCGAACGGGGCGAACTCGTGGCCTCACCGAAGGGTCTCAAACAGCGACGGTTGCACAAGGCTTTCTTGCGCTACCACGATGCGGAAAACTGGCCGCTGTTGCGGGAGGCACTCAAACGCATGGGTCGGACGGAGTTGATCGGCAACGGCAAGCGCCACTTGATCCCCAGCTGGCAACCCGCCGGCACCGGGACGGTCGGGGGGGAAGGCTCGCGGACCGGCCGCAAGCACGGCGCGCAACTGTTTTTGACCCAGCACACCGGCTTGCCGCCCAAAAACCCGCTTGCCACGAACCTCGGCAAACGCCAGCATCAGGCGGCCAGCCGCCGCAAGCGGCCCTAATCCGTTACCCGGATTCGGCGAGCGAGCGCCGAATCAAGGAAAGCCATGAATACGCCAACAACTTGGGAGTTGCTGAAAGAAACCTACAAATCATGGGACGAAGACCGCGCGCCGCGCCTGGCCGCCGCGCTGGCTTACTACACCATTTTCGCGCTGGCCCCGCTTCTGATCATCGCCATCGCGGTGGCCGCCCTGTTTTTTGACGAAGCTCACGTGCGCCATAGCATTCTGACCGAACTTGGCGGCTTGATCGGCAAGAACGGCCAACAAGCCCTTGAGATGATGATTGACGGCGCGCGCAAACCCACCACCGGTCTCATCGCCACCGCCATCGGCGTGGTCACGCTGCTGGTGGCGGCCGGGGGGTTGTTCGGCCAGTTGCAGGATGCGCTCAACACCATCTGGGAGGTCCAACCGAAACCGGGCCGGGGGATCTGGGGAATGCTGCGCGACCGTTTCTTTTCATTCGCCATGGTGCTGGGCAGCGGTTTCCTATTGTTGGTTACGCTGCTCATCAGCACGGCATTAGCGGCGGTAGGCCAATGGGCGGTCGGCACGGCTTACGGCGAGACACAGATGTGGCGCGCCATCAGTTTTGTGGTCTCTTTTGGCGTCACCACTGTTTTATTCGCAATGATTTTCAAGATTTTGCCCGACGCCAAGGTGCGCTGGCGCGATGTCTGGATCGGCGCGGCGGCGACCGCCGCCTTGTTTTCACTCGGCCGGTTCCTGATCGGCTGGTACCTGGGTCAGGCCGCCACCGAATCGACCTACGGCGCGGCCGGCTCTCTGGTGGCGCTGCTGATCTGGATTTACTATTCGACCCAGATTTTGTTCCTGGGCGCCGAATTTACCCAGGTTTACGCGCGGACCTATGGCTCCAAGATCGAGCCGACCGAGAACGCGGTCCGCGTCACCGAACCAGAACGCATCCAGCAAGGAATGCCGAGCCAGGAAAAGGTCGCCGCCGCCACCGCGCCCCACACCGTCGTCTCACAGGCCAGCGGCGCGCTCTGGCCAACGACCGGCACGCCCGTTGCCGGCGCGATACTGGCCTTCATGGTCGGTGTCTTGTTGGGTTGGCAACGAAAACCGCCTCCAGCCCGCTGAAGCGGCGCGAAAGCACCGCTCCACGCTACGACGAGTGCCTCTAGCGACTTGACCCGTTGCGGTTTCAGGTCGAGATGCCCCGTAAAACCGGTAAAATCCATCATTCGATTGACTCGAAAGATCCGACAAACCGACTCGGAGTATGTCTTATGATTAGACTTACCGTTATCGCCGGCTTTTTTATCCTGGCCACGGCGACCGTCAACGCCCAGCAATACCGCGATCAAGGCACTTTAGGCTTGCTCGTGGAGAACGACAAATTCACTGGCACCGACGAGCACTACACCAACGGTGTCGAACTGACCTATCTTACCGCGAAAGATGATGTCCCCCAGTGGTTGCGTAGCGCCGCCGTTTATCTGCCCGGCGTGCGGGAGTCCGCCGCGCTGCGCACGGGCTACGTGCTGGGCCAGAGCATCTTTACCCCCAGCAATACCTTGTCGGCTGCCCCGGTGCCGAACGAGCGCCCCTACGCCGGATGGCTTTACGGCGGCTTGGCGTTGGTGGCGGAAGACGACGGTCGGCTCGATACCTGGGAATTGCAGTTGGGCATCGTTGGGCCTTCGGCGCGCGGCGAGGAAGTGCAAAATTCTTTTCACGATTTGATCGGCTCGGACGAAGCGGCGGGCTGGGACAATCAACTGCACGACGAATTCGGCTATGCGCTGATCTACGAGCGCAAGTGGCGCAATCTGTTGGAGCATCAGGGGACCGGCCTCGGGGTGGATGTCACCCCTTACGTCGGCGGCAGTCTGGGTAACGTGGGCACCTATCTGGAGGTCGGCGCCACCTTGCGGATCGGCAACGATTTACCCAACGATTACGGCGCGCCCCGCATCCGCCCCAGCCTGCCCGGCTCGAATTTCTTTCTGCCGCGCGATAATTTCGGATGGTATCTGTTTGCCGGAGCGGGCGGACGCGCCGTCGCGTACAACATTTTTCTCGATGGCAATACCGACGGCAATAGCTTGGGCGTCGACCGCAAACCGTTCGTCGGCGAATTGCAGGCCGGCTTGGTGACCAGTATCGGCTGGGCCAGACTGGCCTACACCTACGTCTTGCGCACTCGCGAGTTCGACGGTCAGGACAAACCCGACCGCTTCGGCTCCGTCGGCATATCGTTCAAATTCTAATCTTGGCCGGTCGCGCCGTGCGTCGATCGATCGTCGGCCGCACGCACGGCGCATTGGCGCAGGTGCATCATGACTGATTCTTCCCCGCTGGACGCCTTATTGGAGTTGATGGCCCGCTTGCGCGATCCGCAAACGGGATGCCCGTGGGATCGGGAGCAGACCTACGCGACTATCGTGCCTCACACCATCGAGGAAGCTTACGAAGTCGCCGATGCCATCGCTCGCGAAGATTGGGCGGAGCTGCGGGATGAATTGGGCGATTTATTATTTCAGGTGGTGTTCTATGCCCAAATCGCCCGCGAGGAAGGGCGCTTCGAATTTGCCGATGTGGCGCGCGGGATCGTCGAAAAGATGACTCGCCGCCACCCGCATGTCTTTGCCGACGCCCGCTACGCCGACGCCGCCGAACAAACCGCCGCCTGGGAACAACTGAAGGCCGCGGAGAAAGCCGAGCAACCGGCTGGCGTGTTGGCGGGCGTTCCGCTGGCGCTGCCGGCCTTGACCCGCGCGGTCAAGCTACAAAAGAAAGCCTCCAAGGTCGGTTTCGACTGGGGCGCGCTGGGGCCGATTCTGGCCAAGATTCAAGAGGAAATTGGGGAAATCCGCCACGAAATCACTAGCCACGCCCCGGCGGAACGGCTGGCCGATGAACTGGGTGATGTGCTATTCGCCGTCGCCAACCTAGCCCGTCATCTCCAGATCGACCCGGAAGCAGCGTTGCGCGGAACCAATCGCAAATTCGAGCGGCGGTTTCGCTGGATCGAGCATTGGCTGGCCGAAACAGGCCGGACGCCGACCGAATCGACGCTAGCGGAAATGGATGCCCTGTGGGAACGCGCCAAACTCGACGAAAAATAACCGATCAACCTCATGGAAATAGCGCGAGAAATCCCAGAAAACAGCGATCGTTTGAGCGGCATTCATGGACTGCGAGCGATCGCGGCCTTGATGGTCGTGGTTTTTCACGTTCAGGGCATCCACCAACTCGCCATACCACCGTCCTTTTCCATCATCAAGACGCACTTTGGCCTGGGCGTTCAGCTTTTTTTCGTGCTGAGTGCTTTTTCCTTGTTCTTTAGCACTCAGCATCGAGTCGGCAGACCTCATTGGATTCAAGATTATTCCATCCGGCGATTTTTTAGAATCGCTCCGCTGTTTTACATCATGCTCGTCGTCTGGTTCCTGATGGCGTGGTTTAAATTCAATCAGCGCGTGCCGCTTTACGATCTGTTATTGAATTTTTCATTTCTATTTAACTTGGTTCCAGGACGACACGACAGCATCGTATGGGCCGGCTGGACCATCGGGGTGGAAATGCTGTTTTATGCGGTATTGCCCGTGTTGCTGGTCTATGTACGGACGATCCGGCTGGCGCTGATCTTGGTCCTCATCGGCGCGGCGGTTAGTCTCGCTTCCCGCATGGCCTACGATTCATCAGGTCTACCGCTGCTGCAAGGTTACGGCCACCATGCCTTTTTGACCCAGTTCGGCATCTTTTGCGGCGGGGTGCTGAGTTATTTCCTTTATTGGCGGCGCGCCACCTATCGATTCCTGAGTGAGAATCCCGCTCTTTACGACGCACTGTCGGTTTGCGGGCTCGGCTTGATGATCCTGTTGCTGGCTTCACCGACGGAATCACTGATTCTCTTTGGCAGAACTGACATTCTGGTGTGGGGGATCGCTTTTGCATTGCTGGCCGGCGGTCAGGCCAGTCGCCCGTGGCCGGTCTTCGCCAATCGCTCTCTGTTTTTCGCGGGGGAACGCAGCTTCAGCATCTATCTGCTGCATCCCTTCATCATCTATGAACTAGGCCCGGTTTATTCAAAAATCTATTCAATTTTAGGCAGCCGCGCCGGTATTGCCTTTATCTGTTGCGTTCTTGCTACTTTCATAGTTCTGCTACCGGCGTCCGCCATAACTTATCGGCTTATCGAAGCACCAGGCATGGATATCGGTCGATGGCTGATCAGCCGCAATAGAGATTTGAACGGGCGGAACAGCATGACCGCAAGCGCGGCCATGCCACTGCAAACCGGCAAAACCTGAAGGCTTTCGGCCGAGCAATTATTTTTCGCTATCAACACGCGCTGCTCGCGTTGCAAGCCGAGCCGACATCAGGCGCTCCAACGCATTCATTGCCAACCCCCCGTTTCTGCCGTTACTCTATCCGCCAAGACGGTTCCCCCAGCGGGATTAAAAGGGAACGCGGTGCTACCGAACCTCGGTGGAAATCCGCGGCTGTCCCCGCAACTGTGAGCGGCGAGCCGGCGTTCGTACAAGGCCACTGGGCAACCGGGAAGGCCGAACGCCCGGCCACGACCCGCCAGCCAGGAGACCTGCCGTCCCAAGCGTCGCCTGCCGTCGAACGGGATTTTTCGGCGGGACGGTCTTCCGTTTTGGCGATGCGGGAAACCGAGCGTTCGCCAGCGGCCGACCGATGCCTTGTTTCTCTGCATGGTGTTTTCCGCTCCTCTTTACAAGCCGGTCAGATGGCCGGGCAAGCGCGCGTTTCCAGCAGGCGGTGAGCCGACCCTCATGATCGGCTCGATAAAAACAATCCTCAGAAAGCGCGCTCGCCATGAAAATTCGCTTTATTCGCCCTCGTTGCCTTCGCTCAGCCTGCGCCGCACTCGGCCTGCTGGCCGGTACCGCTACCGTTGTCTCAGCGCAGGAAGAACTGCCGGAACTGGTCGTTACCGCCACCCGCGTGCCGATCCCGCCGGAACAATCCGGCAGCGCCATCACCGTCATCGACCGCGAACAACTGGAGCAACGTCAAATCCGCATCGTCGCCGACGCCCTGCGCGACGTGCCGGGCGCGACCGTCAGCCGCAGCGGCGGCCCCGGCAACCTGACCGAAATCTACCTGCGCGGCGCGGAAACCAATCAAACCCTGGTGCTGATCGACGGCGTGGAAGTCAACCACCCCGACGGCGGCGCGTTCGACTTCAACAGCCTGCTCGATCTGGAAGTCGAGCGCATCGAAGTGCTGCGCGGCCCGCAGAGCGTGTTATGGGGCAGCTCCGCCATCGGCGGCGTCATCAACATCCTCACCAAACGCGCCGAGCGGCCGTTCCAGGCCAGTGCTCGCCTCGAAGGCGGCAGTTTCAACACCTGGCACACCTCCGGCAGCGTCGGCGGTCGCGGCGAGCGCTACGACGCCTTATTGAGCGGCGGCTGGCTGCAAACCGACGGTTGGTCGGCGGGCAGCGAATGGCGCGGCAACAGCGAGGACGACGGCGCGAAAATCGGCGCGCTGTTGTTCAAGGGCAGCGTCCGGCCCGTGGACGATCTGGAACTGACCCTGACCGAACGCTACACCCGCAACCGCACCGAGTTCGACGCCTTTCTAGGCGGCGATCAAAAACCCGTAGTGGATAGCAACGACCGTATCGACAACAAGCAAAATTTGCTGCGCTTGCAAGGCCGTTACACTCTGCTCGGCGGCGCGTGGGAGCACCTGCTGGGCTTGGCCCGCTACGACATGGATTCGACCACCAACAGCGCCGGTTTCGAGCCGTTCGACAGTGAGAGCCATTCCAACCAGATTGATTATCAAAGCAATTACTTTTTGAACGCAGGCAGCGCCCGCCACACCTTCACCCTGCTGGTCAAGGACAAGAAGGACGAAGCCAGCAATACCTATTTTGCCACCAACTCGGTGCATAACACCGGCGTCGCTTTTCAATATGGCCTGGGATTGGACGAGCGCCTGTTTCTGACCGCTGGCGTGCGCCGCGACTTCAACGACCGCTTCGACGACACCAGCACCTATCGACTGACGGCGGCGTATCTGTGGCCGGAATTCGGCGGCCGACTACATGCCAGCTATGGCACAGCGATCAAAAATCCGACCCTCACCGAACTGTTCGGCTTTTCCGGCGACTTCAAGGGCAATCCCAATTTGCAGCCGGAAGAAAGTCAGGGTTTCGACATCGGCTGGGAACAAAGCGTGCTCGATCAGCGGCTGAAATTCGACGTGACCGCCTTCGACAACCGCATCGACAATATCATCGTCGGCGCGGGCCGCACCGTCATCAATCTGCCCGGCGAAAGCCGCGCCCGTGGCGTCGAAATCAGCGCCAGCGCCCGCCTGACGCCCGATCTGAGCAGCACGCTGGCCTACACCTTCACCGATACCGAGGACACCAAAGGCGACGAACTGCGCCGCCGTCCGCGCCACGTCGCCAGCCTCGGCTTGAACTATCGCTTCATCGACCGAGGCAATCTGAATCTGACCGTGCGCCATAACGGTTCCTTTGTCGATACCGCATTCGATGCGCAAACCTTCGAGACGCATCTCGCACCGATGAAAAGCTACACCGTGGTCAATCTGGCGGCGGATTATCGGCTGGATGAGCAATGGCAATTCTTCGGGCGGATCGACAACGTGTTCGACGAAAAGTATGAGGACGTGCTGGGTTACAGCGGCACCGAACGCGGGGTTTATGTCGGCGCGCGTTATCGGTTTTGAACGTGAAGATGAGCGAAATCGGTGCCTTGGCGAGACTTCTCGCCTGGGTGTTGGGCCTGTCGCCGCTATGGGTGCTGGCCTTGCCGCGCGCTGCCTCCTTAACGCCCTGCGCCGACCAATACCTGTTGGGACTGGCTGATCCCGCCCAAATCGTCGCCGTCTCCAGCAACGCTACCGACCCACGGCAATCGCTGTTCGCCGCCGAAGCGAGCCGCTTTTCAAGCACGCGCGGCAGCGGTGAGGAACTGGTGGCATTGCGGGTGGAACTGGTGCTGACCGATCGCTGGATGCCGTTGCGCGTCACCGAACGGCTGGGGCGCTTCGGTATCCGCGTCGTGCAAATTCCCTTGCCGGACACCTGGGACGACATCGCCGCGACCACCCGCGCCATCGCCGCCGAGTTGGGCCGCCCCGCACAGGGCGAGGCGCGCGTCGCCGAAATGCGGGCGAGATTGGCCAAGCTGACTGCTCGCCACCCTTCCACCGCCGCGCCACCGCTCGCCGCCTATTTCCTGCCCGACGGCAGCAGCGCGGGCCGAGGCACTTTTATCGATGCGGTCTTGGAGGCGGCGGGAACCCGCAACTTGGCGACGACGCTGGGCCGCAACGGCTGGGGCACCTTCAATCTGGAGCAACTGGCGAGCACTGCGCCAGAGTTGATCGTCACGGGGTTTTTCGACCAGGGCGGCGACAGCGCGCGGATGGCTTTTGCCCGCCATCCGGTGTTCCAGCGCCTGCTGGCGCGCGTGCCGGCCATCAGCGTGCCGGATCGCTACTGGATTTGCAGCGGCTGGTTTCTGGCCGAAGCGGCCGAATACATCGCCGACCGGCTGCCGGCGGCGGAGGCTCGACCGTGACCGAGGACGCTGGAGCCGATCACCGACGCTACCGGCGGATCAATCTCGGCTTGACGGCGCTGCTGGCCGCATTAACTTTTGCCGGTTTGCTGCTGGGGCATTTATCTCTCAATCCGTGGCAAACGCTGACCGGCTTGCTGGGCGGCGACGAGCGACTGGCGGTGATCGTGCTGGAAATTCGCCTGCCGCGCGTGTTGTTGGGCTTGCTGGTCGGCGCGTCGCTGGGTTTGAGCGGAGCGGCTTTGCAAGGACTGTTGCGCAACCCGCTGGCCGAACCGGGCATTCTCGGCGTTTCGGCCAGCGCCGGATTGGGCGCGGTGCTGGCGCTGTATTTTGGCCTGGCGCAGGTCACCATGTGGGCGCTGCCGGGCTTCGCGTTGCTCGGCGCGCTGCTGGCGACCGCCTTTCTGGCGTTGTTGGCGATTCGTGATTCCAGTCCCTTATCGCTGCTTTTGGCCGGGGTGGCGGTGTCGAGTCTGGCGGTGGCTTTGACCTCGCTGGCGCTGAATCTGGCCCCCAATCCGCTGGCCTTGAGCGAGATGGTGTTATGGCTGCTCGGCTCGCTGCGCGACCGGGGCTTGTCCGATGTGACGCTGGCCGCGCCGTTCATGGCGGTCGGCTGGGCCTTGTTGGTGAGCGCCGGGCGGGAACTGGATGCGCTGACACTGGGCGAGGACGCCGCCCGCAGTCTGGGCGTCGGCGTGGGTTGGCTGCGGGCGCGGGTGATCGGCGGCACGGCGCTGGCGGTGGGCGCGGCCACGGCGGTCACCGGCTCGGTCGGCTTCGTCGGCCTGATTGCGCCGCACCTGTTGCGGCCTTGGCTCGGCTACCAACCGAGTCGCGTCCTGCTGCCTGGCGCCCTGGCGGGCGCGGCGCTGCTGGCGGCGGCGGATTTGGGGATTCGCTTGCTGCCGACCCGGCAGGAATTGATGCTGGGCGTGGTGACGGCCCTACTGGGAGTGCCGTTCTTCGTTCATTTGCTGCTGCGCACCCGACGGATGCTGCCATGATGCTGCTGGAAGCGGAACGGATCAGCGTCGCGCTGGCCGGGCGCACCGTGGTCAACAGCGTCAGTTTCCGCGCCGCCGCCGGACAACTGCTCGCTCTGCTCGGCCCGAACGGCGCGGGCAAAACTACCCTGCTGGCGGCGCTGGCCGGCTTGCGGCCGTTTCAGGGCAACGTGCGGATTCAAGGCCGGCCGCTGGCCAGCCTAAACCGGCGCGAGAAAGCGCGGACGCTCGCCTATCTACCCCAAGGTCAGATCGTACACTGGCCGCTGACCGTGCGCCGTCTGGTCGAACTCGGTCGCCTGCCGCATCTGGCCCCGTGGCAACCGCCCGCCGCCGCCGACCGGCTGGCGGTCGAAACCGCCTTGCAACGCACCGGCATCGGTGACTTGGCCGACCGGCCGTTTGACACCCTGTCGGGTGGCGAACGGGCGCGCACCTTGCTGGCGCGGGTGCTGGCGGTGGAAGCGCCGCTGGTGCTGGCCGACGAGCCGGTCGCCTCCCTCGATCCTTACCATCAACTGCAAGTCATGGAATTGTTGCGGGATTATGCCGACGGCGGCGCAGCGGTCACGGTCGTGCTGCACGATCTCACGCTGGCGGCGCGCTTCTGCGACTCCCTGGTTCTACTGCGGGATGGGGTGCTGGTCGCTCAAGGTTCCGCCGCCGCCGTCCTGTCCGCCGAGCATCTCGCCGACGCCTACCGGGTGACGGCGCTACATGGCGAACACGAGGACCAACGTTATGTTCTGCCGTGGCGGCAGCAAACGGCGGATCGAGACGAACCCGGATGAACGATGGTTTCCGACTTCAGGCCGACGCCACTCGCCTCAGCGTCGCGGCGCTACTGGCGCTGGCGATGCACGCGGGCCTGGCCTGTCTGCCCGTCGTCTGGGGGCCGACCGGCAAAGCGTCCACGGTACTGCGGGTGACGTTGGCCCCGCCGCCGGCGGTTGCCGTTGCCGTCCCTTCGCCATCTGCGCCGGTTGCATCCACCGCGCCTGTAGCCCCACCGTCCGCCGAGCCGACAGCGCCCGCACCGCCCGCGCCGCCGTCTTCGACGGTAGCGTTGGTCGATCCAGCGCCAGTAGCGAAAGCCGTTCAACCGTCGCCCAAATCGAGAATTAAACCACAGCCGCCCAAGCAGAAACCGATCAAGCCGATTGTCGAGACGCTACCGGTCGCGGTAAAAAAACCCCCAGCCGCACCGTCACGCCCTCCCGCGGAGAAGCCGGTCAAGCAGGCGGAACGGCCGCCGGTCGCGGCGAAAACTACCGAGGATGAGCCAAGCCGAGGCTTTGAGCGCCTCCGTCCGGCGCGGCAGGGACAGGAGGCCGCGGCAAGCCCATTCGGTTCGCTCGCTGCTGGCGCTGAGAGAGAGCCCGCCAGCAGAAAAGCGACCAACGGCGATTCCGGCGGTTCCGTGACGGCGAGCGCGTCCGTCCAACCGGCGCGACCGCCGCCGGCTGCGACTGGCTTGCGCCTCTTGCCGGGAGGAGCCCCGCAACCTCGTTATCCACCGCTGGCCCGCCAGCGCGGCATCGAGGGGCGAGTCGTGCTGCGCCTCACAGTCAACGCGGCGGGCGCCGTGGAAGCGGTCGGCATCGCCCAGAGCAGCGGCGACGATCTGCTGGATCAGGAAGCGCGGCTGACGGCGACGCGCTGGCGCTTTCAGCCCTTGCAAGGACGGAATCAAGCCGTGGCGCAAGTGCCGATCACCTTCCGGCTGCGAGATTGAGGCTCTAACGGGCGGGCGGCGCGCCGCGTTCGTTACCTTCGCCCTCATCACCGAGCAACAACGCTGGTTCGGAGGTAAATTCGCGCTGGTACAGCACCGCCACCACCCAGATCGAAGCGCCGGCGAACATCCCCGGATGGATGAACCAAGCCAACAGCGCCAGCCCGAAATAGTAGGCGCGCAATCCGAGGTTGAAATCATCTCCGGCCAGCGTATTCAACCGGCCAAGGCGTCGCGCCCAGATTTGCCGGCGAGCGTCGTCGATCTGGCCGGGCAGAGGCGCGGCCCCAATCAAGATCGCGCAGCGGTTGAACTGACGCAACGACCACGTGAGTTTGAAGAAGGCATAGATGAACACCACCAGCAGCGACAAGAGTTTGAGCGTCCACACCTCGCGGCTGGCGGCGACCAGAAAACCGAGATTCGCGGTCAGTGCCATCTCGCGGTCGATAGCCCCGAACGCCGCGATCAAGCTGCCGATGATCAGGATGGTGGTCGAGGCGAAAAAAGACACGCTCTGCATCAAAGTGCTGAGCAGCCCGGAATCCACGATGCGGACATCGCGTTCGAGCATCCGCTCCATCCACACCGTCCGCAACCGATCCGTGCCACGCATCAAGCTACGACGCGCCCAGCCCCCGTGTTTGGAATAAACGGTATAACCCACCCAGCAGATCACAAACCAAGCCAGCGCCAGCCAATCCGGCCCCGGTACGGCGGCGCAAAACCGGTTCAAATTTTCCTGGAAATCCATGATTGAACCATCCAACCTCATGCAACGGGATTTTCACTGCGCTCATCGCAGCGCCGCTCCCAACGTTGAAAGCGAAAAGGCCAAGCGTGTTTGCCATCGGCCGGATGCGCCTCCTCCCAAGCCAGCCGCCATTGCCGCGCATCCCATTCTGGAAACCAGACATCGCCCGGAATCTCGGCCTCGACCCGCGTCAAGTACATCCGCTCGGCCAGCGGCAAGGTTTGTTCGAACAACCCGGCGCCGCCGATCACCATGATCTCGGACGCTGCACCGAGCAGGCTTAGCGCCTCGCGCAATGAATGCGCCACCGCGCACCCCTCCGCTCGATAGGTCGGATCGCCGGTCAAGACGATCATCCGACGGCCCGGCAGCGGCCGACCGATGGATTCCCAAGTGCGCCGGCCCAGCAACAGCGGTTTGCCCATCGTGGTTTGCTTGAAGAAGCGCAAATCCGCCGGCAAATGCCACGGCAGAGCGTTGTTACGCCCGATCACCCGGTTGCGCGCCAGCGCCGCTATCAATGCCAGTGGCGGCGGCCTGTCGGAATTTGCCGTGACCGCGACGCGCGGCTCATCGTCCGCCGCGCAGGCGTTCGAGGCCGGCGTTGGCATCATGTCGGCGTCGGAGGCGGCCCGGCCGCCGGCACGCTCCAGGCCGGCACGCCGGGTTCGTCCAAGCGGATGGCGGTCAAGCGGTTGCCCCAGACGCAGCCGCTGTCCAGCGCGAAAATGCCCGGCGCGCGATAGTAGCCGAGCGCCGCCCAATGCCCGAACACCAAATTGAGATCGGCGTTGCGGCGGTCGGGCGCTTGGAACCACGGTAACAAAGTCGGAGGTTGACTGCCGGGCGCACCCTTATCGTCGAAGGTCAACACGCCGTTCGACGTGCAGAACCGGATTCGCGTCAGGGCATTGACCATGAAGCGCAGCCGGTCGTAGCCGCTCAGATCGTCCCGCCAGCGGCGTGGCTCGCCGCCGAACATCCGCGCCAGAAATTCCTCGCAGAGCGGCCCGCGCAGAACCCCTTCCACTTCCGCCGCGCACTGTTGCGCCAGCGCCAGATCCCATTGCGGCGGCAATCCGGCATGAACCATGGTAAAGCCGAGCGCCGGATCGTGATGGAGTAACGGACAGCGGCGCAACCAGTCCAACAGTTCGACCCGATCCGGCGCTTCCAAAACCGAATGAAAGGTATCCTTGCGCTTGGGCTTCACCCGACCGGCCGCCACGGCCAGCAACGTCAGATCGTGATTGCCCAGGACCGCGACCACCCGCTCGCCCAACTCGCACATCAGCCGCAGCACGTCCAACGATCGCGGCCCGCGATTGACCAGATCGCCGACCAGCCACAGCCTATCGGCGGCGGGATCGAAGCGCAGCGCCTCCAGCAACCGCTGTAAAGGCTCGTAGCAGCCTTGAATGTCGCCGATGGCGTAGACGGCCATTTCAATTCTTGGCGGGGGGTGGGTCCGCCGCTGGCGCGGGGGGCGGCGCGGCGGTCGCTGGGGCGGCGGGCAATGGTGGCAACCGGTCGAGAATGCGGCGGGCCACTCCGGGGTAATCTTCATCGAAATGATGGTCGCCCGGCATCTTTTCGGCGCTTATCCCCAGATCGGCTACTTTCGGACAGGAAGCGTCCTCCTCATCCGCGCCGTAAACGCACAACCGCTTGAACGCGGCCATTTTTTCCAGTTCCGGGCGAACCGGCCGATCGCCTTCGTCCGGTTCGTCGCTGATCCAGTTGTTCAGTTTGAACTCGAAGGCGGCATAATCCGACAGGCCCAAAAACGCCACCAAATCGATCCGGTCTCGCAGGTCTTGCGGCAACCGGTTGACGGTCGCCGGCAACACATCCGCGCCGAAGGAATAGCCCAGCAACACGATGCGTCCCTTCTTCCAAAGCGCCAAGTAGTAGCGCAGCACACGCTCCAAATCCAGCGCCACTTCATCCGGCTGGCGGGCTTTCCAAAAATAGCTCAACGAATCCAACCCCACGGTCGGCAGGCCGTTTTTCGCCAGCTCCGCCGTCACGGCGCGATCCAACAGCGCCCAGCCGCCATCGCCGGACAGCATGACCGCCAGCTGCGGTCGGTCCGGACCGTCGGTCGCCGGCACCTCGGTCAGCGGTACGCCGCTGACGCTGGCATCGGGTTGCACCTGTTTGACGATGCTGGGGTCCAGCCATTGCAGCAAGGCGGCAACCTGCGGCTGCCACGTTTTAACCCCCCCGAGGCCGGGCAATTCGCTCAGCCGGACCAGTTGGATCGATTTGACGAATTGTCCGGTCGCCCCGGCATCGCAAGCGGGCCGATTTTGAAACACGAACCAGGTGGTCGGCATCCGGGCGATCGGTTTCAAAAGCACGCCCTTGTTATCCGGCCGCGGCGCGCTCTCCAGATTCGCCGGCCCCTTGCAGAGCGGTTTGCGCAAGGGCAGTTCCGGGCAGAAATCCACCCCCAGCCCAGCGTGAAAGCGTTCGACCGGCGCCTGGGCCAGCGCGGTGTAAACCAGCGTCGCACCGGCGCCGTAACCCAGCAGGACCGGCGGCTGGTGGGTCTCGATGGGATAACGCTGCTCCAGCAGCCGGTTCAAACGGTCGAGATCCAGCGATAAGTCAGCGCAGGCGCCGTCCGAGCGCTCCAGCCGGGTCGAATACTCATCCAGGTTGATCGCCGCCACCACGTAATCGAGTTTTGCCATCTCCCTGGCGGCGGCGGTCAGCTCCGCGCTCCACCCGCCGGCTCCCGACGCGAACAGCAGCACGCCTTTAGGTTCGTCAGTCGCGCGATAGACCGCCAGCTTGCCGAAACCGGCATCGTCCAGCGTCTCTTCGACCGGTTCCGCCCGCGCGCCGGCGGCCGCCAGAGCGGCAATCAGCCACACCGTTCGCGCCAGCTTGGGTACAGTCATGAAATTACTCATCAGTCG
Source organism: Candidatus Competibacteraceae bacterium (assembly GCA_016713505.1). Lineage (NCBI taxonomy): Bacteria > Pseudomonadati > Pseudomonadota > Gammaproteobacteria > Candidatus Competibacteraceae > Candidatus Competibacteraceae bacterium. The sequence continues at coordinate 2,917,500 of JADJPA010000001.1, read as the reverse complement.
TTATTTTCCGATAACGCCTCTGAAGCCGCCAGCGATCAGCGCCGTCAGATCCGCCAGCACCAGCGGCAGCGCCAAACCGCCCGGCGTCGCCAGATAGCGGGCCTCCCATTCGGGATCGAATTTATCCTTGTATTGGTGCAGGCCCCGAAAATTGTAAAAGGTCTCACCCTGGCCGAACACCAGCGCGCCGAAGCGGTTCCACAGCGGTGCGAAACTGCGGTTCTGCAAACCGGCCAGCGGCGCCATGCCCAGGTTGAACCATTCATAGCCCTGGCTCCGGCCCCACAACATGATCTGGACGAACAGATAATCCATCAGGCCGTTCGGACTGTCGGGCGGATAGCGCATCAAATCCACCGACAGTTCCTCGCCGCCGCCCTGCCAGAGATTGGCGAAAGCCACCAGCTCCGAGGCGCGCCAGACCGCCGCGACCGGTCCGCTTTGCAGGTAAGCCTCTTTGAAAAAGCCCAGCGAAAAACGCTTCTCGCGGCTGCCTTTATCGCCGAGCCACGCATCGGAAACCGCGCGCAACCGAGGCAGCAAGGCCGGCACGGCGGCGCTCTCGACGACTTCAAAGCGGTAACCTTCCCGCTCCAATCGGCTGAGGTTGTTGCGCATGGATTTACGCGCTTTTCCCTCCAGGGAAAATTCGGACAGCCGCACCCGCGCTTCTTCGCCGAACTTGAGCAAAGCCAGCCCCAATTCCACGTACAAACCCAGATGCGCCGGGTGGACTTGATAAAATACCGGCCAACCGTTATGGCGCTCGCACAGCTCGCGAAAACCCCAGGCCAACTCGCGGCGATCCTCCTCGCAAGCGGCGACCGGGTCGCCCATCGCCACCCAGGTGCGGCCTTCGACCGCATACATCAAAAAAGCGCTGCGGCTTTGATTGAACAGCAGCGCCTTGTCGCCCAGCAACGCCAGATGCGCGTAACCGCGCGAGAACGTGCTAGCAATGGTCCGAGCCTGTTCGAGTTCGACCGCGTCCGGCAAGGCCGGCTCGAAAGGCACTGGCTGCAATAACTTGGCGACGCCGAAGAACAGCGTCACGCCCAACGCGCCCACCATGGCGCGCAAGAACCGCGGCGCATCGCCCTCCCCGCCGAAACTGAACGCCCACCACAAATCATGCGAATATTCGACATGCTTGTAGGAAAAGAAACCCAGCCAGATCGAACAAATCAGCACGACGGCAATAGTGGCCAGCCAACCGGCGGTAAACCGCTCGCCAAACAGCGAGGCGCGCCGATAGAACTGCTCCCTGGAAGGGAGCAATCCGGCCAGCAGAACCGCCAGAAACAGCGCTTCCTCGTAATCGGCGCCCTTGAGCAGCGACGCGACGATGCCGGCCACCAGCAACATCACCGTCAACCACCAGGCGGCATCGAGCCGACGCTGCAACCCCCGCGCCAGCAACAATAAGCCCATCCCCACCAAACTGCTGATGAAGTGAGAGGCTTCCAACACCGACAACGGTAACAAATCTTCCAGCCAGACCAACCGCGCTTCCACCGCCGGAGTGACCGCCGAGAACAGCAGCACCGCGCCGCTGACCAAGGCCAGCAGCGCCAAGACGTGCGGCAACAGCACCGGCGCCCACGGTCCCACTATGCGCGGCAACCACAGAATCCGCTCTCGTTGATGCCGCAACTCGTACAGGCCGAGCGTAATCGCCGCCAACGCCAGCGGCAGCAGATAATAGATCACCCGATAGGCCAACAGCGCGCCGAGCAGATCGGCGGCCGGCAAGCGGTCGCGCAGCAACAGCAGCACCAGCGACTCGAACACACCCAACCCGCCGGGGATCTGACTGAGCAACCCCACGACTTGAGCGATCAGAAATACGCTGACGACCTGGCCGTAGCCGATGGTTCCCAGAGTGGACATCAGTACATACAACACCAGACTGGCCATCAGCCAATCGAGCGCTCCGACCGCCAGTTGCGGCAACGCCAGGCGGGGACGAACCATCGGCAGCTCCCACGGACCCAGTTTGAGCGGCCGCCGGCGCCACGCGCCCAGCAACACATAGACCAGCGGCGGCACCAGCATCAGCAAGCCCAGCCGCCGGCTGTCCAGATCGACGTAGGGCAGCGAACCCAGTTCCAACGGGTCCAGCGCCAGCACGGTTCCACCAACCGTGAGAATGCCCAGCCAAAAGGTCAGGGTGGTGAACATGACGATCTTGGCGATTTCCACCGCCGTCAGACCCCAACTCGAATAGAGCCGATACCGCAGCGAACCGGAAGTCAGCACCGCCATCCCGACCGAATTGCTAAAGGCGTAAGCGAGCGAGGCGGCAAAGCCGACCTTGACCCAAGGCAACGGTCTACGGATGTAACGCAGCGCCAGCCAGTCGTAGCCGGTGGCGACCAGATAGCTGAGCGCCGTGGCGCACAAAGCGGCCACCAGTTGCCAGTTGGGCAGGCGTCGGAAATAAGCCGCCACATCCTCATAGCGATACTCGGTCAGGGCGCGATGCAGCAGCCACAGCGCGGTGCCGAACAGGCCCAATGCGATGAGCGGGCCGAGCGAGCGAGCCAACAACCGTTTCATGGCAGTTGCAGGATGGCGTCCCGGTTGGTCCAGGAGGTGACACGGGCGGCGGCGGCGGCGCGCGGCAGCCACTCGTATTCGCTGTGTTCGGCGGGGTTCAAAACGATGGGACGGCGATCCGACAGCCGGACTTGAAAGACATGCTCGATGTTCTCCACGGCCTCCGGCGCGTAACGAGGCCGCCAGGGCGGCAGTATCGGAAAGCGGTTGATCGTCCCGCAGCGGACGACTGCAACCTCATCACCCAAGCCGGTCTCCTCGCGCAACTCCCGGCGCGCGGCATCCAGCGGATCGGTTTCCTCCCAATCCAGGCTGCCGGTCACCGACTGCCAGAAATCCGGCGGCTGACAACGGCGCAGTAACAGCACCTCATCCGTGGCGGTATAGACTACCACCAACACCGATTCCGGGCGCTTGTAACGGGTTGGCGGCCCTTCACCCGCTGGAAGGATCGGAGCCGGAGGCGAGGAATGATCGTTCACCCGCTGAGATCAGGGCGTGCGGCGCAAGCGGATGTTGAGATCGCGCAACTGTGCCTCACCGACCGGAGCCGGCGCTTGCGTCAACGGACAAGCGGCGGTTTGGGTCTTGGGAAAGGCCATGACCTCGCGGATCGATCTCGCTCCCGCCATCAACATCACCAGCCGATCCAGGCCGAAGGCGATCCCGCCGTGCGGCGGGCAACCGAACTTGAGCGCGTCCAGAAGAAAGCCGAATTTGGCCCATGCCTCCTCGGCGTTGATGCCGAGCAGTTCGAACACCGCGCCTTGCATGTCCGGGCGGTGGATACGCACCGACCCGCCGCCGATTTCGGTGCCGTTCAACACCATGTCGTAGGCTCGCGACAGGCAGTGTTCGGGGTTGGCGCGCACCTCGGCCGCGTCCTCGACCCTCGGCGCGGTGAAAGGATGATGCAGGGCGTTCCAGCGCTGGCCCTGCTCGTCCCATTCAAACATCGGAAAGTTGACCACCCACAGCGGCGCCCAGTCGCCGTTGACCAAGCCAAGGTCCATCCCGACCCGCAACCGCAGCGCGCCCAGGGCGTCGTTGACCACCTTGGCGGTATCGGCGCCGAAAAAGAGTAGATCGCCGTTTTCCGCGCCGGTGCGGGTGAGAATCTTGGCCAGCACCTCATCGGTCAGGAATTTGACGATGGGTGATTGCAGGCCGCCGCTCCCGGCGCGGGTGTCGTTGACCTTGATATAAGCCAAGCCCTTGGCGCCGTAGCGGCTTACGAATTCGGTGTAACCGTCGATTTCGCGACGGGGAATCTTGCCGCCGCCCGGCACCCGCAGCGCCGCCACCCGGCCTTTCGGGTCTTGCGCCGCCGCCGCGAACACCTTGAAATCCACGTCCGCCATCAGATCCGTTAGTTCGGTCAATTCCAGCGGAATGCGCAAATCCGGCTTGTCGGAGCCGTAGCGTTGCATGGCGGTTTCGTAGGGCATCCGGGGAAACGGGTCCGGCAATTCGACCCCCAGCACCTCGTGGAACATCCGGCGAATCATGGCTTCCATCAAGTCGGTAATGGCCTGCTCGTCCATGAATGAGGTTTCGATGTCGAGCTGGGTAAATTCCGGCTGGCGGTCGGCGCGCAGATCCTCGTCGCGGAAGCAGCGCGCGACCTGATAGTAGCGGTCCAGCCCGCCCATCATCAGCAACTGCTTGAACAACTGCGGCGATTGCGGCAGCGCGAAGAAACTGCCGGGGTGGGTGCGGCTCGGCACCAGATAGTCGCGCGCGCCTTCCGGGGTGGCCTTGGTCAGCATCGGCGTTTCGATGTCCATAAACCCCTGCTCTTCCAAAAACTGGCGCAAGGCGCTGATGACGCGGGTGCGCAGCCGCAGCCGCTCCTGCATCACCGGCCGGCGCAGATCGAGATAGCGATAGCGCAGCCGCACTTCCTCGGAGGTGTCCTCATCGTCCAACTGAAACGGCAGCGGCTCGGAGCGATTGATGATTTCCAGTTCGCGGGCCAGCACCTCGACCGCGCCGGTGGCTAGATTCGGATTCTCGGTACCTTCCGGCCGGCGACGCACCCGCCCGATCACGCGCAGCACATATTCGTTGCGGACCCGTTCGGCATCGGCGAAGGCATCGGGCATGTCGGGGTCGATGACGACCTGCACCAAACCCGCGCGGTCGCGCAGGTCGATGAAGATGACCCCACCGTGATCGCGGCGACGGTGCGCCCAGCCGCAGAGGGTAACATCCTGATCGAGCAGAGCTTCGGTGACTTGGCCGCAATAGTGGCTGCGCATGGGTTCGGTTTCCGTTTCACGAAAGGCGATTGAAGCGACGCTGAAGGAGACGCCAAGCGGCGATGTTATTTTAAAGAAAGGGATGGTACGGATTCGGTCAGCGGGCCGCAACCGCGTTTGACCGAGGAACAGGCTCGATCAAACAATCAAATGCTTGCGTGAGTCCAGTTGACGGGTGGGCGAGAAGAAATGACGCGACAGCACTTCTCCAAGACCCTAGCGCGAGGAGCTAGCTGTCTGGCGCGGACGACCTACAAACGCCCGCGCCGCCGAAACCCGCGCGGATCGAGTCCCTAAGTCGCCGCCGGGGCGGGACACGCGCCGCAACCGCCCGCGCCATCGCAAGCTCCGCTGGCGCTGCTTTCCTTGCTTTCCTTGGGCGCCGTATCCTCCTTGACCACATTTTTCTGCGCGCCGCCTTTCTTGAAGTCGGTTTCGTACCAGCCGCCGCCCTTGAGCCGGAATCCGACCACCGAAATCAGTTTCTTGAGGGCCGGCTTGCCGCACGCGGGACAATCGCTCAGTTCGGGGTCGCTGAGCTTTTGCATCGCTTCCAATTCGTGGTTGCAGGACTGACAACGGTATTCGTAAATCGGCATGGCGCACCTCGCAAGCGGGGAAAAACGATTGGGGAATCTAACACGATTGTATGGGGATGGCGGGTCGCGTTTTCAAGCCTTTTGCCAGACGTGGTCAGATTGCAGCTAAACTAAGCGACATGCTGTCACTTCACCGCCTATTGTTCATCGTTCTGCTGGTCTTTGGGTCAGCCGCGTGCGATTCCGCCGCCGACCGGGCGACGACCGTGGAATTCTGGGCGATGGGCCAGGAAGGCGAACAGGTCAAGGCGCTGCTGCCGGACTTCGAGCGCCGCCATCCGGGCATTCGGGTGCGGGTCCAGCAAATCCCTTGGAGCGCGGCGCACGAGAAGTTGCTGACCGCTTACGCTGGCGATTCCATGCCGGACGCCTTCCAGCTCGGCAACACCTGGATTCCCGAATTCGTGGCGTTGCGCGCCATCGAGCCGTTGGATGAGCGGCTGAAGTCGTGGCCGGAAACGGCGCTGGCCGATTATTTTCCCGGCATCCTCGCCACCAACCGGCTGGATGGCCTGACGTATGCGCTGCCGTGGTACGTGGATACCCGCTTGTTTTTCTACCGTAGCGACCTGCTCGCCGCCGCCGGTGTTGCGGGGCCTCCAGCGACCTGGAACGATTGGCTAAGCGCCATGACCGCGCTCAAAGGCTTTGGCGATCCAACGCATTACGCCATCCTGCTGCCGATCAACGAATGGCAGTTGCCGGTCATTCTGGCCTTGCAACGCGGCGCGGCGCTGCTGCGCGACCGCCATCAATACGGCGACTTTCAAAACCCGCTGTTTCGCGAAGCGTTCGCGACTTATCTGCAACTGTTCGAGCAAGGTTTCGCGCCGCCGGTCAGCAACGCCCAGATGGCGAATCTTTATCAGGAGTTCGCCAAAGGCACGTTCGCGGTCTATGTCAGCGGACCGTGGAATATCGGCGAGTTCGGGCGGCGCTTGCCCGCCGACCTGCAACCGCACTGGAGCACCGCCGCGCTGCCGACTTTCGACGGCCGCGCCGGAGTGTCGTTGGCCGGTGGCGCGAGCCTGGCGCTCAGCCGGACCTCGCCCCGCCGGGAAGCGGCTTGGAAACTGCTGGAATTTCTGGCCGAGCCGGAACAGCAAACACGCTTTTATCAACTGACCGGCGATCTGCCGGCCCGGCAATCCGCCTGGAACGATTCCGCCTTGACTGACAACCGTTACGCCCGCGCCTTCCGCCAACAATTGCAAAACGTGCGGGCCACGCCGCCGATTCCCGAATGGGAGCGCATCGCCAACCGGATCGCCTACTACGCCGAACTGGCGGTCCGTCGCGAACTGACAGCCGACGCCGCCCTCGCCGCACTGGATCGGGACGTGGACCGGATTCTGGAAAAACGGCGCTGGTTGCTGGCGCGAGGCGTGCCGCCATGATCGGTCCCGAACGCCATGCCGCCTTGAGCGCCTGGGCTTTTCTCGCCCCGGCCCTGCTGTTGATCGGCGTGTTTTTCTTTCTGCCGGTCTTGGCGGCGTTGCTGTTGAGTTTCACCGATTTCGACATTTACGCATTGGGCGATCTCGATCGGCTGCGCTTCGTCGGTCTCAACAATTATCTGAATCTGCTGCAAAGCCCGCTGTTTTGGACCGCGCTCGGCAATACTTTCTATTTCGTGGCGGCCGGCGGTCCGCTGTCGGTGGCGGTGTCGCTGGGGGCGGCGTTGCTGGTCAATTCGCGCCTGACCCGCTTGCCGGGTTTGTTCCGCACCGCTTTCTTTCTGCCGGTGGTCACCACGCTGGTGGCGGTGGCGGTGGTGTGGCGCTATCTCTACCACCCCCGCTACGGCTTGTTGAATTACGGTCTGAGTTGGCTCGGCATCCAGCCCATCGACTGGCTCGGCGATCCGGCTTGGGCGATGCCCGCGATCATCCTCATGGCGGTATGGAAAAATTTCGGCTTCAACATGATCATTTTCATCGCCGGCTTGCAAAACATTCCATCCCAATTGTACGAAGCGGCGTGCATCGACGGCGCCAGCACCTGGCGACAGTTCCGTTACATCACCCTACCCTTGCTCGGTCCGACCTTTCTGTTCGTGGCGCTGATGACCATGATCGGTTATTTTCAGGTGTTCGCGGAACCTTATGTGATGACGCAGGGCGGCCCCGCCAACCGCACCCTCAGCGTGGTGCTGCTGATGTACGAGGAAGGCTTCCGCTGGTGGAATATGGGTTACGCTTCAGCGGCGGCCTTCGTGTTGTTCGCGCTGATTCTAGCGGCCACCGCGTTGCAGTTGAAACTGCGGCGCAAAAACACCTTCGACGGCTGATCGTCGGGCTTCAATTCCAAGAATCAAAAGTCCCCATCAACCTATCCATTCAGGAGAACTCACGATGTTCAAGCGCCTGTTCTTGGCTCTGTGCGCCAGCCTGTTACCGCTGTCCGCGCAAGCCGCCAGCTACGATTGCACCCGCGCCGAAACGGCCGCCGAAATCGCCGTATGCAGCAATCCGGGCCTCAACCGTTTGGACGAGGATGTGGCGGTGGAGTATCGCTCTCTGTTGAACCGGCTGCCGCCGCGCCGCGCCGAGATGGTCCGGCGGGATCAACGCTCCTGGCTGGTCGCCCGCGATAGCTGCGGGGCGGACGTGCGCTGCTTGCGCGCCCGCTATCAGGAACGCAGCGCGCGCTTGAACGAGTACTAATCGCTTGATCTGGTGAATTTTGACTGTTTTCTAACCTTCTGGAATGCTTTTCATGGCCGATCTGACCGTCTATTTCAAAAAGCCCGCCGATTGGGCTGACGATCTCCATATCCATTTCTGGGATATCCGCCCGCCCGCGGCCCTCATCGACTGGCCCGGCGTACCGATGAACGATGCTGGAAATGATTGGTTCGTTTATCGATTCAGCGGCGTCACCAGCGCGCGCTTGCTGTTCCACGACGGGCGCGGCCGGCAGACCAGCGACCTGCAACGGGATCGTCTGGGTTGGTATACCCTCGATGGCGGCTGGTCGAATCACAACCCGGAGGAGCTGGCTTCGGAAACTTTTAGCGGTGGGGGCGGCGAGCCCGGTGGCTCGCGCGCCCCCACTCCGTCCATGTCCTATCCCGCCGCCCTGACCGGCCAGGACTTCCGTGAGGAGACGATTTACTTTCTGCTGACCGCGCGTTTTTACGAGGGCGACCCCAGCATCAGCTTCTTTTGCCGCGACCGCATCAAGTTCAACCAAAACGGCCAGCCGGAAGACCCGCACTGGCGCGGCGATTTCAAGGGCTTGATCCAGCGGCTCGATTACCTCCGCGATCTCGGCTTCACCGCGATCTGGATCACCCCGCCGGTCGAGAATCGCAGCGGCCTCGATTATCACGGCTATCACGCCTACGACTGGACCCGGATCGACCCCCGCCTGGAATCGCCGGATGCGACCTATCAGAATCTGATCGACGAAGCGCATAAGCGCGGCATTAAGATCATTCAGGACGTGGTGGTCAATCACTCCTGTCAGTACGGCATTCGCGGCAAGGTGCATATCGACCACCTGCCGATCAAGTATTACGTGCCGCAAGGTTCGGAACCGGGCCGGGTCAATCACGGGCCGTATCAAGGCAGCCTCGGCAATTACGCCTGGCCGAACCGGGACGACATCGACAATCCGGTCGCGCCCGATTGGTATAAAGAACGTCACCACCGCGATCCGAACGGCGTGGAGCCGCTGGTCGATCCCCAAACCGGGGAGACGGTGCCCAAGCCCGGCTATAACCCCGGCCGCTTCTTCGGCATCGACGCCAACCACCTCGACCCGGAATGGTACATGCAGCACGGCTTCATCTGCGGCGGCGACTGGGAAAGCGCGGCGGTGCAGTTGAAGCACATCGCCGGGGATTGCATCAACCTCGCCACCGACCGCCAGAACGTCAAGGATTATCTGATCGGTTCGATCAACCATTATCTCGACATGGGCGTGGACGCGCTGCGCATCGACACCGTGAAACACGTCCCGCGCGACAATCTGCTGGAATACGTCAACGCCTGGAAGGCGCACAAACCCGGCTTGTTCGTGTTCGGCGAAAATCTGGTGAAAGGCTACGGCTTCGGCGATCTGGGCCACGGCGACAACGGCCCGTCCTTCATCCGGCCCTGGTGGTACACCCGGCTCGGCCACGATCCGCGCGATCCCAACTCCGGCGGCGATTCCGGCTTCGCGGTGCTGGATTTCGGCCTGTTCTCGACCTTCCGCGACAACCTGAGCCGGGGCAGTTTCGGCGGCGTCAAGGCCGTGCTGGACATGGATTGGATTTTCGGCGACCCCTCGACCCTGGTGACGTTTCTGCAAAATCACGATGTCGGCCCGGACAACGACTTCCGCTTCCGCTTCAAGGGTGATCAATGGATGGCGGCGGCGGCCTATAACCTGCTGTGGACGGCGCGCGGCATTCCTTGCCTGTATTACGGCGAGGAAATCGAATTCATGAAGGGCGCGCCGCAGGACGTGATCGGCAACGACGACACCCTGGATCAAACCGGTCGCGCCTATTTCGGCGATCACCTGAGCGACGAGCGCATCGGTCAGACCCAGAGCCATCCGCTGTATCAGCACATCAAGCGGCTGAACCAAATCCGCCGCGCCATCCCCGCGCTACAAAAAGGACCGATGAGCAGCGTTAACGAATGGGGCAGCGGCCTCAGCTTCGTCCGCGATTTCAACAACGGCGAGAGCTACGCCGTGGTGGGTCTGACCATCGGCGGTGGCCAGGACATCAGCGTCGGCGGTATCCGCAACGGCCATTACCGCGACGCTGTGAGCGGTCGCGAGATCACCGTCCACGACGGTCACCTCTCATTCCACGTCCAGGGTAATTCGGCGGGAATTTATGTGCTCGACGGGCCGGGCAAGATCGGCGCGGATGGGGCGTATTTGCGGTAACTCGCCAAGCCGGTGAAGCGCGGGCGCGCCTCACCGGCTTCAAAGGCCGCGTCGCGACTTCAATCTTTTTTCACGACCATCATGGTCGTTTGGTATTCGATGACCTGCTGGTCGCGCTGGTTGTAGGCTTTATTTTGATAGATGAACAAAAATCGTTGCGGGTTCTTGGTGGCTCGCAAATCGACTACCTCGGCGTCGGCTCTGAGCGTGTCCCCAAACAGCACCGGCGAGGTGATCTTCATATTGTCCACCCCAAGATAAGCGTGAATTTCGTAGCCGTCTTGAGCGAGCAGCTCGGCGATGGTGTCCGCATGGTGGACCAGACCGTCGGCCACGGTGAAAATGAGGGGTCCGGCCAGCGAGCGCTCCTTGAACCAAGTTCCCTTGGCGTATTCGGAATTACTGTGAATCGCCATGTTGAACCAGGTGAGTTGATGAAGGATGGAGAAGTCCCCGACATCGAGCGTCCTACATACCCGGCACGGAATTTTAGCGCCCGCGACAACTTTATTCATAAGCTTTTGATTCCTTTTTTAAAGTTAACTTAATCAGGACGCTCGAAAATCCTGGGCCGAAATAGCTTGTTCGGTCCAGTTTGGCGGGGCCAAAATAAGCGATCCCTCGCTATCTGAACCGGTCGAAACTGAAAGAGCATTGAAAATCCAGTCGGCGGGCGGGTTGCGGAACCCACTGTCACGACAACACGTCCTCGCTTCGCAAATGCGATTCAGGCGCTTGCGGCCCCGGCTGGCCCAGCGGCTCGTTGACGAACAGCGGACAGGGCCGCTCGCTGGTTTGCCAGCGGTCGATGAACTCCCCCCAATGCGCGTACGCCTCGCGACCGCCTTCGAGATACTCCAGCAGATTTTGCACGCTGGCGTTGTGGCCGCGCGGACTGAGGCGGGTGCTGAAATGCGCCCAGCGCAAATAAAGGACGTAGGTGTTCAGCACGTCCCCTTCGCAGTAGCGGTTGATGGCGGTGTAATCGCCAGCGGCGACTAAATCCGCCACCTCAGCGCCATGCCCGTTCCACTTCCCCGGCAATCCTAAGGCTTGCGCCGCCTCATCCAAACCCAGGCGCGGCGATGCGCCGAAATCGCACAGCACGTCCATCAAATCGCAGTGCCAATCGGTTTGAAAGCGGTAGTCGTAGCCGAAGCGCGGCTCGGTGCGGTGCCAGTTGTAGGCCGTCAGGCCATGAATCAGCGAGCGTTGCTTGAGCACGGCGGCGTCGAAGCCGCGCCCGTTCCAGGTGACCACGCGCGGCCGGTTTCGATCCACCATTTGCCAGAATCCGGCCAGAATCTCCCGCTCGCCTCGCTCGGCGATGCTGGCCGATCCCAGCTTGCGCACCACGTAACGCTCGCTCTGACCGTCGCGCTCGATGCGCGCCAGCAAAAAACCGAGCGTGATGATTTGATGCTGGATCGGCTTGGGAAAGGCCTCTGGATCGCGGTCGGCGGGCAGGATGGCCGCATCGGGCCGGGTTTCGAGGTCGATGACGAGGAGATTGAGGGGACTAGCCATATTGGCTTTGATTACCGTTACTGTTCGAGATTTAAATAACTAGCTCTTTTCATTTATAAAACTAACTTAAAATGGATGATCGCAATTTCGCTTCTACTTAGCAATCGGGAATTTAGCCATGTCTGAAAAATCGTCTATTTTTCTCGCTCATGTCAGACAAGACCGTAATGGACAATGGGTAAAGCATCTTCTCGACGAGCATTTACGCGGCGTTGCGAGCCTAGCTGAATCGTTCGCCGCCGCGTTCGAAGCCGGCGATTGGGCTAGGCTGGCGGGTTTGTGGCACGACCTCGGTAAATATCGCGAGGCGTTTCAGCATTATATCTGTAGCGCCTCCGGCTACGACGCCCATATCGAAACCGCGCCCGGCAAAGTCGATCATTCCACAGCGGGCGCGCTTCACGCGATGGATCGGATGAAAGGTTCAGGTCGAATTCTCGCCTATCTGATCGCTGGCCATCATGCAGGCTTACCGGATTGGCAAAGCGCGGAAGCTCCCGCTTCCAGTCTGATCAATCGTTTGAGCCAAGCTGATTTACTGGCGGATGCGCTAGCTGCCGAACCGCCCGCCGACATTCTCAACGCGCCGTTGCCAGTGTCCCATCCCGGTGGCGAACGCGATCATGCGTTGTGGATCAGATTGCTGTTTTCCTGCTTGGTGGATGCCGATTTTCTCGACACCGAACAGTTCATGACGCCCGATAAAGCTGGCTTGCGCGGTTGTTATCCCACGCTGGCGGACTTGGAGCCACGCTATGACGCTCATATGGCGGGATTGGCTGAGCGAGCGAGCGACACTCCGGTCAATCGAATGCGGGCGGCGGTGCTGGAACGCTGCCGGAATACCGCCGGGCAGTCGCCAGGTTTGTTTTCGCTGACGGTGCCCACCGGCGGCGGCAAGACGCTGGCCTCGTTAGCTTTTGCTCTGCGCCACGCCCGCCAGCATGGCAAGCGCCGGATTCTTTACGTTATCCCTTACACCAGCATCATCGAACAGACGGCGGATGTGTTTCGCGCCGTGTTTGGTGCGGATGCCGTGCTCGAACATCACAGCCTTTTCGAGGCCGACCGTGAAACGCCCAGCAGTCGGCTGGCCTGTGAGAATTGGGATGCGCCGTTGATCGTGACCACGAGCGTGCAATTTTTCGAGTCGCTGTTCGCTAACCGCCCTAGCCGAACCCGCAAATTGCACAACATCCTCGACAGCGTGGTGATTCTGGATGAAGCGCAACTACTGCCACCGGATTTTTTGACCCCCATTCTCCGCACAGTCCGCGAATTGAGCCGCTATTACGGTGTCAGTTTTGTGCTGTGTACCGCCACGCAGCCGGACCTTTCCTCCCGGCATAGCTTTGATTTTTCTCTGAAAGGGTTGGACGACGTGCGTGAGATCGTGGGCGATGCGGCGGCGGTGCGCGAACTGCATGATAGCTTGCGCCGGGTGAAATTGACTTTGCCGACTGATTTCCAAACGTCGATCACTTGGGAAGCGCTCGCCGCCGAACTGGAAGACCACCCCCGCGTATTGTGCATCGTGGACCGGCGCGACGATGCCCGCATTCTGCATGGCTTATTGCCACCCGATACCGTGCATCTCTCGGGCCTCATGTGCGGCCAACATCGCTCTGACGTGATTGCCGGGATTAAAAAGCGGTTAGAAAACTCCGACGAGCCACTGCGAGTGATCAGCACCCAACTAGTGGAAGCCGGTGTCGATTTGGATTTTCCAGCGGTTTACCGGGCGCTGGCGGGCTTGGATTCCATCGCGCAAGCGGCAGGACGTTGCAACCGTGAAGGCCGCCTGTTCAATTTTGGACAGGTGGTGGTGTTTGTGCCGCCGACTCAACCTCCAGCGGGTCACTTGCGCCAAGCTTGCCAGGCAGGGCGGCAGATATTGCAGCGTCGTCCGCCCGACCCGCTAGCCCCGGCGTTGTTCGCCGAATATTTCCAGAGCCTGTATTGGCAAAAAGGAGCAGAACAGCTTGATGGAAAAGGGATATTACCACTCCTGAAGAACAACCAGCGATTGGAATTTAGCTTTCGCACCGCCGCCGAACGTTTTCAACTTATCCCGGAAATTCAAGCGCCGGTCATCGTTCGCTACGGCGATAACGAACCGCTCTTGGCCCAACTCACCCGCTCCAGCGATGGTTTGGAACGAAAGCTGCTTCGTCAATTGCAACGTTACGTCGTGAATATCCCGCGCCGGGTTCATCGGGTGCTATTGACTGATGGAGCTATCATCGAACGACAGCCCGGCATCTTCATCCAGGTCGCGCCGCTTTACGATTCGGTGCTCGGTTTGCGGGTCGATGACACGCAAACCGCCCGTTATTCGCCGGACGATCTGATCGCATGACAGGAGGTTGGAAGAATGTCGCCTAACACAGTGTGCTTGCGAGTCTGGGGTGATTACGCCTGTTTCACCCGTCCGGAGATGAAAGTCGAGCGAGTTTCCTACGATGTGATGACGCCATCCGCCGCGCGCGGCGTGCTAGAGGCAATCTTTTGGAAGCCGCAAATCGTCTGGCGAGTTACGAAAATCGAGGTGCTCAAGCCGATCCGTTGGGCCTCGGTGCGGCGTAATGAAGTTGCCAGCGTGATTTCCACCGACAATGTGAAAACCGCGATGAACCGGGGCAAGGGCGCGCTGGCGCTCTACGCGGACGAAGACCGCCAGCAACGCGCCGCACTGCTATTGCGCGAGGTGGATTATCGGATTCATGCCCGCTTTGAATTAACCACCCACGCTGGTCCTGACGATACGCCCGCCAAATATGCGGCCATGTTTCACCGCCGCGTCGAAAAGGGCCAATGTTTCCATCAGCCCTATCTCGGTTGCCGGGAATTTTCGGCCGACTTCGCTTGGGTGGACGCCACCGAATCACAACCCGAACCTATTGCCGACAACCGCGATTTAGGCTGGATGCTGTATGACCTGGACTATCGCGGCGCTGAACCGACGCCCTGTTTTTTTCGCGCTCAACTCGATAACGGCGCGGTGCGGGTGCCAGAGTGGAATAGCGAGGAGATTGTCCGATGATCCTGCAAGCGCTCTGCGATTACTACCAGCGACAGCAGAACGAACTGCCGCAACCCGGTTTCGAGCGTAAAGCGATTCCTTTCATCATCGTGCTGGATCGGAATGGCGGCTTTGTCGATCTTGAAGACACCCGCAGCGGTGATAACAAGCGGGATAAGGGACGGCTGTTCGTCGTGCCACAGGGTGTCAAACGCACTGTCGGGATTGCCGCCAACCTGCTCTGGGACGGCATGAGCTACGTGCTGGGCGCGGTCAGCGCGGCCCGTGCCGCCAAGCTGGACGCCGCCGCCTTAAAAAAAGAACAAGCGCGCGCGCGGGAAACCCATGCTGCATTCCTACAACGCATCCACGAGGTTTTTCCAGCACCTGTCACCGATGAAGGCATCCGCGCAACGCTGACCTTTTTAGAGCGGGGCGACTTCAGTTCTGTATTTGGACACCCGCTTTGGGCGGAACTCAACAAAACCACCGAATCGATCAGTTTACGCCTGGAAGGTGATTTGGAGCTGATCTGTCAGCGGGAAGCAGTCCGGCAGGCCATCATGGCCGCCCAGCAAAGTACGGCCTCTGCCCGCAAGCGCTGTCTGGTCAGCGGCAAACTAGATGCGATTGCCCGACTGCATCCAGCAATCAAAGGCGTCCGAGGCGCGCAGAGTAGCGGAGCTAATCTTTTTTCCTTCAACTTTTCCGCCGCTTGCTCTCACGGCAAGGAACAGGGTCAAAACGCGCCGGTCGGCGAATATGCGGCTTTCGCCTACACCACGTCGCTGAATACCCTACTGCGCGCCGACTCGCGCCAACGATTATCGGTCGGTGAGGATACGTTCGTATTCTGGGCTGAGAAGCCCGACCCGGCCGAGGAATTATTCGCCGCTTGGCTGCAACCCGATCCTGACGACCCGGCGCGTGGCGTGGAAGCGATCAAGGCACTGTATCAGGCTCCGACGCACTCGGGCGCGCGGCCATTGAATCAGGACGATACCCGCTTTTTCGTGCTCGGCCTCGCGCCGAATAACGCCCGGCTGGCCGTGCGGCTGTGGAGCGTGAGCACGGTGCGCGAATTAGCAGGGAACATCCGCCGACATTTTGATGATCTCGCCATCGTTCGCCCACCGCGCGATCCTGAGTTTTTACCGGTGTGGCGTTTGCTGGTCGCCATCGCCGCGCAAGGCAAAAGCGAGAACGTTCCGCCGCTGCTGGCCGGTGAAGTGTTGCGAGCGATCCTAGATGGAACTCCTTACCCGCAAACCTTATTGATCGCGGTCTTGCAGCGCATCCGCGCTGAACAAGGCGCAGTCACTTACATTCGCGCGGCTTTAATCAAGGCCGTGCTGCTTCGCCATGCCCGCTTTCACCATCCCAGCCAACAGGAGGTTGACGTGTCGCTCGATCCAAAAAATCCCAATATCGGCTATCGCTTGGGCCGATTGTTCGCCATTCTCGAACGCGCTCAGGAAGCGGCAAATCCCGGCCTGAACGCCACCATTCGCGACCGTTTCTACGGTGCGGCCTCGGCCGCCCCAGTGACGGTTTTCCCTTACCTCATCAACAAACTTACTCCGCACCATCTCAACAAAATTCCCTCAGGACAAAAAATTTGGCTGGAAATCACCATCGGACAGATTTTAGAGGCCGTCACTCAATTTCCCCCCCACCTCAATCTGGACGATCAAGGACGATTCGCCATTGGTTATTACCATCAACGCCAGGATTTATTCACCAAAAAAGCTTTAGCTAATCCATCGACCGATCAGGGAGAGTCCAATCATGACTGATGCCATTAAAACTCGTTACGACTTCATCGTGCTGTTCGATGTGATCGACGGTAACCCCAACGGCGATCCCGACGCCGGCAATCTACCGCGCATGGACCCCCAAACAGGCCACGGACTGGTTACGGATGTTTGCCTGAAACGCAAGGTGCGTAACTATGTTGGACTCAAACAGCACGAGCAGCCGCCCTTCGAAATCTACATCAAGGAAAAAGCTGTTTTGAACCGCCAGCACGAACGCGCCTATGTGGCTCTTGGCTTGACCTTGTCCGGTGAAAGCGGCAAACGCAAGGGCGGTGGCGGCGAGGTTGAAAAAGCCCGGCAGTGGATGTGCCAGAACTTTTATGACGTGCGCGCGTTTGGGGCGGTGATGTCCACCGGTGTCAATTGCGGCCAAGTGCGCGGCCCGGTGCAAATGACCTTCGCCCGCAGCATGAATCCGATCACGCCCGCCGAACATTCGATCACTCGGATGGCGGTCGCCACGGAAGCCGAAGCCGAAAAGCAAAGTGGCGACAATCGCACGATGGGCCGCAAATTCACCGTGCCGTATGGCCTATATCGGGCGCACGGCTTTATTTCCGCCCATCTGGCGGCGCAAACCGGCTTTTCCGACGCTGACCTGACGCTGCTATGGGAAGCCTTGGGCAACATGTTCGAGCACGATCATTCCGCCGCGCGCGGTCAGATGACCACGCGCGGCCTGTACGTGTTCCAGCATGACTCAGCGCTCGGCAACGCTCCTTCGCATCGCCTGTTCGAGCGAGTTTCAGCCGCATTGAACGACCCTGCCAGCACGCCGCGCGCTTTCGGAGATTACAGCGTTTCGGTGGATGAGGCAGGCTTGCCGGATGGCGTCCGTTTGTTGCGCTTGGTCGGGTAAAACCACATGACCGCGCCGGACGATGGCTCGGAAGACGCAATCATGATTTCGGCGCTCCAACACTACAGCTACTGCCCGCGTCAGTGCGCGCTGATCCACGCCGAACAAGCGTGGGACGAAAACGTGTACACCTTGCGCGGACGAGCGGCGCACCAGCAAGTGGATACGCCCGAAAGCCGCGCCGAAGGTGGGCTGCGCGTCGAGCGTGCCTTGCCGCTGTATTCACGCCGCCTGGGATTGGTGGGGCGAGCCGATGTGGTGGAATTTCTGGCGGATGGGACGCCCTTCCCAGTCGAATACAAGCATGGCCCGCGTCGTGCCCGCCAGCACGACGATTTGCAATTGGCGGCGCAGGCGCTGTGTTTGGAAGAAATGTTAGGTCGTCCCATCCCGCGCGGTGCGATTTTTCACCACAGTTCCCGACGGCGGCGCGAAGTGGTCATCACACCCGCCTTGCGCACCCTGGTCGAGGAACTCGCCCCGAAGATTCGCACTCTGCTGTCCAGCGAACGGCTACCGCCGCCGGTCAACGATTCTCGTTGTAAGGAATGCTCGCTGTTCGATGTCTGCCAACCGTCGCTGATCGCGGGAACCGCTCGCTTACGTTCGTTGCGTAAAACCCTTTATGACCCGGACGAGGACCAGGAGGAGCCGTGCACCACCTCTTGAACACATTGTATGTGATGACCCAAGGGGCCTATCTCCACCTGGAAGGAGAAACGCTGGTGGTCGAAATCGAGCGCCAAAAACGCTTGCAAGTCCCGTTGCATCATTTGGGCAGCGTGGTGATTTTTGGTGACATCATGGTTAGCCCAGCGGCATTGCATCGTTGCGCCGACGATGGCCGAGGGGTGGTGTTGCTGGATCGGCGCGGCCAATTCAAGGCGCGACTGGAAGGACCATTGACTGGAAATATCCTGTTGCGACAAGCGCAACATCGTGCCGCCGCCGCTCAAGCATTGGAACTGGCTAAAGGGTTCGTGGCGGGCAAGCTCCGCAATGCCCGGCAAATCATCTTGCGCGGCGCGCGCGACAGCGGCAATGACGCAGATCAAGAAGCATTGAGGCACAGTGGCCGATTATTGGCCGGCCATATCCGGCGGCTACCTTATGAAGAATTTCTTGACGGGGTACGAGGCGTTGAAGGCGATGGCGCTCGCGTTTATTTCGCCGCGATCCGCCATCTAATTCGTCCTGATTGTCGTGAAGTTTTTTCATTTGAGCGGCGGAGCCGTCGTCCACCATTGGATTGTTTCAATGCCTTGATCTCATTTCTCTATACCTTGCTGGTTCACGATTGCCGAGCAGCAGTGGAAGGTGTGGGATTGGATACCCAGTTGGGCTTCCTTCACGCGGTGCGTCCGGGCCGACCGGCTTTGGCGTTGGATTTAATGGAAGAATTTCGACCGCTGGCTGATCGACTGGCTCTCACTCTAATCAATCGTGGCCAGTTAACCGAGAAGGATTTCGAGCAGCGGCCAGGTGGCGCGGTATATTTGGCCGAGAGTGGGCGAAAAACGGTAGTGGCTTCCTACCAGCAACGAAAGCAGGAAGAATTAAGTCATCCGTTATTACAGCAACCTGCCCCATTTGGTTTGTTTCCGCATATCCAAGCGCGATTTCTAGCTCGTGTGTTGCGAGGAGATCTGAGTGATTATTTACCATTTTTAATTCGTTAAAAACCTGTCGATTATAAAAGTCAACGTCGATTAAAAGGTTTCCAATATGATGATTTTGGTTAGTTATGACGTTCGAACAGAAACCCCAGAAGGACGAAGAAGGTTACGTCGTGTCTCACGGGTTTGTCTTAATCATGGGCAACGCGTACAAAAGTCAGTTTTTGAGTGTCGTGTTAGCCAAGCTCAATACGAATCTTTAGAGCGAAAGTTATTAGATGAGATTGACTTAAATGAGGATAACTTGAGGTTTTATCGCCTTACGGAACCCTTGGCTCAACATATTAAAGAGTTTGGTATATTTCATGCCGTGGACTTTGAAAATGACTCTTTAGTTGCTTAAAAAATTTGAGCGCGCGAACCCCAAGTAAAGGTCAAAAATACTAGAGTTTCGCGCACAGCTTAATAAATTGAAATTATTAAATTTTTTAATTTTTTCCATGCGGATCAGGTTAAAAACTTTAACTAGGCAAGAGGGTTCCAAAGAACAGCCAATATATCTAAATATAATCAATAGCTTGAAATAATACTGATTCGCCCGCCTTAATTGGTGGGCGCGGATTGAAACGATCAGCGCGGTTACAGAACAGCCGGTGCGTTGGGGATTCGCCCGCCTTAATTGGTGGGCGCGGATTGAAACCGTTAGCGTAGTTATCGAGCACGCGGGTATCGACCGATTCGCCCGCCTTAATTGGTGGGCGCGGATTGAAACGGCTTGCGCGATTAGCGACTGGAGCCGAGCGATGCTAGATTCGCCCGCCTTAATTGGTGGGCGCGGATTGAAACCGTG